>JBAZWC010000002.1 GCA_041660565.1 Patescibacteria group bacterium
ATTTTAAATGAATAAGTGCCGAATGCTTAAATTTTTAAAAGGTTCCTTATTTAGTCATTTAAAAATTGGCTACCTTTCATTTGAAATTAAAAATTAAAAATTAAAAATTAAAAATTTTTATTCGCAATTCACCTTCAATATAGCACAAATTAGTAACGCGACGACCCCAGCTGGGATCGTCGCGCAACGACGTATCATATTCGGACAAACCCCCTTTAGGCAGTGTGCCGCACAGCGCGGCCCATCATGACGATCATGTCTGCCGGTGGTGTCATAGAACCAACACCCAAGGCAGACCAGTGGGTTTCGGAGCCCCACCACTCCTTCATGCGTGCCCATTGGTATGTCCTCTGCGACGCATGAACGGGTATAACAGGATAAGAACCGGAACAACGAGAACAGTAGAGACGATTGCTCCGACTGTCATCGCGACCCCGGTCAATGCCAGACTGACTCCCGGACTAATTCTCATCACTCCCTCCCTTCAGCCCATCTGGATATTGGGGCGTTGCTGGGCAGATTCGACGCTTTGCCCACCCGGCACACTGCGAAAGTGAATCGGGTTGACTGGTGCCACCCCAATCACTTCATCCATGCACCGCCCATTGCGACATCCGGGTAAAGCACCTGGGAACCCCGGCTTGAAGTACGGACAGCGGGCGCACGTCCACAAGTCGACTGTTCTGTGTCCCATAACTCTCTCCTTCAGAGTTGGTTGTGACTGATTCCGACCAGTACACCTCCGCGGTCGGCCAGTCTTCCTCGGACGTTGTCCGAGGGCTTGAACTTGCAAGCCGAAAGGGCGCAAGCCGGCAGAGCAGTCAGACATCCACCAGCCGGTACCAACTGCGCCGAAGTTGACGGGCGTCGGTGTGCACACCCGCTACACTTTGACGAATCGCCTCTTACTGTCCTCATTGAGCCCCTCCTTCCAGAGAGCACAAGCCAACAATATGTTAAGGCACTCGACAAACCAGCCGTCTAATGGTATTATATACTCATATAATCAAATGTAAAGGGTAATATGGCAACGGTAGCACTAATTGGACGACCAAATGTAGGAAAATCGTCCATTTTTAATCGATTAATTGGTCAACGTGTAGCGATTGAGGCACGAGAGGCGGGCACAACTCGTGATCGTATTTTTGGTATCGCCAACTATCGCGGTACCGAGTTTACGGTAATTGATGTAGCCGGAATTGACTCAGCCAGAACCGATTTTAATATGTCGGTTAGAGAACAAATAGAAACGGCTAAACTTCAAGCAGACGTAGTAATTCTAATTTTAGATAGTCAAACCGGCATTTTAACCGAAGATCAAATTGTAATTGATCAAGTTCGCGCCATGGGCAAACCAACTATTGTAGTAGCCAACAAGGCCGATGGCTTAGGGCAAACCAACGCGGTGGAAAGCTGGCCAAGCATTGGGTTTGGCAAAATATTACCGGTTTCGGCCATTCATAACAACGGCATCGATGATTTACAAAAACAGATTCTAGCCAAGTTGCCAAACAAATCAGACGCGCCTAAACAGCCCAAAAATATGGTTAAAGTGGCCATAATCGGCCGACCAAATGTGGGAAAATCTACTTTGCTAAATAATATTGCCGGCGAACAACGCGCGGTAGTATCAAATGTGGCTGGCACCACAAGAGACAATATCGACATCACCTTGCCATACAAAGAGATGCAATTTCAATTTATAGACACCGCCGGCATTCGCAAACGAGGAAAAATAGAAGTTGGAATCGAAAAATTTGCCGTAACCAGAGCGGTTGATGCGGTGCAAAAGTGTGACGTGGCTTTTTTATTGGTAAACGCAATGGAAGGCCCAACCGCAAACGACGCTCACATAGCCGGAATTGTGTTGGAATTTGGCAAGGGATTAGTGATTGCGGTTAACAAATGGGACAGCTATCTAAAAGATTTTGCCGAAAAAAACGCTAAAAAAACCAATGCGGAAACCGGTAATCTGGATGATTTAGCTCAGCGCGAGTTTTTGGCTGATTTACAAGCTACTTTTGCTTTTATTCCATGGGTTGTGGTGATTTTTATTTCCGCAGCAGACGGGCTAAATGTACACAAATTATTAGAGCAAGCGCACAAAGTTTATCATACTCGTATGATAAATCTGGAACAAAGCCAACTGGACAACATTGCCACAGTGGCAATGGCGAACAATGGCAACTTACCGCTTATATATAAGATAGAACAAATCGGCTCGAACCCTCCCACGTTTGCGGTCTATGTTAATCGCCCACAAACCTGGCATTTCTCACAATCCAGATATATCGAAAACCTTATTAGAGATCACGAACCGTTTCGCGGCACGCCAATTAAAGTTGAGTTAGTACCCTACTCTAAGTCGCAACCAAAAAAGCACTAAGCACCAAATTCTAAAAAAATTCGAAATAAAAAAATTCGAAATGTTTTTGAGTGTTGATTTACGTATTTTGGATTTATTTAGTGTTTGAATCTTGGAATTTAGAATTTACCTAGTAGGTGGCGTGGGCAATTAGTCCAAAATCGCTAAACGGATAAACAGTTACCCAAACTTTGCCGACCAAATTTTGTTTTGGCACGGTACCCCAACTGCGAGAATCGTCTGAATGATCTCGATTATCGCCCATCACAAAATATTGGTTGTTCTCAATTAGCCATGAACGCTCGGCGGTATCACCGTTAACCGATGTAACTTTTCCGGCGTCTAAGTAGCCCTCATTAAGCACTAATCCTTTTGGATTATCTGTATTGGTAATGATAACTTTACCATCAGAGATAGTTAGCTTATCCCCCGGTAAGCCGATTACTCGTTTAATATAATTTAAACTAGGATTTAAGGGGTATTTAAATACGATTACGTCGCCGCGCTCGGGCGCTTTTATTGCATAACTAATCTTTTGTACCATTAAAAATTCGTCGTTATGAAAATTTCTCTCCATCGAGCTGCCTTCAACTTGAAAAGGCTGAATTAACAAATAGTGCACTAGCGTATAAATTACCAAAACAACAACAACAGTTTTGCCGATTTCGTAAATAAATCGCAAAAACTGACCCAGCGGATGCTCGGCAATTGGGTGCTGAATATGTTGCGCGGCCTCTGTGTTCTCTGGCCGCGGCTTTTCTATGATATCTTTCAAACTATCTCCGTCTAGTATTAGATTACATAATAATAAGCTAGCTGACAATGAGCAGGTTATACACAACTATAACTATGACAAGACGCAGATACAAAAGTACCACGCTTAGCGTGGTCAAAAAAATCCATTCGTATATATTTGGTGGGACGCTGAGCGTCCCAATTACCACGCTTAGCGTGGTGGAACCGAGTGGACTTGAACCACTGACCTCTGCAATGTGAATGCAGCGCTCTAACCAACTGAGCTACGATTCCATAATTTCTTGCTTATATCATATCATTTTTTATCTAAAAGAAAAGATCCCCGCGAGCAGTGCGCCCGCGGGGGTTCGTATTCCAAGGAGCTAAGGATTGTCTGTCGTCCACGATAAACTCGAACCAGTGACTTCATAACCCCGGGTCTTATTTGCCGCCTTTCCGAAGCCACCCCGCTTGAGAATCTCTTGCGGAATTGGATCGTCAATCCGGCAGATGTAGACTCGGTACTCCACTGGTGTAACTGAATCATCATAGTTCGAGACAGCAATCCCCGTACTATCTGGAGACCATGCAAAGCTCTGAATCCCACTTCCTAGCGGGGGCATGATCTCGAGAACCGTGGCTAGGGTAGTCGCAGAAACCACTCCGACCCAACTGGAGTGCTGAACTGCAAGGTATTTACCGTCCGGTGATAGTTCGATGTTATACACGGTCCCCAAGTCACCATCAACACGCGCTACGATCGACTTGGTCTCCGGGTTGAAAAGCACCATCGATTTGCCGTAGGCAAATACAACATTCCCTTCTACCGTTGCCTTCAGGATCACTTGCTCGTTGAAGCTTGTGTCAAACTTGATGAGGTTCTCGGTTGGATACGTACGCGCCAACATTGAAGTCACAGTAACCCGTCTGAGGTAGGCGTACGTGCCATGCTCGTGATGAACGAAGTAAACCCACTGCCCATCACGAGAGAATGCGGGGTTGTGGCCATAAGTGGCAGCCGAGTCACTAGCAAGTTCCTCTATCGTCCCGTTTGTCAACAGCCTATTGAACGGCCCAAGACAGAATCCGGTCAGGATTCCAGAACTATCTGGAAACCATTCGAATGCAGAATCCCACGTTCGATCCCAGGTCAGTATCCGAGTACCATCTCGGTTGACTAGATGCCGGCCATCAGTAATATACTTCCCATCAGGTGACCATCTGATGAGCTGATCACTACCAAAGCCGGCAATCTCTTGCGAACCTGTTGGCGTGATGAGATTCGCGAAAGTTCGAAAGGGTCCATCCGAAACATCACGTTGGCTGTAGGCGATTAACCCGCTCCACGGCTTAAACTCGTGAGGGTTGTTGACAATGAACTTCCGCGCCATGCTCACTTCTTCCACCGGCCCAACTGCACGGAAGTTCAAGTAGTGAACACCATTGGTCAAGAGTGTGGTATCCAACGGAAACGAGTCTCCGGTGACCAATGTCTCTTTGCCACTATCGACCCGCCAGAACCCATCCGTGGTGTTCTGAAAGACGAATTTGGCGTTAATGGTGCCAACCACTGTTTGTTTTTCAGTTGGCGATGACACCGTGATCACCGGATGGGCGATGGCGGTGCCAGTGATCGGCGTTGTTGGCTGGTCTTTAGCGCCAATAACATGCGCTGTCAGGGTGAAACTACCAATAAAGTTCGGTTCACCAGTGAAGGTGTACGAACCATCATAGTTTGCGCCTGACATCTTGCCCGCGTCCACTGGTGCAATCGTCCATGTTGCCGGCACGTTAGTCGGTGCACGAGACGGCGCCAATGTGGCGATCCGAACGATCGTCTTGCCTGAAGTACGCGAGTTATCTGCTTGTGCCGCTACGATCATCGTGCCACCTTGGGCAACACGAAAGTCGGTTGGCGACACACTCGTACCCACAGGTGTAAGAGTGATAGTTGCCAACTGATCCGAGATTTCCATCCCGGCATCAGGGTCATCAGTCCCAGTGGGGTGATGCGCGCTGTACAAGAACGCAATTGTGCCCGACGCTGTGTTGTTAACCAAACGAAGGGACCCATCAGCGTTGATCGTCAAAGTTCCTAGATCTTGATGCATGCGCACCGAGTCAAACTTCACCGGGCCGTAATCAACGAATGGGTGCGTGGGCCCAATCCAGTGAGCGACAAGAGACCGCCCTTTCAGCTCATTGGAATCAAAAACCGACTGCATGAACCTGATCTCCCGCGTCCCCGGTGGGAAAATTGATCCCCCGCCAGGTCCCCCACTGCCACCACAACCAGCCAGAAACAACATCGCCATCACCGCCCCGAAAAGCTGCGCTTGCCGTTGCATTTTCTTGCCCTTTCGCGTCTCAAGCCGTCAGACGCCTGATCGTGGACCGTCAAGGGTTCTGTATTAGAGAGGTAAACCTAGAATGTTAAGGTTCACCTTAACACAACTATATCATTTACCATACAATACAAATATATTTATAATATGTCAATAGTCTTCATATGTAAATCCAAAAAATAAATGTCATTTTGATATTGAAGAAAATCGGCAATGCTTGCACTACAACCAATATTTTCTGTTACAATAATGTTAAGGAGGGAAAATGCATCCGATATTGTTTACTGTTGGATCGGTCACAATTTTTTCATTTGGATTATTTTTAGCACTTGCTATCTTAGTTGGGTCACTCTGTTTTGCCATACTTGCCAAATACAGCCGCCTAAACTTACCCGGTTTTTTTGACAACATACTTTTTATGATTTTTGTGGGCGTAGTTGGCGCCAGAATAGCGTATGTTATTACTTATCCGCAATACTTTCGCTTCCCTCAAGGCAGCTGGACCAACGCATTTGCTCTTTGGCAGGGCGGATTGGTATTTTACGGCGCAATTTTTGGCGGATTGTTCGCGGTTTGGTTGATATTGCGTAGCGAAAAACAGTACATCTTAAAATGGTTAAATATCTTAATTCTGGGCTTTTTGCTTGCAGTTGCGCTAGGGCAAACCGGCTGTCAGTTTGGCGGATGTGCTTTAGGGCAAACATCATCAGCGAAATTAGCGATTGATGGTAGATTGCCGATTGCACTGTATGAGGCTATCTTCTCATTATTACTTTTTGTCTTTGGATTAGTAATGTATCTTAAAAAACCACTGTGGCGCAAAGATGGCAAATTATTCTTCGTGTTATCGCTTGTTTACTTAGTCGGACGAGTGCTGTGTGACTACTTTAGAGAGCCGCTAGTAATGTGGAGAGGCCTATCTGCTTCAATTATTGTAGATATTGTATTGATATTTGCAGTAACCATAACTATGCTAATTGCCGCCAGAGTAAAGATGTTTAAAAAAGACGCCGAAGTAGTTTACTAAGGGCCAATTTTAAATTTCAAATTTGTTTCGAATTTCGTATTTCGAGCTTGAAAATAGTTAGTTCATTACCTGTTTGACCAGAGATGTAAACGCTTCCGGCTGTTTTTCGGCCATCTCGGCCAAGGCTTTGCGGTTTAGATCAATTTTTTTAATAGTTAATTGGTGAATGAATTGCGAATACTTGACGCCTTCATTTTGTAAGGCAATGTTGATGGTAGTAATCCACTGTGAGCGAAAATCGCGTTTTTTATTGCGACGATCTCGGTAAGCAAAAATTCCCGCATTTAAGGTGGCTTGTTTAGCCATGCGGATCAAATTATTACGCGTACCACGATAACCTTTGGTTAACGCAAGTAAATTTTTATGTCTTTTTCGGGAGATCATTCCCCGTTTTACTCTGGCCATCTTATTCCTTTATTGTTCAGACTTCGCTGTAAGCGAAGCTGAACTACGTGCCCCTATCGCCGAACGATGGGAGCTCGATCGGTGCGGCAACATTCGCTTAATTCGTTTAATATCTTTGCGGTCAATTTCTACCATTAATTTACTACGGTCGGATTTGTTCACGCGCAAGTGGGAAACAGCTGCTAATTTACGCATAATTTTACCGGTTCCGGTAATTTTGACTCTTTTTAACATGGCTTGATGGGTTTTGGTTTTCATAACTTCTCTTTATGCAATTGTAATGGATATTTGGTTACCTAGTTTGCTTGGGGACTGTTCGATCTTACCACCGATTTTCTGACCGATTTCGTTAATGGTAGCGAATGCTCTTTCCGCAAAAATCTGCTCTCTACCCTTCATTTTTATGACCACTCTAACTTTATTTCCCTGCGTTAGAAATTTTTTGGCCTGATTAATTTTCAGCTCCAAATCGTGATCAGAAATTTTTAAACTTAAGCGGATTTCTTTTACATCAATGGTTTTTTGGTTTGCTTTGGCTTTTCGCTCCGCTCTGGTTTCTTCGTAAATCATCTTGCCAAAATCTAGAATTTTACAAACCGGCGGAACAGCCATTGGCGAAACTTCAACCAAATCGAGGCCAATACTTTCAGCTAACTCTAACGCCTGGGCACGACTAACCTCACCTTGTGACTGACCGTTTTGATCAATCAGTAACATTGACGAGGCGGTTATTTGATCGTTTATTCGAAGCGATTTGCTACTTATAGTAAAGCCTTTTAGTTATTGACTCTTGAATAATAACACAATTTTACATTCATTACAACATTCTACTACTTAAATCCGTAAATTATTATGTCATTTCGACAAAGGGGAGCTGGCTCGAGCGACTACGTTGGCTCCGCCCGTAGACTACGCCCTAAGAGGGCAGGAAGCCAACAGTTCGACAACGCTCACAGGGTCGAGATGACAGGTAAAGTAATCTCCTGTGGATTAATTTCCGGATTCACGGCTAAAATGCTTGGAATTTGATATTTTGAATTTGTTTAGGATTTCGAATTTCGGATTTAGTGCTTAGTACCTACTCCGCCTCGGTATGTAACTGTCTAGCGGTAATAATTCGAACCGATTGCGGGATAACCGACAAACTAATGGGCATTTTGGCGATTGCATGACCATCTTGCACCACATCGCAATCTGATTCAGATTGAATTACAGCTGTATCTGAACGCATCAAAGTTTCAACGTTAAATGCGGGCTTACCAAAAATCGATTTGCTCCAAATTGGGCCGTTTTTGGCTGTGGTGTAAAAATTTAGCAATCCGGCAAAAGCAAACGGCATCTCACCGGTACAAAGGGTGATTCTAATGATATTGGAAAAAATCTCGGCCGAAAAACGATCGGTATGAAGATAAAAATGTTGGGGTTTAGCGGAATTTATCTTCACTTCCGAGAGGAAAAACAGCTCCGCGTTAATTACCCCAATGTCACGCAAAATAATTTTACGATGCCTAAGCGCTTTAATACCCACCCGCCAATCGGAATAACCAATTATTTGCGCTAAATCTGGCGATGCGTTAATTGGCAAAACCCCAAGCGCAATTGGTTGATCATAAATAGTACCGGCAATTTCAGCGGCTAAATATTCATTTCCCACCGCTACAATGGTGCTATATCCTTGGTCGATAGCTGATTTTGCCAATGTGGCCGCAGATTGTCCGGGTGTACGAAAAACGAACTCACCAGCGATGCCGTCTGGGATTAATCTGGCCCTAATTGCCGCGACCGCAGTTTGATCAACCTTGGTTTGTGGCGGATCTGCGATATAAAAATACAAAGTGATATCTCCTGGAGTAATTTAATTTTAAGGAATTATATTTTATGAGACATCAGAAAGTACCTATACGAATAAAATTACTAATGACTAATTACTAATGACTAATCAAATCCAAATTTCTAAAAAATCCATTAGACATTCGGTATTAGACATTAGGCATTATCAGCATCCGGCTCTGACTTCCCATTTTTATCGTGAATTACTTCGCTTTTGCCCACAAAAATTGCACCCATTTTGATCACCAAATTGCGAGTGGTAATATCACCATAAAGTTTGCCCTTGGGCTGAATTTCCAAACGATCATCGGCAAAAATGGTGCCGCTAACCTCACCGGAAATATCTACCACTTTGGCTTTAATTGGCCCGCGTACCACCGCGCCGGCACCCACAATCACCAAAGACTCGGACTTAATTTCACCCTCAACCGTCCCATTAACTTGAATGGCCCCTTGGTTACTTAGGTTCCCCTGCATTTTGACGCTCTGCCCAATGATCGTATCAAATGTTTCCATTTTCATTCCTCTGTTAATTGTCTAGGCACAACGTAAACTATTTTTGGTTTGAATGCAACAATGCCGCTAAAAACTCAGTATTGACAGGTCAAAGATGCCTTGCTAGTGTTAGGACGTGGCTGCGTTTGACCTATGGACGATGAAACACTAACCGTCGCCTATGGGTAGCAGGAGCAAGTGGCTCATCACACCAAAATTCAAGGGTTTAGGAGGGGGCATCTGGTATGTTTCTGTTTTGGTGTAAGCTAGTGCGCAATCAATAAATATCATGATTGCATAAAGGAGTGATGATGAGTCAATTCAAAAAACTATTTAAGACTTTATTGGTAGCCATTTTTGCCATAACCAGCTTGGCTAATATGTCTTTATTAGTACCCCAAGTGGCAAAGGCTGCGGATCCTTGTAGTCTTGATAGTGGATTATTTCATCTCGCAATAATTGCCGACCAAGGAACAGATCCGCTCACAAGAAATGTCGGACAAATAACCAAATATTGGGCACAAATTCAGGATAGTAGTGGAACGCCCGCGTGGTCATCATGCACTACGTATATAAGTATTGGTTTTGATAATTCAAACGTTATTAAAACCAATTCAAGTGGTACCGCTGATCCTAGAAATATTTCAATAAGTGCCACAACAGGCTCGACGCAGTACACCAGGGCAAGTTTTTATATAAAAGGGATTACGCCCGGATCGACTGCAATAACTGCCGAGACAACAACAGGGAGTAACTCTCCTTCCCAGCAACTCCAGTCTGGAGTTCAAACCGTAAATATTGTTGCCCCAGCGCCTGTATCAGATAAATTAGTCTTTAATGACGTTGCCCACGGTAACCCAGACTCGGTTTCGGGTATTGCCGGTGCATTGCCAAGTTTAAGTGGGATAAAAGCCCGGGCGTATTCCGACCTAGCGTTAACAAACCAAATTGGCACAGACGTTGATGTAAACTCAATTGATGGATCTTTTCCGGCAATTGAAACTGGCGATGACCAATATCGAACAGTTTTTATCGTAGCAGTTTACAATGGAACAACGTTAAGCGCGCCAACAGTTGTAACTCAAAACTACCCTTCCGAGGTGGCTCTTACAGTCAATCGCGTTAATAGCGATGTCCCGGTACTTACTTGGACCAATTTTGACGCTGGAAATACGTTTGTGATTTACCGATCAGATTTAGCTCATCCGGCTCTAACCCAAATAGGTACGTCACTTACCCCAACCTTTACCGACACAACCGCGAATCCAGAAATTCGATATACTTATGCGGTTAAACAGGTTAACGCGGCCGGTAGTTATACTCCCGAGTTTTTACCGACTCAGAATATTCGAATCGACATAACCAACGTGAACTATGATCCAGCGCGAATTAATGTCCAAAACGCATCGACAAAACCAGCTATCACCGCTAACGTTACACCGACTTTAGCGAGTGTTTGGTCAACCGCCATTACGGCATCGTGGACGAATAACGCCACGCAAGTAACAACTTTGGCAACGGTAACAATCAACGGGAATAATCTAACCGCCACATTGCCAGCCACGTTGCCTGACGGCAACTACACCGTCAGTATAGTAGCCAGAGACACGACACTTGATATTGATGATGCCGTTACTATCTCAAACAATTATCTAATTGACACCGTGGCGCCAACAGCACCGGTACTTTCAAATTTGCGATTTTCTAACGGCATTATCTCTGGCGTTATCAACTCGGTCGAAAAATCAATTTACGTAAATATTTACGACGCTAGCCATGCAATTGTCGCTCAACATATTGTTGCCGGCAGTGACGGATCATTTATTTCCGCCGGTTTACTGGCAAGTGACAAATATTACATCGAAGCCGAAGATTTTGCCGAAAACGTAAGCCCACAAACCTTATTTGATGTAACCCATGCGCCGTTTATTGACTCAAGTAAAATAACTATGCAGCAAAATGTGCCAGGCACTAGCGACAAAATCATCGGCGCAATAGGATCAGTAACCCCCGGCATCACCGTAAAAATTTACGGGTCGGACCCGGCGCTGACTAATGGTTTAGTACCAATTTATCAAACTATCGCCAATTCCGACGGCAGTTTTACGCGTGAAGTTGGGGATAACTTGGCTAACACTTTTTGGGTAACGGTTTGGAGCGGTTCCAATTTAGAAAGTGCCGCCGTTAAACTGGCAAACACAATTTCCATAAACCCCCCAACTAGCTTCACCGCCAAAGCTGGCAATGGATCTGTAACCTTAAATTGGACGCCGGTCTTGGGAGCAGAATACTATTTAGTAAATGTTTACGATGTTACTACCAAAAATAATGTAGCAGCGGTAACGATTAGCGGATTACAAACTACGTGGAAATTTGTGGGCGAGAACAGTCACACTTATCGATTTTATGTTAAGGCTCAGGATAGTTATGGTAACGTTAGCGCATATAAAGAAGTTGAAGCTACCCCTACTGCTCCGGTAGTGGCAGCCACGATCAAACAAACTACCCACACCACAACCGCGGCAACAGCTAAACCAATTGCAGCTGAAGAAATTGTAGCATCACCATCACCAGCCTCGACTCCGACACCAACAAATAACGACACAGGAAAAAATTGGACTGGTTGGATTATTGGGCTAGGGATAATAATTTTAGGCATCGCGCTTTCGGCGGCGTACCTACTTTGGGGCAAACCGGTGGAAACGGTGATTGTGACTAAAAAACCATCCATTGAGCCAACACCGGCGCCAAAAGCTGAAAAGATCGCAAACAATGATCAGTTGCTATCCGATTCGGTTGATGTAGAAAAGAAAGACGATGTCCCACCCAAGCCAAGGTGGTAGTGGGAAAATTTGATAATCGCGAGTAACCTTCGAGTGATTTCGATGCGAAGCGTCTAATTAGAATTTATTTCGAATTTCGGATTTAGTGCTTAGAATTTACCATATTTGTGGTATGATATGGTCAATGGCAATACAACATTTTCAAGAAGAAACACCCCGTTATCAGCCGAATTTTTTCCCATTGCAATATCTGGGAGTGCTTTTGGTGTTTGGTTGGTGTGTCTTTTTGGTATTCAGCAGTGTTTGGAAAGGGGTAAACCAATCTAAACAGCTTACGAGTTACAAGGATGATTTAGACCAAATCAAACTGGAAGTAGCGGTAAAAGAGCGCTACATAAAATATCAAAAAACCGATAGTTTTATTGAAAAACAAGCACGTGAGCATTTTGGCTATGCCAAACCGGGCGAAACTATCGTTAATTTGCCCGAGAACTCAGACCAATCGGCAGTTGTTAACGATGAAGAAGCGGCGGCCAGCGCCAAAACCAGCGAGTCCGTCAAACCATCATACGTCCGGCTCTGGTGGCAGTACTTTTTTGGAAAATAATATGATTATATTTATTTCTGGATTGAGTGGTACTGGGAAATCGGCATTGTGCGAGTATTTTCGAAACCACCCGATCTCGGGCTGGTCTTTCTACGATTTTGATAAAGGCAACGAAAAATGTCCCGAAGATCAAACTGAGCATTTGTCTTGGCGTACTCGACAAATGGAATACTGGCTTGGTGTCGCTAAAGATGACCAAAACACAAACACCATGATATTTGGCCTGACTATTTATCCAAATCAGATCATGGATTTAGCAAAACAACGTCAAATTGATCCAAAGACGATTCATTGTGCGTTGATAGATTGCGCTTCTGACGAGAGAAAGTCGAGAATATTTAAGCGCGGCACTCCTCAGCACTGGCAAGGCCATAAAGATTGGTACGACGAGTTTTACACCGTAATGCGAAATGAATGTGAGAATGAATTTAATACGACAAATAAATCCGTCGAAAAATCCGCTAAGGAGATTAGAGATTGGATAACATCGCTAGGTTGAAATGTCGCGGCGAGTGAAGACAACTAGAGCCACAATCAAACTAACCACCGCCACGCCACCAAACATCCAATAAGTGTACTGATCAATTTGGTTATAAATTAGCGCTTTCGGCGGATTGTAGTAGTAGAAAAACGAAACATATTTAATATCCGACAAGCTTTCTTTTAGTGTAGAGATAATGTTGATTACATACATCAAAACCGTGAGCCCGATGGATAAAAAGAACACTTTACCTTTTTCGGAGAAAATGGCAGATAACATGATGGCTAAATTATATATTGCCACGCCAAACAACAGCGAGAGCCATACAAAAGTATAAAAGTGGCTTGAACTAAGATTTATATCATACAGTTTGCACAACGGAATTGCCGCAAGAATGGTTAGCGGTGTGAATACTACCAACATTACCAACCCAACAAGATATCGGCTAAAAAAGAAATTTAGGCGCGATACCGGCTTAGCTAGCAAAAATTCGATTGTCCCCTTTTCAATTTCGCCGGCAAAGGCGTAACCACCGTAACCAACCGTTAGAGCAATCATCAACATTGGCCAGATAAACGAAAACTGCTCGGTGCTCAAAAATCCTTGAATAGTCACGAAGCTATTAATATCAAAGTTGAATGCTTTCATCATCCCCTCCGGGAATGCATTCATAAACGAGGTGTCAACTTTGCTAAAACTGGGGAAAAGCGCAATGTACATCCACATTAACGCAATGGAGAAAACGGTGTAGATGGCAAACATTAGCCAACGGTCTTTTATGGTTCGAAGAAAAATTGTGACCATTATTTGCCCCCATCGCGATAATATTCTAGAAAGATTTCTTCCAGCGTAGCATGAGTAATTTCCAGATCAATAACTTTATACGCGTTTAGTTTCTTAATAAGCGGATCAATTTCGCCTTTGACATCGATAATAAAGCCATCGGGTAGATCTTCCTGAATTTCACCCACTGAAGCAAAATCATCTTTCTTGAATTTATCGGCAAAATGAACGGTAGCGGTGTGGATACGCTTTTGCTTTAGATCATCAATACTTTCATTGGCGATTAGCTTGCCTTGTTTAATGATGGCAACACGATGGCAAATGCGATCTACTTCGGCCAGGTTATGAGACGACATAAAGATGGTGGCGCCGTTTTTTTGTTGTTGCTCCAAAATTCGATAAACCGCGTGTTGCAGCAGCGGGTCTAAACCAGATGTCGGCTCATCCAAAACAATCAGTTTTGGTTCGTGCATTAAGGTTAAAATGACCCCAAGTTTGCGTTTGTTGCCGGTAGAAAGGTGATGAAATTTGATTTTGGGATCAAAGTCAAAAGATTTGATGAGCTCTTTAAGTATTTTTGATTTACCATTTAGACCTTCACTAAAGTCAAAGTGATCTTGGCCGGTCCAGGCGTCGTTTAGGCGGACATCTGCGGGTAAGTAACCAATTTGTTTTTTAATTTCAGCGGAATTTTTTTGGGCATCAAGACCAAAGATTTTTATTTCGCCACTAGTAGGGTGAATAAAATCCATTATACAGCGAATAGTGGTGGTTTTGCCGGCGCCATTTGGGCCAAGAAAGCCAAACACTTCACCTTTTTCGACGTTAAAACTAATATCATTGATCGCTTTAACGGTACCAAAACTTTTTTTCAAATTTTTGACTTCTAAAATGGCCATTGCATTATCTTTCTATGAGTATAGATTATACAAAACCACGCATTGGTGTCAAATAAATAGGATGTGAACGCAAAAATTATTATGTCATTTCGACCCTACGAGGGTGTCAACCCGAGTGTGTTGGAGAAATCTGAGAATAAATCCCTTCCAGTCTTTTTTGAGATCTCTCCAACAGTTCGACAACGCTCACAGGGTCGAGATGACACCAGAATCTGGAATGACACCAAAAGCGGGAGGACATATGAGTCCTCCCCTACAACGGTCGTGACGCTAGCTGTTAATCAAAGTCTCAAGTTCTTTAACTTTTTGATCTACCAGTTCTTGAGATTTGGCTTCCACGTTGATGCGCAACAATGGTTCATTGTTCGAACCACGCACGTTAAAGCGCCACTCGCGGTCGTTATCTACCGATAATCCGTCAAAATGATCCAATTTATATTGGCCATACTGTGATTCAACTTTTTGCAAAACCGCTTTTTGATCTTTGACCGTAAAGTTGATTTCGCCCGAAATAAAATACTTTTCCCGAAATGGCTTAGCAAGCTCTGACAGTTTTTTGCCCTCAGAAACCATTTGCCAGATGATTAAGAACGGAATAAACCCGTTGTCGCAGTAGTAGAAATCTCTGAAGTAATGATGTGCCGACATTTCACCACCGTAAGGTGCGTTGTGCTCACGTACTTTTGAGCGTAGATAGATGTTGCCCACCTTGGCCATAACCGGTTCCCCGCCCATTTCTTTAATTACGTCTACCGTCGCCCACCATTGTCTAATATCGTAAGGAATTGGGCTTTTTGGATATAGCTCAAGAAAATATCGCGCTAAAATACCAACAATGTAGTATCCATCCACAAAATCGCCTAATTCATCATAAAAGAAACAGCGATCGCCATCGGCATCCCACGCCACGCCAAATGATACATCACTTTTCTTAATTAAATCGATGGTTTCTTGGCGCGTTTCTGGGCGCAGCGGGTCCGGACGGCCTTTCGGAAAATTACCGTCAGGTTCGGCATTTAGTGGCACCGGCTCAAATTTTACTTTTTCGAGCAATTTTTTATACGAGTAGCAAACCGAACCAAAATTAGGATTTAGGGCAATGCGCAGCGGTTTTAGTTTGGAAATATCGACAAATGACAGACATTTATTAAGGTAATCTTCCATAATGTCTTTTTGGGTAACGGTGCCGGCAACCGGAGCATCGGCGAACTGATTTTTAACCGCTAAATCGCAGACCTCGTTAACCCCGTTATCTCGCGTAAATGCCGCACCGCCTTTTAGGGCGAATTTTAACCCGTTGTATTCGGCCGGATTATGCGAAGCGGTTACAATTAAACTGGCGTCAAAATCATACGCGGCGGAAGCAAAATAGGACATGTCCGTGCCAATCATTCCAATGTCAACCACGTTCACACCGGATTTGGTTAGACCGGTAATAACAGCTTGCTTTAGTTCAGGGCCACTTAGGCGTACATCCATCCCTACTGCTACGGTTTTAGGATGGAAGAAAGTGGCAAAAGCCCGAGCCAGCCGTTCGTGCGAATCGGCGTTAACCTCGGTAGGATAAACCCCTCTAAAATCGGTGCGAAAAATAGCTGGATTAAAAGACATAGCGTCCTTTCTTCGAAAGGAAAATTCTAAGCACTAAATTCTAAATTCTAAACAAATTATAAATTAAAAAGTTTAAAAATTAAAAATTCAGATTTTGAATTTTCCTACAAATATAAATGTTTACCTTCATCCTTTAATTTATCTAACAATTTTTTAACATCGTGAGCTTTGGATTTGTCGGCGATCAGCAGTACGTCCGGCGTATCTACCACAATCACGTTACGCAAACCAACAGTGGCGATCATTTTCTCACCGGCGTAAACCAAACAATTTTCAGTATCATATCCGGCATGGTGACCTTTGGAAATTAGATGATGTCCGGTAATTGTGGTTAAAATGTCGTGCAACGAGCTCCACGTACCCACATCAGACCAACCTAAATCGGCCGGAATAACCGCGATTTTGTTGCATTTCTCCAAAATAGCCACATCAATTGCCACCGCATCCACTAAATCATAATGCTCGGCTAATACTTTGTGATATTCCGGCGTACCGATCGCTTTTTCTATTGCCATTAAATGTTTATATGTATTTGGCAACAATTCTTTGAACAGATCAAGCAACGTATCTACGCGCCACACAAAATATCCGGCGTTCCACAGGTACTGGAAGCTAGATAGGAATTTAACCGCGGTAGCAGCATCTGGTTTTTCCACAAACCGTTTCACTTTGTAAACTTGCTCTTCATCAATCACCTCAAACGCCCCATCCATTTGAATATAACCTAGTTCGGTTGAGGGGGTGATTGGGTTGATGCCCACGGTCATAATGTATTCAGGATGATGCTTAATAGTTTCGCAGGCAATGTGAATGGCTTTGTGAAAGTTACCCACCTCGGTCACGATGTGATCAGAATGAAGCGAGACCATAATGCTTTGCTTATCGCGGTGATACAAATGAATGGCAGCTAAACCAATAGCCGCGGCGGTATTCATCGCTTTTGGTTCGGCAATAACGTTTTCACGCGGTATTTGGGGAACCTGTTTTTCGATCTCGGGTACATATTTGGTGCCAGTAGAGACAAAGATATTTTCTTTTTCGGTTATGTTCTCTACACGTTCGTAGGTTTGTTGAATTAAGGTTTTATCCCCCACCAATTTTTGTAGTTGCTTAGGTAAATTGGTCCGACTCATTGGCCAAAGCCGTGTTCCACTACCACCAGCTAACAGAACAATGTTTATTGCCATATATGCCTCCGAATTGTATTAGATAGAGCTCGTCTACGTGGACGAAGCAATTTTGTTGATTATGAGTTACGTTTTATTTTCGATCTGTCCCAATTATAGCATAATTGGTGGATGGAGGATAGATATTAAACAAATCCCCGAGCGCGTGCGCCCGGGGGATGGTGTGCTAGCTTGTTGGTGGCGGTCCGGTGGGTGATGATCACCTCTACCTTTTGCCCCGGCCATGCAAAGCGCTTGATCGCCTTGACGATCTGGGTTTCAAGCTCTTGCCAGTGCTTGCCGTCGGTGGCATACACAGTGAGCGAGTGGACATCGGACTCAGTTGTCCGAACTGAATCAGGGACATGGACATCCACTTGCAACTGCGTCCAGCGTCTATCCGACCAGACTGAATCCCCTTTCCTAACGCGAGGCAGAAACACCACATCGTTGACGGTGAACGTCCGAACCGTCTCGGACTCGCGAGTGACAACAATCTGGTGCTTGACCGGCTGAGACAGGACGGCCATCAGCGCGAACGCGGCGACGAACATTCCTTGCCTCCTTGATCGGGGGAGTTACAGCGGAGCGAACGCCTCGAGCAATAGCAACGTGGAGTCGATGGTCTTCTCGTCCCTGATGTAGGCGAGACGAAACAGGGTTTCTGTCACGATGTCGCCTTTGCCAGCAATCGTATCGTACAGCTCATAAACTTCCCATGCCCGGAGGAGATGTACCCCGAGCCGCTCGCTGAACAGCTTTTCGAACTCTACCCTGTCCACGCTACGTCATCTCCTCTCCGGAATCTGACATGGATTAGCTAAGGTTGAAACCCTTCGACAGATCATCCAAGGTCGCTTCAATCTCCGAGCCTCCATGGATCACGTCGACTGCGAGGACTTCGACGACCGTATCGCCCACATCAGCTGCTTCATATCTACGCCAGACCTCCAGAGCGCGATTGAAGTTGTTACCAAGCGCAACCTCGAACAACATCCTGAACCATTGCTCGCGCATTCTTTGTCATCTCCCTTCTGGAATCTGACCTCTAACCTGACGATGGAGTTATTATAACAGAATACTTTACAAAAGACCAGTCGGGGAAACAATTTGAAATTTGAAATTTGAATTTGCGGAAAATCTTTCATAGACTGGATTCCCGTCTTTACGGGAATGACAGCTCTGACACTTTCGCAATTTTACACACATTCAGCTAGAATATAAGTAAGAGGAGGGACTGTTGGGTAAGTGGGGACATTTTTCGGCGGACGGCAAAGAATACATCATCACGCGCCCAGATACGCCGCGTCCGTGGATTAACTATTTAACTAATGGCAAATACTGCGCCATCTGTTCACAAACTGGCGGCGGTTATTCATTTATCGGCGATCCGGGATACAACCGCATTACCCGTGAGCATCCCGGCGACGAAATCTTTGAAGATCGTCCGGGCCGCTACATTTTCGTCCACGAACTCGAAACCGGCAACACTTGGTCATTAAACTGGCAACCAATGTTAAAACAGGTAGATAAATTTGAAGCCAGAGTTGGTTTGGGCTACACCAAAATTAGCACTTCATCTAGGTTATTAGACAGCGAAATCACCTATTTTGTCCCGACTGATGATAATATTGAGTTTTGGATGGTTAATTTGGTTAACCACTCATCACACAAGCGTACTTTTAGGCTTTACACTTATAATGAATGGACTTTGGGTGATTTTCACAGTGACATCATTGACCGTAGCTTTGTTAATCTATTCAACAAAACCTGGTTCGCTAAAAATATTTTATTCGCCACCAAAACCCGATGGACCAACCCGGAAGGCAAAATTATGCCATGGGACAAAGTTGCCTTTACCACCTTAAACATACCGGTTGATGGCTACGAAAGTATGCGCGAGAAGTTTTTGGGTGAGTACCAATATTTGAACTCGCCCAAAATGGTGATGGATGGCGTTTTGCCGGAACACACCGGCGATAGTGCAGACGCAGTTGGCAACTTGTGCGTTGATATCACTTTGGACGCAAACGAATCGGTAGATTTTGATGTAATTTGCGGCGCAGTAGAAAAAGAAGCCGAGGCGACAAAATTGAGGCAAAAATATCTTAGTCACAGCTCGGTTGAAAAAGCGCTTGAACAAGTGCATCAATATTGGGAAGACTATAATAATCACTTAATTGTAGAAACGCCTGACGCCAGTTTTAACACCTCGGTAAATATTTGGAATCGATATCAATGCTGGGTTACCTCGCAATGGTCCGAGATGGACAGTTATTATATCTCCGGCAGCGGCACCTACGGTTTTAGAGACGAATCGCAGCATATTTTTGGTATTTTGCCTCATGATTCCGAGCTGTACCGACAAAAGCTAACCAGTCTAATGACCCATCAATTTAATAACGGCATGACGGTGCATAACTGGAATACATTTAATCAAAAAGGCGAGGTTACCCATCATTCCGACGATCCGCAATGGCTGGCGATGGCAATATTAAATTACATTAACGAAACCGGCAATTTGTCGTTTTTGAGCGAGCTAGTACCATATTACGATAGCGGCTCAGGCGAAGTATATGATCATCTGATTAAAGCGATCGATTATTCACTGGTGCGAGTAAGCAAGCGCGGCATTAGCCTACGCCAGACCGCAGACTGGAATGATGCTTTAGGCGGATCAACCGATGGTCGTGGCGAATCGATGATGGTGGCGAATCAAATTTGCCGCAACATTCAAGATTTATTGCCAATCCTGCTAGCCAGACACAATCAAGAGGCATATGACCACTACCAAAAGCATTTTGATCGCTTAAATAACGCGTTAAATAAATACGCGTGGGACGGCCGATGGTATGTGCGTGCCACCTGTGATAACGGTCAAAAAATCGGAAGCCATACCAATGAAGAAGGAATGATTCACCTAAACGGGCAAACGTGGCCAATTATGTCTGGAGTGGCAGATAAAATTCGAGGCGAAACCGCCATGGATCAGGTATGGAAAAAACTAATGACTCCGTTTGGTCCGGCCATTTTTCTGCCGCCATTTACCGCCAAAAATGCCGATTTGGGAATTATTGCCCAATTTACCCCCGGCACCAAAGAGAATGGCACCATCTTTTTGCACCCGGCCGCTTGGTCGGTTATTGCCGAAAGCGTGCTTGGCCGTGGTGATAAAGCGTTTGAAATATGGCGACGCTCTTCGTTCATCACCCGAAGCCAAGATCCTAAATATAAATCTGAGCCATACGTTTATCCCGAATACATGTACGGCCCGGCACACCCTAAGTTTGGCCAAGGGTCATATACCTGGATTACCGGTTCCGCAGCCTGGTTTTACCGCGCCTGTACAGACTGGATTTTAGGCGTTCGTCCTACACTAGAGGGATTGTTGATTCTGCCCGCAGTACCAAAATCATGGAAAAACTGGAATGTCACACGAGATTTTCGCGGCGCCAGATACGAAATTAGCTTCATAAAATCAAAAAACCGCCATAAGCGGATTAAGATCTCTGTTGACGGAACGGAAATTGACGGAAATGTGGTACCAGACATGGCCGATGGTAAGACACATCAGGTAAAGGTTGAGATATAAGCACTAAATTCGAAGCACGAAGCACGAAAAAAATCACAAATCCCAATTTTTAATTTTTAAACCTTTGAATTTTATATTTGATATTTATTTCGAATTTTTGTTTGGCATGGCCATCTCTAACGCTGCCAACAAATACATAATAGTAGATTCGGCACCACGGTTTTGATTCAAACTGTTACTATGCAGACCGTCAAAGCATGATCCAATTTTTGGGTCCGCAACCTCTAAACCAACCATATTTTTACCGCTAAACCAATCAAACCAAAGTCTGGCCGAGTTTAAGTATTTTTTATTTTTTGTGACGGAATAGGCTTGTTTCAAGGCCAATATAGTCAGAGCAACATCTATTGGTTGCTGGTCAAAAAATGCTCTCTCCCCATCTTTGACAAACCAGCCGTTACTACCAATTGGTGCGGCCACTTTAATATCGTCAGCCAGTGCCATTTCAGTTTGAGATAGTATCCAGTCTAAAGATTTAATCCCCAGATCGATCATTTTTTGATCATTAATCGCCTGTCCACCCCCTAGCAACGCCATCGGAATAAGTGCGTTTGAGTAGGCTAAAATATTTTCAAACCACGGCCAGTTATTTGTTGAATATCGTTCAAACCCTTTTTCAAGATGAATCAATCCGTGCTTAATAATTTGTTTCCCCTGCTCAAAATCAGGATTTTTTCGCACATATGCTGATAATCCGCACAAAGCATAGGCAATTGCCCGAGGAGCGTTTAGCTCTTTAATATGAACGCAGCTAGCCAGTAATAGTTCTTCAGCTAACTTTGCTTGCGATTTATCCACCAAGTTTTCGCATGCCTCACCTAATCCCCAAATTGCGCGCCCAAACGAATCTTCAGAACCGATATCATCTACAAAATGTCGATCGTAACTAACAAAGTTATGCATTTTGCCGTCTTCGCGTTGGCACAAATTAATATATCCTAAATAAATACTGCACAACGAGGTAAATTCTTTGTTTTTAGGCTCAATCTGCTGGCAGCGCGATGCAAAAATCAACGCTCGAGCGTTGTCGTCTAAACAGTACCCATAGCGCAAATCCGGTACATCATATCGAGCGTGTTGAACAATACCGGTTTGATCGGTCAATTTTTTCAGAAAATAGATTGACGGAATTTTAACTTGAGAAAACCGGTTTAATTTCATTTTACCTGTTCGCAATTATTTTTGTCGCAAATACTAGTGAATAAATCGAGATGCTTTAACGCCACATTGTCCCATGTCATCTGACGGCCATAAGCGTAGGCATTTCGGCGAATTTTAAGAGCATAGTTTTTATCGGTCGCCAGCTTAACCACTGCCTTGGCTATCGAATTTTTGTCGCGATATTTTGCAAGCACTCCACGATTCTCATCCAACACTTCTTGCGCATAAATATACGGGGTAGAAACACAAGGTAGCCCGGCGCCAACCGCGTATGCCAAGGTACCGGAGGTAATTTGCTCCGGGTTTAAATATGGGGTGACATAAATATCAGTCGCTTGAAGATATGATATCAGTTCGTCTAAGGTTAGGTATCGATTTTCAAATCGAACGTGCTTTTTGATTCCTAAATCTTTAACCAGTTTGTTTAATTTGCGACGATATTTCTCGCCCTCTTGGCGCTTGACCACCGGATGCGTCTCTCCCAACACCAAATAAATCAAGTTCGGCACGGTCTTAATAATTTCCGGAATAGCACTAATAGCATATTCCAAGCCTTTGCCCTCATTTATCAAACCAAACGTAGACATTACCGTGCGATGTTTTAATCTAAATTTACCTTTGGCTGGCGGATTGATGGCAAAAGTGATGTCTGGCACACCGTGAGGGATCACCACCACTTTATGACGATCGATTTGGTAGTCTTGTTCTAATCGATCAGCGGCAGCGTTAATCATTACAATAATAGTTTCGGCAACCTCTGCGATTTGCTGTACGACATGTTTCAGAGAGTCATCCGGATGAGGCAAAACGGTATGAAAAGTAACGCAAATCGGTTTGTTTAATAGTTTCAAAAATTTAACAATATTTTCGCCATAATGACCACCAAACAGCCCAAATTCGTGCTCTAAGCACACGATCTCGGCAGAAGATTGATTGATGTATTTTGCCGCATCGGTATAAGTTTTCCAGTCATTTTGATCAAACCGAAATTTAACTTCCCACGGATAATCGTAATGATTTTCTGGCGGATTAACTGCCACAATTTCCGCCAAGCAAAGCGGATTTAGTACGTTAATAGAACTGGTTAGATCTTTGGTAAAGGTGGCGATACCGCATTGGCGGGGAATATAGCTACCGATATAAATCGCCCTAATGTTTCGTTCTTTTTTTGCCAGAACTTGGGCATAGTTAATTGACATAAACATATCATACCAAATAATCGTTAAATAAGCAATCCAATGACACCAATTCAACTAATTTATCCAATCTGTGCCGATAAATGACAGCCATCGAAAAATGTGGTATATAAACAGTGTTAAGGAAGGAGTCTAAAATGTCCGGACACTCTAAATGGGCCACCACCAAACATCAGAAAGCCGTTACCGACGCCAGACGTGGAGCGGCGTTTACCAAAATTGCCAATATGATCACCGTAGCCGCACGTGAAGGTGGCGATGTGGAATTTAATTTCAAACTGCGCCTGGCGGTGGAAAAAGCCAAAGCGGCCAGTATGCCCAAAGACAACATTGAACGAGCAATTGTGCGCGGATCGGGCAAAGGTGATGGAGCCAATAAATTAGAAGAGCTGACCTACGAGGCCTACGGCCCAGGCGGATCTGCCATGATTATCACCGCTTTGACTGATAATAAACTTAGAACATATACCGACATTCGGGCGATAATGAACAAGGCGAACGGCCGCATTGCCGAAGCTGGTTCGGTGATGTACTTGTTTAAGCATAGTGGCGAGATTATCGTTTCGCACGCACCGGAAAAATCAGACGAAGTACAGCTAATTGCCATAGACCAAGGCGCAGACGATGTTGAAAGCGATGAAGGGCTAACCCGCGTCATCACCGCCGTACCGGATCTGCAAAAAATCCGTCAGGGTCTACTTGATGCGGGATTGACGGTGGATGACGCCAAGTTGCAATGGATCGCCAAAACTCCGCATATTTTATCAGATGAAGATTTAGCAAAATTAGATAGATTAATTGAACTATTAGATGAACTAGACGATGTCACCGAAGTAGCAACAAACGTTGGATAGTAAGGGCGTTTAGGGGGCTTGGGGGAGTTAGGGTCATTGGGAGAGCCAAATGGTTCCCCAAAACCCCTAACCACCCTAAAATCCCTAACGCCTTTCGAATTTTTGACAAAAGAAAACGCCCCGTGCCATACAGGCCACGGGAGCGTTAGTGCGGGCGGGCTACTGCTCTGCCAGATACGCGGTGTATTCCCGCGCGTCCAGATCATAGGTCAGGATGCACCTGTCTCGGTTACCCGGAGTCAGGCTGCAATGTCGGGTAGTAGCGCCGATGGCGCTTGCGGGCGGTTCCACGCCGATGGGGGCGGGGACAACTGGTCGTCCTTGGAACGCACTCTTGACGCCCGTACCATCTGGGTGCCAAAGAATGTAGGCGGGTATTGCTTGCATAACCTTCTCCCGTGATATGAATCATCAGTGCAAGTTGGCCTTACGCCTTTAGTGTCTGTTTTTATATTCGCTTTGTCAAATATGTAAAGAAAACGCCCCGTGCCATACTGGCCACGGGGACGTTGATAAAAGCGAAGCCTAACCTTTTGCCGGGTAGGCGAAGTAGACAGTTCCCATCTTTACCAGCACGCAGTCTTCCTCCTGCCCGACTGTGGGGTATTGTGTTCTGGTTTTGGCAGATAATCCCGTCGGGGGTTTGTCTCCAAGGCGGGACGGGAAAACCGCCGCCCGCAGGTAAAAGGCCTTGACAGGATCTGTACCGGGGTTGTGACGGAGATGGCGACGCGGGTTATCGCCCCACGTTACCGTAAAACGAACGACCAGTTGTTGATCTTGCACCACCACGTCAGTCTCCTTTGTGGTTGGTGAAACGCCCCCGGCCGGGTGGCCGAAGGGCGTCGTCAAAGGCATGCTACTTGGTTGGGTTCAACACGATGGTGATTCGTCCGTCGGGGGACTTGGTGACCCCACCGAGCCGATATCCATCAGCGAGAGTCAGCACATTACCGTCGATATCGTATGTTGTGCATACTATAACCTCGACGACATCACCCTGATCCATGACTGGGAAAGCGAAGTACGTCTTCCCGGATGGACCAGGGACAAGAATGCAATCCTCCGAATCCCCAACAACAGGATACCTCTTTCGCGCCACCGCCCCGGAATCCTCTGGGGGGATATATCCGAGGTCCGACGGGAAAACGATCACGTTGCCGTGAGCTGCAACGCAGTTGCTGGAGCCAGGTTTCCTGTTCCAGCGCTCATTCTTCTGCCACGTGATAACGACACGAACACGGTCAGGTACTTCCGGCATTGCAATGTCCTTTCATTAACTAAAATGAGAGGCTGCCACAGTATCAGTATTAGCATATTGTCACATATAGAATAGAATGTCAATATGTTATTCGTTCGGTTTAGAGGTTATACTACAATGTGAAGTCGGATTAGGTTCGCCACAAAGCGGGCGGACATGCTAGTCCGCCCCTACACCACAGGGAAGAACAAGGAGGAAAATGAGAATTTTAGGAATTGATCCGGGTACCGCCATTATTGGCTACGGGATGATTGAATGTGATCACGGCGAAATCGTGTGCGGATATCATCACGCCATCTATGGCGCAATTCAAACCGACAAAGATCAAACCGCATCGGCACGCTTGTTAGTTCAGTACGGTCAACTTACCGGATTAATCAGGTCTGCTAAACCTGACTTAATTGTCACCGAGAAACTGTTTTTTGCCCGAAACGTTACCACTGCCATTGCCGTTGGGCAATCGCGCGGCATTATTTTGCTTACCGCCGAACAAGCCGGCGCACCATTGTTTGAATACACGCCAATGCAGATTAAGCAGCAGATTACCGGTTACGGCAAGGCAGATAAAAAGCAGATTCGCGAAATGGTTAAGAAAATTATGCAATTAGACACCGAACGCACTAAATTAGACGATGCGTGGGACGGCTTGGCCATTGCGATAACTCACTGCTATCTTGCGGGTTTGGCAGTCCGACCAGAGTTTATAGTACAAAATACGAAGCACTAAGCACGAAATACGAAACAAATTCAAAATTAAAAAAGTTTAAAAATTTCAAATTTCAAATTTCAAATTTTCATTATCGCCAAACAAAACGTATTGGATTCTGCCATCCACAATGACACCGCACACTTTTTAATCTAGAATAAAGTTATGCCCAGAATTCGTCAAAATATTGTTACCGGGGAATGGGTGGTGGTGGCACCTGAACGCGCCAAACGCCCCGAAGAATTTAATAAACGGCCTTTTTCGGCGGCCCTGCTGCACGACCAAGAATGTTTCTTTTGTGTTGGCGGTTCGGCGTGGAACGAACGACTAGACCGCGTTGGTAGTAAAAATATTTACGTTATTCCAAATAAATTCCCCGCTTTTACCAAAGAAACTAATATTGAAGAGACCGGACACGATTTTTTCTCCGACAACTCGGCCGAAGGTGTTCACGAGGTGATTATATTATCCAATCCAAATGATGCACTGAATAAAATATCGTCTAAAAATTTAGCGGATTTATTACAGGTGATGCGTGATCGCACCCGATTTTATCAACAAGACGTCAGTATTCGATCGTTTACCCCTATTTACAATCACGGCTTGGGTTCCGGCGCTTCGGTAAATCATCCTCACGCTCAATTTTTTGGCAATAATTTAGTGCCACCCAGACTACTCAATGAATTTATGGGCTCGGAACAGTACTTTCACCATCAGCGCAACTGCGTTTTTTGTGATTTATTAACTTTTGAGCTTAAAGAAAATTCGCGTGTTGTTTTTAAGAATGACGGCGCGGTGGCCGTGACCGCATACGCACCCAGATTTCCGTTTGAAACTTGGATTATCCCTACCGACCACTTGTCCACTTTTGCCGGAGCGTCTGACAAAACTTTGAAACAAGTTGCCGAAGCCTTGCGATCAATTATGAAACAGTTTGACCAAAAATTAAGTAATCCACCCCTAAACTGGTTTATCCACACTTCACGAAGTTTTGATTATCACCAAAAAATGACCTACCACTGGCATTTGGAAATTACACCACGGCTTTCCACCTACGGTGGTTACGAACTAGCCACCGATATGACTATCGAAACAGTAATGCCCGAAATCGCCGCCAGATTCCTTAAATCATAAGTAAATCTCACGAGCATCGTAGGGGCAATACCTCGTTTCACTTCGGAAACCAGAGGTTAACACGAATTGCCCGCGGGCGGTTCATGAACCGCCCCTACGGATTTTCTAAACATTTGTCTTTTCGATAAACTCCACCAAATAAAAATTAATATTGCCAAATACCACGGGAATAACCCGCCTTTTTGCCATGTAAATGATGCGTAGGGAATTTGACTCCCCAAGGCAATCACCCACAAAAACCCATGCAACGGATAGTACAAAATTGAGCTGGTAATTAAAGTAATTTTTAGCGGAATAGCCATCAAAATCACTCCCGCCAATCCAACTAACATCATTAGTGGAATCAGTGGCAAAATAACCAAATTACTTAAAGGTGAGATGATGGTTAGCTGACCAAATGCACCGAGCAAATATGGTAAGGTGGCAATTTGGGCGCCCACGGTTTGGCTAAATATCAAACGCAAGCTGTCTAGCCGTAGCCATTTGGTTTTAGGATAGAGCATCGGACCGATTTCAACCAAACCAAAAAATGCCAAAAACGACAAAATGAATCCGGCGTCATCTTTAACCGCAAACGGATTAATTATTGCCATAATAGTGGCCACGCTACAGATAAGTAGCAAACTGTGTGGCGCACGACCAATCAATTTACCCAACAGCATCACCCATGCCATTACCGCCGCGCGAACGATAGATGATGGCGCACCAGTAAAAATTACGAACAGCAAGACCAGCGCTGCGGAAAAACCAATCGCCCATTTTTTGTGCACCAAACCGGCCAACACTATTGGCCACAAGCTAATAATGGTTAAGTTATAGCCCGAAACGGCGGTCAGGTGCGAAATGCCGAGGGTGCGAAACTGGTCGGTAATTGCTTTGGGCAACAACCCCGATCCGCCAAATAGCAATCCAAACAACAAACCGGATTCGTTGTTGGGCAAAGCAATTTGATTGCGTGACTTAATGTAATCTTTAAATTGATAAAGATAGTGAGTCAGCGGATTGCCGCGGTTAGTACTGGTGGTTTGAAATTGAGTGATTGTGGTTTGGTATTTCGCACCGCGCACCCGCCAATATCGCGCACCATCAAATTTACTGGTAGCGGTAATTTCAGATAATTTGCCCGAGAATTTGACTTCATCACCGTAGTTTAGGGTGGCGGATTGCGGGAAATAGGCCAGAATCTGCGGGTGTGATGGAATGTTGGTGACAGTTAAGACTGCTTGTTTATTATACAAACCATCGTTAAGCGGCGTAGCAAGATGCCCGGTAATTTGCATGGCAGATCCGGTTGGAAGATTCACGTTCCAGCGGTTAAAATTCGTTTGCCATAATCCAATTCCGCCAATCAATCCAATTACACCAATTATTCCAATACGCACCCTTTGATTTGGCCAAGAAAGCACCAAGCTAACCAACAGCCCTAAGCCAAGCCAAAAAAGTGGCAGACCGGCGGGTACAAATTCGGCTACCACGCAGCCACCAATAAATCCGAGACACAAAAAACAAATCAGATTAAGCCGATCTCGCAGTTTCATAGCTCTACAATATCAGAAAACGGATGACGGAGGACAGAAGACGGAGGACGGATCGTCGTTATTGTCAAACCCCCAACCCGTGAATCCGGAAAATAATATGTCATTTCGACCCTAGGAGATTGTCAAATCGACTATGTTGGAGAAATCTGAGAAAGAATCCCTTCCAGTCTTTTCTGGAGATTTCTCCACCCTCGACTTGAATGTCGAGGAGTCGAAATGACAAACCGTAGATATTTTTATTTAATTTCCGGATTCACGTCCCAACACCCCTAATCCCCCTAAACTCCCTTACACCCCTACACAAAACCATCTTTTTCTGCCATAATTGAAGCTGACAAACGGAGGAAAAATGCCTAAAAAAGTTAAACCCGAGATTAATGAATACGAACAAAAAGCGAACGAATATTTGGCCGGATGGCAACGCGCCCAGGCCGATTTAGTAAATATGCGAAATCGCCACGAAGAAGATCGCAAATCGCTACTATCCTACGCTCACAGCGACATTGTAGAACAAATCTTGCCGGTTTTTGACAATTTTATGCGCGCCGCAGAGCACACTCCAACCGACGAATCAGCTAATTGGACCAATTGGGCTAACGGTATTAAGGCAATTGAAAAACAATTTGAAACTGTCTTAAACCAATGCGGTGTAAACCAAATTAAAGTTGCGATTGGCGACACATTTGATCCAAATTTTCACGAAGCGTTGATGACCGAAAAATCAGAGCTGGAACCGGATAAAATCCTTGCCATAATTGAACCGGGTTATATGTTGAATGATAAAGTACTCAGACCGGTTAAGGTTAAGGTGAGTAGTGGGGAGTAGATCGCACCTGTCATTTCGACCCTGCGAGCATTGCCGAGCTGTTGGAGAAATCTCCAAGAAAAACCGGAAGGGATTCTTTTCTAAGATTTCTCCACCGTGGTCGGGTTGACACCCTTCCCGAGTCGAAATGACAAAGAAAATAAGAAGGTTGACAAAATGTAAAGGATACTTTACATTTATTAGTAGTTAAATTAAGATTATAATTAAAGATCAGGAGGTTTTATGGGTAAAATAATCGGTATCGATTTAGGTACTACCAACTCGGTTGGCGCCGTAATGGAAGCTGGCAGCGCCAAAGTAATCCCCACCGCCGAGGGCGGTAACATTGTGCCATCTATTGTTGCTATCAACAAAAATAATGAGCGACTGGTAGGGCAAATTGCTAAGCGCCAAGCGGTCACTAATCCCGCCAACACTATCTTTTCCATTAAACGTTTTATCGGACGCAAATTTGACGATAAAGACGTTCAAGACGATCTAAAACATATTCCTTATAAAGCGGTTAAAGCAGCCAACGGCTCTGTTTCGGTGATGTTAAATGATAAAGAGTACACCCCGCAAGAAATTTCCTCGTTTATTTTAGCCAAAATTAAGCAAGATGCTGAAAGCTATTTGGGCGAACCGGTAACTGATGCGGTTATCACCGTGCCAGCTTATTTTGACGATGCCGAACGCCAAGCCACCAAAGACGCCGGCAAAATTGCCGGGCTGAACGTGCAACGTATCATTAATGAACCAACTGCTGCCGCACTGGCTTACGGCTTGGAAAAACAGAAAAATGAAAAAGTGGCGGTTTTTGATTTAGGCGGTGGTACGTTTGATATTACCGTGCTGGAACTATCCGCTGCCGATGGCGAATCAAGTTTTGAGGTAATTGCCACCAACGGTGATACGCATTTGGGTGGAGACGACTTTGACCAAAAATTGATGCAAGAATTACTTGAAATCTTTAAAAAGGATCAGGGAATTGATCTATCAAAAGACATCATGGCATTGCAACGTATTAAAGAAGCGGCCGAAAAAGCCAAAATTGAGCTTTCTAACACTTTGGAAACCGAAGTTAACTTACCGTTTATCACCGCAGACGCTAACGGGCCAAAACATTTGGTCACCAAAATTACTCGTGCGCGCTTGGAACAACTAACCGAAGATTTGGTTCAGCGCACCTTAGAGCCCTGCAAAAAAGCGCTAGCCGACTCAAAACTAAACCCATCCGATGTTAACGAAGTCATTTTAGTTGGTGGGCAAACCCGTATGCCACGAGTAATTGCGGCGGTCAAAGATTTCTTTGGCAAAGAACCAAACAAAAGCGTAAATCCGGATGAAGCAGTAGCAATTGGCGCCGCTATTCAAGGTGGAGTGTTGGGCGGCGATGTTAAAGACGTATTGCTGTTAGATGTTACCCCGCTGTCTTTGGGATTAGAAACTTTGGGTGGAGTAATGACCAGATTAATTGAGCGCAACACTACCATCCCGACATCAAAATCACAGGTGTTTTCTACTGCTAGCGATAATCAACCGGCTGTGGAAATCCACGTCTTACAAGGTGAGCGCGATATGGCCGCGGACAACAAAACCTTAGGCCAGTTTGTACTGGATGGCATCCCACCAGCCCCCAGAGGCGTGCCACAGGTTGAAGTTACGTTTGACATAGATGCTAATGGTATTGTTCACGTTTCAGCCAAAGACAAGGCCACCGGTAAAGAACAAAAAATCACCATCACTTCTTCTTCCGGATTATCCGACGAAGAAATTAGTAAGATGCAAAAAGACGCCGAAGCACACGCGGACGAAGATAAGAAGAAACGCGAACTTGTGGAAAGCAAGAATATCGCCGATAATATGATATATACGGCCGAAAAAACATTGCGCGATTTAGGCGAAAAAGCCGATCCGGAATTAAAACGAGCGGTTGAAGACGCGGTGCTGGCAGTCAAAAACACCCTAACATCTAACGATGCAGCGCAAATTGCCAAAGCAACCGAAGAGTTAAGTAATCACCTATCCAAACTGGGACAAGCGGCTTATCAAGAACCAGAAAAATCTGAAACAAAAACCGACGAGGCGGGGGAGAAGCCAAAGGATGACAAAGAGGGGCAGGATCAATCTAAATAGCCAGACAAGGCGAATGGTATGAATAAACGCTTACTGTTCGCTGTGGTTGGTATTGTAGTTGTACTTGGTGCAATCGCAGTAGTGTTGATGGTGTTTGCAAACAAAAAAACTGGAACCACCACCCCAACCTCTTCGCCTAGTGCCGTATCCAGCACTTCCCCATCTGCTTCCTCCTCGGCTTCGGCATCCACAGATTCAATTCTTTCCGCCGATACCAAATTAGCCACCGAGAACAGCATTAACCGTTTTGCTACCGCCAAAAGTCGAATTAGCCAATGGCCAATGTGGAAAAGCAACGCCACGTTTAGCGGGTTATTTATCTCGCTTAGCGCAACTCTAAAATTAGACAGCGCCAATGAAGTGTATGTTTTTGACTCAACCGATGACAACGCTAATCACTACACTATTAGTATTTCGCAAAGTACCGGCAGTAGCTTAAGAGCAATCATCCCCAAATCCGATTATCAAGGCTCTTTGTTGGCTATCGACACCGCCTATTGGAAATCCAGCTATGTTGATGCGGTGCAAATTGCAGATCAGAATGGGGGCAGTCAATTTTCATCATCAAATAAAGTGACCGGGGTAGATGTAAATTTACAAAGATCTACACCGAATAATTATTTATATTGGATTGTTACCTACAAAACTGCGGATGCCGGAACTAGTTTGGTGGTAAAAATCGACGCAAACTCGAAAACGGTGGTTAAGGAATAACGAGCATTTTCTGTCATTTCGACCCGAGGAGGTTGTCAAATCGACTACGTTGGAGAAATCTCAAGAAAGAATCCTGTCAATAATTTTAAATTTTAAAGGCTAAATTTTAAATGAATAAGTACCGAATGATTAAATTTTAAATGGTTCCTTATTTAGTCATTTAAAAATTGGCAACCATTCATTTGAAATTAAAAATTGAAAATTAAAAATTCTAATTGTTTTAGATTTCTCCAACGTAGTCACGCTGCGGCGCTCCTCGGGTCGAGATGACAGGTTATGGAAGTTATACGATCTTGAAAATATCCAATAAAAATTGTAGAATATCGGTATTACAACCAAGAAACGATTAATTGTGGCTAAAAATTATTATGAAATTTTAGGCGTTTCAAAATCTGCCTCGGCGGATGAAATTAAGCGTGCATATCGTAAATTAGCCCACGAGCATCACCCAGACAAGGGCGGTGGCGCCGCAGCCGAAGCCAAATTCAAAGAAATTAACGAAGCTTATCAAGTTTTATCTAACCCGCAAAAACGCCAATCTTACGACACCTTTGGCACCGCCGATGGTGCGCAATTTGGTGGAGCAAACCCCGGCGGCTTCGGTGGATTTGGCAATATGGGCGGATTCGATTTTGGATCTGGCGGAGTACACTTTGGTGGCGGTTTGGGAGATCTGTTTGAGGGGATTTTTGGTCAAACCATGGCGCAAGTCCAAGTTGAAGTTGAAATATCAATTACCCAAGCGGTTTTAGGCGATACCTTGCATTTACAAGTTGAGAACAAAAAAGTTGACCTAGCAATACCGGCTGGCACACAGGACGGCCATTCATTCCGTCTACGTGGGCAGGGGCGGGCGTTTCGTGGCGGGGTTGGTGATTTGATTGTCTCGGTTCGCATACGCGTGCCAAGACATCTTAGTCGCGAACAACGCGAACTATACGAAAAACTAAAAAATTTGGAATAAAGAAATAGCCGCCCACCATCTTTCGGGGGCGACTATTTGGCACATCAGCGGCAGGTAAGCCACCGAAGAAGAGCTCGTGGCCCTTTGGCCGGGCTAGGAGGCGGGCCACAGCAAGGCCGAAGCAGGGAAACAGCGTACTGAAGTGCCTTGTCTTCAGTCATCTCGTGTTCCTTGGCGTATTCGGCCAGAATTCGGTGCGACCTTGCTGTCAGGCTGAGTCGGCTTTTTTCTGGCACCGACGCGGGCTTCGTCATGACCGCATCTTTTCCCGCCTGATCGATTCGAGCAATGCGGCCAGCACTGATTTCCGCGAGCGCTTTGTCATTCCGGATTTAATCCGGAATCTATATAAAAAAAATTTCCATCATTTCAAATTTCAAATTTCAAATTGTAAATTATCTACATTTAGTCAAAACCGTGCTTAAAAGAGAACCGTCCCCTATTTCTGCCTTTCCATCCTCCATTCTCTATCCTCTATCCTCCAAATGTGCTATAATAATAATATGAAATTAAAACTGGTATATGCCCCAAGCCCAATCTTAAATCGCAAAGCCATCAGTGTGCCAAAAATCACGCCAGATTTGGTGAAGCTAGCCAACAATATGCTGGAAACAATGGTAGATGGCAATGGCATCGGCCTAGCCGCTCCCCAAGTTAATCAGAATGTTCGTTTGATCGTTGTGGGAAATTCACCCGAAAAAGAGGGTGAAGATTACATCCCAACCACCATTTTATTCAATCCTAAAATCACCAAATTCTCGTCGGAAAAAGAGTTCGCCACCGAAGGCTGCTTGTCTATTCCGGGAATTACCGGCGTGGTTGAACGATCAAAGTCGATTACGGTTGAATTTCTTGATGTTGATGGAAATAAGCAAACGCTAAACGCAAGCGACTTGTATGCGCGCGTAATTCAACACGAGGTTGACCACTTGGAAGGCGTACTGTTCACTGATCGTCTAAGACACTATTCGATCGTCTTTTACGGCACCTCCGATTTTGCCGTACCGGCGCTAGAAGAGTTGCTTCTGCACCCACAGTTTGAACTTAAAGCGATTGTAACCGAAACCGATAAACCGGCTGGCCGCGGACATCAGCTAACCGCGTCACCGGTGAAAAAATTCGCCCTTGATAATAAAATCAAAGTGCTGCAGCCAATGTCGCTTAATTGCCAACACAAAAACGCCACCAAAGCCCAGTCAGCCACAAATGCTTTTCAAGACTTAAGCAAAATTAAGCCTGATTTTCAGATTGTGGCCAGTTATGGAAAAATCATCCCGCAAGAATTTTTGGATTTAGCAAAACTGATCAACCTAAATATTCACCCATCACTATTGCCAAAATATCGTGGCGCCAGCCCAATTCAATCTGCCATTTTGCACGGTGAAACTCAAACCGGCGTGGCAGTGATGGCAATGGCGGCGGAAATGGACGCCGGCCCGGTAGTAACAATGTATCGCCACAATATCGACCCGGACGAAAATGCAGATCAGTTATCAAAACGGTTGGCTGAGTCTGGCGCAGCGCAACTGATTATGACCTTAGAGGAAATGTTAAGCAATAAATCGTCACTGTATGAGCAAGACCACACCAAAGCCACTTTCACCAAAAAGTTTGAAAGCGTGGACGGATTAATTGATTGGACCAAATCTCCAATAGATTTGCATAACTTTGTCCGCGCGCTAACCTCTAAACCGGGCGCGTTCACCCAGATTGATGGCCAAAACGTCAAAATACTGAAAACCCATTTGACAGAGGGTAAATTGACCATTGATTTGGTGCAATTACCCGGTAAAAAACCATTTTCAATGTCGGATTTGAAAAATGGATATCCAAAAATGTATCAAGAATTATTAAATCAATCCAATAAGTAATTGACCTTTAGCCAAAAATAAGGTATAAATAAAGTAAAACAAGATAAGGAAAAGAAGATATGTTACGCATCCGCCTAGCCCGACGTGGCCAAAAACATCAGCCGACTTATCGCTTAGTAGTTGCTGAGCACACCCGACCAACCACCGGTAAGTTTGTCGAGATTTTGGGTCACTACATTCCGACCACAAAACCAAAAGTGTTCGAAGTTAAAAAAGACCGCGTTTTGTACTGGATTGAGCGCGGCGCTCAGCCAACCGATACTGTGCACAATTTGTTAGTTGATGCCGGTGTGTTGACAGACAAGCGCGACATTCGCTACGCTAAAGAAAAGATCGAGGAGGACAAAGCAGAGAAGGTCGAAAAAGTCGAAGACGCCGCTAAAGATACAGTGCCCGAGGAAGTTCCAGAAGAATCAGTTGATAATCCTGTTGAAGACGCCACCGAAGAAAAAGTTGAAGAAGCTACCGAAGAAGTAGTTGAACCCGACGCCAATCAGTCATAAACATATCAAAAAATGGAGATAAGATGACGCAAATGTCAGACCAAGAGTTCGTCCAAACGATCGTTAAGGCGATTGTGGATCACCCCGAGGATGTCAAAACCGAGCGTGTGGTAGACGACAAAGGAATTCTAATCTCGCTAACGGTAAACGAAGAGGATATGGGAAAAATAATTGGTAAAGGCGGACGAACCGTCAACTCAATCCGCAAATTATTGCATGTTCTAGGTGCCAAAACCGACGAACGTATCAATCTAAAAATTTACGAGCCAGATGGCCAAGAGGTTTCCACCCCAACCGAAGACTCAGTAGTTGAAGAACCAGAGAAAAAAGAGGAAGTCGTTGAAGAAAGCGCTCCAGAAAAACCCAAAGATGAGCCGAAACTAGACGATGTCCCAACCGACGTATTAGTCTAACCATTAACAAAAAACAAAAAGCCACACCATATGTGGTTTTTTGTATAAAAATCATCACAATAAATCTATGCAATTTGATATTTTAACTTTATTTCCCAAAATGTTTGATGGCGTTCTAAATGATAGCATTCTTAAACGTGCTCAGAACGATCAAATTATCGGCGTAAAAACACACAACCTACGCGATTTTGCGCCGGACAAACATCACACCGTAGACGACACACCGTACGGTGGCGGGACCGGTATGTTGCTAAAAGTGGACGTAGTAGATAAAGCGCTAAAAGAAATCATCAGAAATCAGATTGAACGACCAAAGGTTATTCTACTTTCGCCCCAAGGCAAACGTTTCAACGCCAGAATGGCACAAAATCTGGCCAAAGAAAAACAGTTGGTGCTAATTTGTGGGCATTATGAAGGTTTTGATCAGCGTATTCGAGATCATTTAATTGATATGCAAATTTCGATTGGTGATTACGTTTTAACCGGCGGTGAACTACCGGCGATGGTTTTAGTAGATGCGATTTCGCGATTTGTACCGGGAGTTTTACCCGAGGGCGCACCAAACGATGATTCGTTTTCAATAAGGCAGGATGGCAAAGCGATGCTGGAATATCCGCAATACACCAAACCTGCCGAGTACAGTGGCTGGACAGTGCCAGATGTTTTGCTCTCAGGAGACCACGCCAAAATAGAACAATGGCGCAAATCTCAATTAAAAAAGATTAAATAGAGACATCTCAATCTGTCATTTCGACTCGGGGAGTGCGTCGGCACGACCTCGGTGGAGAAATCTAAATAAAAATCCTTTCCAGTTCTTGACGGGATCTCTCGCCCCGCTTCGCGGTGGTGTCGAGATGACATATTAAAAAAAAATCAGGGTAGCAAGTCTTACAGACCTACTACCCGGGTTTGACCAGTAACTCCCGCCATGGAGACTGCGTTAGATCCAGCGGTCCCAGATCCTCGTGGACCATTTCCCAGTGCACTCTGGTTAGCCCCTCCGCAATCGGGTTACCCTCTAGCACGGCGATCATCATGGCAACGCATGCGGTCATTTTGGTTTCCATCGCACCGAGCCAGTTGCCAACGTCCACCAGCCAGAAGTACCGATACAGGTTACCATAATCGGTATCTGGGCTGCTGTAGGCATAATCGGCATAGTGAGACGGCTGTTGCCCATTAATGTCAAGCGCGAAACACAGCGCCATATTGTACATCGAATGAGCAGCGACATGAACGATCGACGCGTTGAAGTCGTAATCCACAAACCGCTTTGGCAACAGCGATGCCACGGTTAACCGATTTGGGTAGCCTAACCCTCGTCGCACTTCATGACAAGTACCCTGATGGTCCAAATAGACGTCGACGAATTGAGCGATAGCGCTGATTCGTCGTTGCACTTCTGGCCAATCATGAACCCGCTGCACGTGACGCGATATTTCCAGTTCTCCAGTGAGCACCGGATTCGACAGTAACGGGATGCGCGGACGGAACTTGGCTGCTACTTCGGGGTAGTATTGCAATATCCCCGCTCTTTCCGCGCCCAGCTGTAAAGCTTGTGCGCCTTTTGAGCGCACTGATGTCCATGCGCTCATTTCTGAGTTTCTCCTTTAGAGAAAGCAGAGGCTCCCGGAACGTTATACAACGCGGGAGCCTTGAGTGTGCAGGAGCGGCGATCAGCGGGGAATACGGCGCGGGCCATGGGGCATGTTCGGCCTCTTGCCGGCGGTGAAGCCGGCGGCGGAATCCGTCGTGACCGGCACCCCGCTGTGGGTGCCTCCGAGCCCCCACGGCTTCCGTTCCGCGATCTCGGCGTCGCGAAGCGCGACGTACTCGTCTCGGGATATCTGACCGTTGTCCAGCTTCTCACGAAGATTGCTAGCCATCTCGATCCGACTCCTTCCAGAGAATGTGTGCCGCGATTGCCGGATGCGGCACAAATGATGGGTTCGCCCGGAGCCTGTCTGACGAAGCTCCAGCGTATGCATATATTGTATCAAAAATTTCAATACTTGTCAATAGCTGAAAAAGATGTTATGGTAGAAGTCACAATATAGTTCTCGGACACCAAGTGTCCTCGAACAAGAAATGTTACTTTCTCGTTCGAGCGTAAGCGAGAACTACCGCACAAGGATAAAAGGAAATATGACCAAGTTTGAATTACATGCCCCATATTCGCCATCGGGCGACCAACCAAAAGCGATTAATAATCTAACCGCCAACTTAAGTGCGGGCAAAAAACATCAAACCTTACTAGGCGTTACCGGATCGGGTAAAACTTACACCATTGCCAACATCATCAATAACGTCCAAAAACCCACGCTGGTAATCGCCCACAACAAAACGCTGGCGGCGCAATTAGCCAGTGAATTTCGCACCTTTTTCCCAAACAACGCGGTGCATTATTTTGTCTCGTTTTACGATTACTATCAGCCCGAAGCCTACATCCCCACGTCCGACACTTACATTGAAAAAGATTCGACGATAAACGACGAGATCGATCGCTTGCGCAACGCCGCCACTCAAGCACTAATGACGCGTAAAGACGTTATTATTGTGGCGTCGGTGTCGTGTATTTACGGTTTGGGATCACCTGACATTTACAAAACCGCGGCGATTCCACTGAGCGTTGGTGAGCAGATTGGGCAGCAAAACCTGATCCGTCGGCTGAACGATATTTTATACGAACGCAACGATTATGATTTGAAACGGGGCACTTTTCGGGTAAAAGGTGATGTGGTGGAACTATTTCCCGCGTATGACGATAAAACCATCCGTATTACTTTTGACAACAATCAAATTGAATCAATTTACACCGTAAATCAGATTGATGGCAATAAGTTAGAACAATTCAGTCAGATTGATATCTTTCCGGCGCGTCATTTCTTAACCGAATCTCGCGATCTCACCCCAACTTTAAAACAGATAGAATCAGATATGGAACGTGAAGTAAAACTATTCGAGAAGGAAGGACGATTAATAGAGGCGCAGCGTCTACGAGAACGCACCACTTTTGATTTAGAACTAATTCGCGAAACCGGCATCTGCAACGGCATCGAAAACTATTCACGCTATTTTGATATGCGCCCGGCCGGCTCCCCTCCATCGGTGTTGCTGGATTATTTCCCGTCGGATTATCTGTTAGTCATAGACGAATCGCATATGACCGTGCCGCAAATCCGCGGGATGTACAATGGAGACAAAGCGCGAAAAGACACTTTGATTCATTATGGATTTAGACTAAAAGCCGCACGAGATAATCGACCATTAAAGTTCGATGAGTTCTCAGACCGCATTAATCAGGTTATCTACACCTCCGCCACCCCAAACGATTACGAAAAAGAGTTGTCGGGATCAGATGGAATTGTGGAACAGATTATTCGCCCTACCGGCTTGGTTGACCCGGTAATCGAAGTCAAGCCAACCACCAACCAGGTTGACGATTTAATGCATCAAATTAATTTACGCGTCAAAAACGGGCAACGGGTTTTGGTAACCACTTTGACAAAACGACTAGCCGAGGATTTAACCGAATATCTGTCTGAAACCGGCATCAAAGTGCAATACCTGCATTCAGATGTGGCCACGTTGGATCGAACTGAAATTTTAGCAAATCTGCGTAACGGCAAGTTTGACGTTTTGATCGGTATTAACTTGCTTCGGGAAGGGTTAGATTTACCGGAGGTAGGGTTGGTGGCAATTCTGGACGCAGACCGAGAAGGTTTCTTACGTAACGCTACCAGTTTTATTCAAACCATCGGACGAGCGGCGCGAAATGTGAATGGCCTGGTGATTATGTATGCCGACACCGTGACAAAATCGATGAAAACCGCCATTGACGAGACTAATCGTCGGCGTCAAATTCAGATGGATTACAACCTAAAACACCATATTACGCCGCAATCAATCGCCAAATCACTTCATTCGGCTCTAGTTTTTGAAGAAAAAATTGAGGTAGATGAGATTCCGGAAAATCTACCAAAAGAAGAACGTGCTCGATTAATTAAATCTTACTTACAAAAGATGGAAAAAGCGGCCGGAAATTTGGAGTTCGAAAAAGCCGCTGATCTCCGCGATAAAATCGCACAACTACGAGGTTAATATTTTCACGCGTCATTTCGACTCGGGGAGAGTGTCGACTCGACCACGGTGGAGAAATCTGAGAAAGAATCCGTTCCATCATTAAAAATTTCAAATTTCAAATTTCAAATTCTCGCTTAAAATTCCTCCACCCTCGAGACAATCCGCCAGCTGACGGACGTCGGGGATGACATAGAGTGTTGAATTGCCCCAAACTATATTTAATGTTAATCTACATTTATGAATAAATTGACCATAAACATCGCCAAAATTAACCCAAATGCCATCATACCGGAATACAAAACCGACGGTGCGGCTTGTTTTGACATTTCAATTTGCGAAGATGTCGCCGTTGAACCAAACCAAACCGTTCTACTCCCCACCGGCTTAGTAATTGAAACACCACCAGATTATGCTCTGTTTATTGCCCCTAGATCTAGCATGGCCAAAACCGGCCTTATTATGCCCCACTCTTTTGGAATTTTAGACCCGGATTACTGCGGCCCAGAGGACGAGATGAAAATTTTAGTCAAAAATATCACCGATCAAACCATTTCTGTTACAAAAGGGCAAAGATTGGCACAAGGGTATTTTCTACCTATTCCCAAAACTGAGTGGAATATTATTGATAAATCTAAGCTAAAGCAATCTAGTCGAGGTGGGTTCGGCTCTACCGGATCTAAATAAATCACCTCTCGCTCATATTGTTTCGACTCGGAAAGCGCAACAACAGTGGTGGAATTTGTATAAACAATTTTAAATTTTAAAGGCTAAATTTTAAATGAATAAGTACCGAATGATTAAATTTTAAATGGTTCTTTATTTAGTCATTTAAAAATTGGCTACCTTTCATTTAAAATTAAAAATTAAAAATTTATTATTCTCGTTATATAGATTTCTCCAACATGGGCGGACATATGAGTCCGCCCCTACATGGTCGAGATGACAACTGCACGATGCGTTATATAGTCTGAGTGCTGGTTCTGCGGTGACTAACAATCGATTTAACCAATACCGGGGCGTAAATTGCCACTGCAAAATACACCGGTACGATAATTAAGTTACCAAGCAACATATTACGATAAAACGGAATACCCATCACATAGCACTGCATTAATCCGCTCCAAGTTTTGGGGTAAAAAATGCCATCACCCATCAACCATACCCCAAAGTTGGTATAAAAGAAGAAGAAAAATGACGATAACACAGCCGCAATAGCCGAAACGCCAACGGTTTTGATATTTTTTTCATACTTTTTCATACTTACACTAAGTAAGCCAATCAACCCAAAAGCGCTCCAAGTAAAAATAAAGATATTGGTATTGCCTATTAGTTTGTCGGTGATAACCATTACTGCCAGCGGCACAACAATGCGATAGTATTTGGGCAAAAATGCGGCGGCTAGTAACGTACCGGCGGTAATGAACTCCAGATTTGGCATATACATATATTGATGGTTTATCAATCGCCAGATTATTGCGATACCAATCAGTAGCGATGCGATACAGATGTGTTTTAGATGCTCTTTCAACTTTCCTCCTTAGTTATTAGAATGTGGCGATTTTCCATAAAATAGTGTCAGTGGATTTGGTGGTGTAACTGCCGGCACCAACGCTAGCTGCTGCGCCATTCACTAAGAACGACCAGTATTCTTTCTTGCTGTCAGAAGCAGCGCGACCATTAATTGAGGTCACGAAAGCATTTACGCCTTCACCGCTTGTTACCACCGTTGCTTTAGATTTTAGCAGATCTAACGCGGTTTGGCCATCTTGCCCGGAGTAGCTAAATTGGTCCGATGTAGTAGGCGATGGGGAAGCAGAAGTGGATGGAGTTGAGTTAGATACATATTGATTATACGCAAACCCACCCGCGACTATTATCACCAATACCACTACTATAGCCCAAATATTCCTTTTCATATTTTTCCTTTCTCTGAACAGTGCCAGAATTTGTTTAATATATTTAAAAATCAATAGTCTTCTTAGCCAAGTATCCTTCGTCGTACGGATGCTTTATTTTGGTCATTTCCGTCACTAAATCCGCTTTTTTAATCAGGTTGGGTAATTTGTCGGCATGCCGACCGGTAAAAACTATGTCAGTATCAACATGCTTGAGTTTAATGATTTCTAGTAAATCTTTTTCGGTGATTAACCCGCCTACCACGGCCCCAATTGACTCGTCAAGTATGACAACATCATACTTTTTTTGTGCTAAATGTTGCTTAATTACCTGTAAAGCACCTGCTGCTGCAGCTTTGTGTTCATCTGCCGATATTTTGTCACCCAAAATCTGATAAAAACCTTTTCCGGCTTGGATAAATTCAATGCTAGGTATTTTTTTAAGGGACTCAATTTCACCGGTGAACCAGCTTTTAACAAATTGCACGATTAATACTTGTTTATCATAGCCTGCGGCGCGAACTGCCAAGCCAATAGCGGCGGTAGTTTTCCCCTTACCTTCGCCTGTATAAATTATGACCAGTCCGCGTTTAAGCTGTTTCATATTCGTACCATTAACATTTAGAGAAACCACAATTTTCACATTTTTGGCATCCTTCAATGAATCGAAATGTCGCCATGCCACAATCCGGGCAGATATCGGCGTTTCCTTTTCTCTCTGGCTGGTCCATTTGCACCGTTTCGGTTTTTTCGGGCATTACTTCGATACCTTGCTTGTCAGATTCATGCTCTTTTAGCACCTTTGACACAGCATCGGCTAATGAACGAATGCGCATCGCCCCAAAACCGGTTGACCCTGCGCCACCAATACCGGTTAGCTGTTCAACCACATTTTGAGCAATACGCTCAGAAGTGTAGTGGGTAGGGATACGGAAGGTAAGGGAAATTAATCGTCCAATTGCTTCTGCGTCGGCAGTGATATCTGAACCGGCATGCCCCACGTTAATAAATACCTCAAAAATATTTTGATTCTCGTCTTCGTTAATAGAAATAAACGCTTTACCCACCGGCGTATTTACTTTATAGGTGCGACCGGTTAAAACGTGAGGACGCGGGCGTAGGGTAATCGGTTGGCTATCGGCTAAATCGATAACCGAGGCACTGGTCTTGCCCGCCATTTTATCGTAATAAGAATTCTCTTTTTTAGTCTCTAAAATCTGCTTTTCTCGGCTACCATCGCGATAAATTGTGATACCTTTGCAATTTGTCTCGTAAGCCATCCAATACGCCGTGCGAACATCTGCTACCGTAGCGCTGTTTGAAAAGTTAATAGTCTTGGAGATGGCATTGTCAGTATATTTTTGCAACGCGGCCTGCATCTTTAGATGCCACTCTGGCGCAATATCCCCAGCCACCACAAACACCTTCTTTAATTCTGCCGGAATTTGCTCCAGCGCTTGAATTGAGCCGTTATTACTCTGAATTTTCTCTAAAATGTCATCGTTGTGTAATCCATGGTCCTTAAGTGCCTGCAAAAAGTGCGGACTGGTCTGAAAAATTCGTTTTCCTTCGATGGTATTTTTGGCGTACGCAAGGGCGAACAACGGTTCGCAACCAGACGAACAATCCGCCAACATAGAAATTGTACCGGTAGGGGCAATGGTGGTTCTGGCGCCGTTACGCGGTTTGATTTCGCCTTTTTTATTGTAAATTGAATCCGGATACAATGGGAACGGCCCGCGCTCTTTTGCTAACAGTACCGAAGCGTTATCGGCCTCTTTTTGCATAAATTTCATTAGCTTTTCGCCAACTTTTAACCCCTCATCGGTATTATATCCAACACCTAACAGCAACAACGCATCGGCAAAACCCATTATTCCAAGCCCAATACGGCGAATGCTGCGAGTCATTTTTCGCACTTCATCTATTGGATATTCATTCATATCTAACACATCGTCCAAAAATCGGGTGGCGGTATGGATTGCCTCTCTCATTCCGTCCCAATCAAAATCTTTTCCATTCACATATTTTGCCACGTTAATACTACCCAACGTACAAGCGTCATAAGGTAACAGAGGTTGTTCTCCGCACGGATTTGTAGCTTCAATTTGGCCGAGTTTCGGTGTTGGATTTGCACGAGATTCGTTAATACGATCCAAAAAGATCATGCCCGGATCGCCGTAGTTCCACGCTAATCGGGTAATTAAATCGAACACTTTTTTGGCATTAAGATGACCGGCGATGGTTTTGTCATGCGGATTAACTAAATCATAACCATAACCGGGTCGGCTTTCGTTGCACCACTCTCTCAGTCGCTCAACCACTTTGTCCAACAATACCGTTTTAAGATCAATATCTCGGGTTTGGTGCGCGGTTCTGGCTTCTTCAATAATCTGATCATAATCGATATCTTTTTCGTATGTTGCCGGCAAACCCTCGGCATCAATTTTAACTTGATTAAAGAACTGTTCGGTTACCGTAACCGAGATATTAAAGTTGGTCAGCGAAAACTCATCCACTTTATAAATGGAGAACAGTAAGATATCTGGGTGATTGTAATTCAAAATACCCATATTGGCGCCACGGCGCACCCCACCTTGACGAACCGACGAAGCGATATCGTTATACATCTGCATAAACGAGATGGGGCCGGTGGAATGACCCTTGGATGATTTTATCACCGTGCCTTTTGGACGCAGGCGTGAAAACGAAAAACCGGTGCCACCGCCAGATTTGTGAATTTTGGCCATGTCGGTAGCGGTTTTCAAAATACTGGTTAAATTATCTTCTATTGGCAACACGAAACAGGCTGAAAGTTGCTGTTCCGGTTTGCCCGCATTTAACATCGTTGGAGTGTTCGGCATAAACTGCTGACATGCCATCATTGTATAATATTTTCTAGCGGTATCTAAATGCGATTTTTCCGGATTTTCTCCAAATTGGCGCTCGGCAGTGGCTACATTATAAGCAACCCGCCAAAACATATCCCGAGCGGACTCTTGTGGATTTCCCTGCTCGTCACGAACCGCATAACGAGTCTTACCAATATACCACGCGTTATCACTTAAACTAGGCTCAGGTAGGTCAGCTGGAGCTTTGGGGATGTCTTTACCAATTTGGTACAACTGCTCAACCGATGACGGCGCAGTAACGATGTCGTCCTTAAACAGTTCGGTGGGTTGTTCTTGATTTGTGGGCATATCGCGCCTCCTTTGTTTTACTGTTTTGTTGCCATTTCGAGGTATTCGCATCATTTTGTCATTTCGACCCTATGAGAGTGTCAACTCGAATATGTTGGAGAAATCTGAGAAAGAATCCGTTTTCCAATTCTCTTTTGAGATTTCTCCACCCTCGAGACAATGCTCGAGGAGTCGAAATGACATTGGAGATTAGCGTAAAAAGAAACCGTCTCGCATGGCTCGTCAACTTCGATTTTGCAAATGCTTCGCGTTAGGAAAAAAAGAGACCATTTCGCTCCGCTCAATCGGTCTCGATTTTCTTAATACTACCGTATTAAGAAAAATAAAAAACCGACCATCGTCCCTCGATTTGCCGGTTTAATACCGCAAGCCATCAGTGTTGTCAAAAAAATCGCTGTCAAAAGCAATTACTGACATGGTCAGATTGCTGCTAACTTAGCAACACTTTTTATTTGAGGGGCGTTTCTATCATAGCATAGATAATATTGGCATTGCCAATGGCCAATATTTTAAGCACCAAATCACAAACCCCAATTTTTAAACGAGTAATTATCTGAAATTTTAAAAATTATTAATTGAGATTTATGATTTTTCATCCCCCTGTGCAAAACTAGAAACAAAAAACGTTGATAAATGCAAATTCAACCATATCCACTATATCCCACGGACTTTTTGCGTTATCATATAAATAGGAAAAGGAGGAGAATGAAAGCGCTACAACTAGTTGGTACCCAAAAACTAAAATTTGTTGATATCCCGATACCAGAAATTAGTGAAGACGAAGTGTTGATTAAAATTAAAAAGGTGGGCATTTGCGGCACCGATCTCCATTTATATAATGGCGGCATGAAAGTACCGTTGCCGATTATTATGGGACATGAATTTGTAGGCGACATCGCCAAAGTTGGAGCCAACGTATCTAACATTAAAATCGGCGACAAAGTGGTGGCAGAACATGTAATTGGATGTGGTAAATGCCGATACTGCCAATATGGCAAAAAGAACTTGTGCGTTAAACCGACTGTTATTGGGCTGCAGATTCAAGGCGGGTTGGCTGAATATTTAGCTGTACCGGCAAATCTGGTCTATGTTTTGCCTAGTAATTTGGATTATGACGACGGGGTGTTGGTGGAACCAATCTCAATTGCAGTTTACGGAATCAGAAAAGCGAACGTTGGCGTTGGTGATAGCGTTGCGATCATCGGACAAGGCCCGATAGGACTATTTTTGGATCAAATTGCCAAAGCAGCCGGTGCCACCGTTTTCGGTATCGACATAATGCAACCTCGACTGGATTATGCTCTGGATCATCATTTAACCGATTTTGTGATCAACTCTAAAACCGAGAATGTGTTGGCTAGTTACCACAAGCATACCGGCACCGAAGGTGCTGACATCGTGTTTGAGGTTGTAGGGGTAGAGCCAACTATTGATCTGGCATTTGGATTAGTACGGCCCCAAGGTAAAATTGTAGTCCTAGGCGTGTTTGAGCACGATGTAAGCGTTAATATGATGGAGATTGTTAAGCACGAAGTAACGGTAATGGGATCGTGGACATGTGTTAATTCATTCGGGCCAACTATTAATTTACTCGAAAGCAAACGCATTAAAATTAATGGACTAATCACCCACCGATATCCGTTTGATCATGCCCAAGATGCATTTAAAGATTCGCTTAACTACTCCGACAAGCGCATTAAAAGCGTAATCGAGTTCTAATTTGGAGGATAATCTGACGGAAGATCGGCAACCCTATGAATTATCTCGTCCAGCTGAGACAGACAACCCAGTCGAGCATTTTAATCGTGCAGTTCGGTGGTTCATGAAAGAAGCGGATGAAAAAATTGTCCGAGACTATGAGCAAAATGAAAATCCTGACAATAACCTAAGCTATCATGACCACGAACATACGGAAGATGTAGTAAACTTGGCCAATAAAATTATTAAAAACCTCGATTTTGAAAACGATTCTGACCGTCATCACACTGCTGGTTTAGCCGTTATTGCGGCCGCAATGCACGACATTCACAAAAGCTGGCACGAGAAGCAAGTAGCCGATAGCAATGGCAATATTAGAATGGTGCGCGCAGACGGGATAGATCCGAAAAATGGCGAACCCTCAACTGATGAAGACGAGAGCGCTCTTGTGGCCAAATCGTTAATGCAAAAATATAACATCGATAACGGCCAAATTTTCAGCCAAGACGAAATAGATACTGTGGTAGAGGCAATTCGATCGTCGAAAACTACGATGGATAGCGATTATGTGATTCATCACCCGCAAATTACCGCCGAAAGCCCGCTAATCGCTCGGGTTTTGGCCTTAGCGGATATTGGACGGGCCGGATATCATCCGGGTTCATTTTTGGGTGACGGTGACAAGTTATTTGTTGAACAAAATCTTGACGTCTCTAGACGTTTACGAGAGGTTAAAGATACGCCACTAGCCGAGGCAGAACAGCGTATGTTTGCCTGGCGTATTTTGGATTGGAGCTTCACTCAAATAAAAATCGCTCAAGGGCTTAAGGATCACTTAATTGACGAGGTTTGTGATGGCCTAACCGACCAACAGAAAACGGACATTTCGTCGGTACTCAGCCACTTTGATCAAAGTATTGAATCGGCGCGAATCCAATACAACCAGCGATTTGTTATTTACCAAAACGGCGACTATGCCGAGTTAATTGATAGCGTCTACTAGGTTTTCTTTTTGCTTCTGCCGCCACGCTGGCCAGCCGCTCTAGCTTCTTCAGATGTAAAACGATGAGCGGAACCTTTAGCGTGAGCAGATTGTCCGCCTAAACGGGCGATTTCTTGACGACGCTCCGGAGACATTGATCCAAATCCACGTTTCTTAATATTATTCATATTTCTCTACCTCTTTTACTTATGATAAAGATCAGCTGTGGTTACAAAACGGAGAATTGAAAGATTACTGGTCACACTCCAGCACACTCGAGATGACTGTGCGATCAACTAATGATACAATTTGAGTAGAGGGACAGATGAAAATAGCCAATTTTGACTATATTTTTAATCCAAAATCGATTGCGGTCTTAGGCGCATCAAACGCAGCCGGCTCGGTTGGCAAAATGGTAATGGATAATTTAGTGTGGGGAAACTACACTGGAAAAATATTTCCGGTTTGCCAAACCCCGGAACAGTTTCCGAATCTCACCACCTACCCGTCTGTTCATGCCATTGACCAAAAAATCGAACTGGCAGTAATCATTGCCAATGAAAAAGATATTATTAAATCGATCAAGCAGACAATTGAGGCGGGAATAAAGGCGTTGATACTAGTTTCCACAGGCGAACAATTTTCTGAAAATACGCGAGACAACATCGTTAAAGTTTCTAATGACACAGATGCAATAATTATTGGCCCAAACAGTTACGGGGTAATAAACCCAAGCGCAAATGTGAATCTATCCAAAATCGGCGTAGCTCCCAGCAAGGGGTCAGTTGCTTTGGTCTGTGATAATGGTGCAATTTGCAGCGGATTGTTAGATTTAGCTAATGCTAATTCAATCGGAATTTCGAAAGTAATAAGTCTAGGTGATAAAATATTTTCTGATCTAGATTTATGGCAATATCTTGCAGATGATGATCAAACCAAAGCGATTGTGGTTTACGCAGATCACCTATCACCACATTCAGACTGGATAGAATCTGTTCGCAAAATCACTGCAAATCCAAACCACCCTAAACCGATTATTCTTTTATATAACGGCGACAACGATAGAGAAATAGCTGATGCGTTTTGCCGTCAGGCCGGAATCATTAAGGCTCACGATATTAACCAATTATTTACTCACACCGCATCTGCCATGCTTAACCCGGAAATGAAATCTGCGGACATAACCGTGGCCAGTAACACTGAAGCATTAACCACTTTGGCGTTAAGTGCCCTCAAACAAAACGGGCTTAATGTGATTAATCAGCTAGAAGTAAAAACCGACAAAGATTTTGTTGGATTAGCAAAACACCTTCAATCCTCCGCCCTACTAATTACGATTGCGCCGCAAATGAATTTGGATTTGCAGACTATCACTAAAGCGATATTCCAGCTTAAAAAAGACCATCCGCACCTAGCAATGTCCGTCTGTTTAATTGGAAGTGATTTAGTCCGAACCGCGGCGTCAACACTAAGGAGAGCGGATATCTGTGTGTCGTCATCCCCATCCGAAAGTGCAACGCAGCTTAAAGTGGCGCTAGATTTCTGTCAATCGAGCGGGCGCAAAATTACCTATCCCGCTCTGCCCAAAACTAACCATGTTGATATTGATAAATATCTGCCCAAAAAAGTTACGAATAAAACCACTGTTTTGGATTCCGAAACAGGTGCAAAAATTTTGACTGAGTTTGGGCTACCAATAGCAAATGACGCATTGGCGAAAACTGCCATCGAAGCCACAGCGCTTGCTCACGAAATTCAGTCTTTGGCCACTTTTGCCACAGTCTCAGTTGAAAACAGTGGCGGTTTAGTGATCGATTCAATGGATCATATTTCCGAATCAGAAAGTTCAAAAAGTTTTGATCAAATTATTAAGGCTACCAAAACTAAGCCTGACGGTAAAATTGATGGTGTGATTGTCTATCCTACCCAAAAGGCAGGCGACGCATATGCTATTACCATAAAAAGAGATCCAATATTCGGATCGATCATTCATATTAAATCACCAAAAAAGCACGAAACATTTATCTCCCCAATTAGTTCTGAAGATGCAAAAAGTATGAAAGAGTATGAAAATATCATTCTGCAATTAGAACAAATAATGCTTGCATGCCCGCGAATTGTCGAGGTAGGTTTAGAACCAATCGTTACAACCGACAGCAACAATAAACTCGAAATTTTATTTTCTAAGATCGTAATTAACTAAGATCAACGACACGACCACTGTAGGGGCGATACCTCGTTTCACTTCGGAAACCAGAGGTTAACACGAATCGCCCGCTGGATTCCGGATCAAGCCCGGAATGACAGTACCTAGCATCACGCACCAAAAATGTGGCTACTTATCGATTAATTTAATGTCTGCACCGAGTGCGGATAGTTTGGTAATTATTTGATCATATCCACGCAATAAATGACTGGCGTTATCTAAAGTTGTCTGATTTTTACACAGCATTCCGGCCATAGTTAAAGCAAATGCAGCCCTAAGATCAGTAATTTGGGCGTGCCCACCGTGAAAAGTGACTGGGCCATTGATGGTGGCATTATGATTATACTCACCCGCAAAACGACACTGCTTAAACGGATCGCATTCGGTTTTTACTTCAAATTTGCCACCCAGTAAATTGAGCTGCTCAAAATAGGCAAACCGTTTATCAAAAACAGTTTCATGAATCCGGCTAACACCCTCGGCTTGAGACAACATTACCGCAAAAACTTGCTGAAAATCAGTAGCGAAAGCGGGGTGTGGGTCTGTTTCTAAATCTATTGGACGTAAATTTGCACCACGCTTCACTAAAATGGTCTGACCTTCAATTTTAATATCAGCTCCGGCTTTGCGAAACATGGTTAACGCTGTAATAATACTATTCTGGTCAATTCCCTCTAACGATATTTCTCCATCGGTCGCCAGCGCCGCCGCCATATACGAAACAGCCTCTACACGGTCACCTATTACTCTTATAGGCACATTAATCTTTAATGGCTTATCTACGCCGGTAACGTGAATGTGCCCTTCTGAATCATATTCAATCAACGCGCCAGCCTGCTGCAACACCTTGATCAGTTCAATTACTTCTGGTTCATTAGCATGATTTTTAATGATTGTTTCGCCCTTTGCATACACTGAAGCTAACAAAACACCTTCAGTAGCACCCACACTTTTATATGGAAATTCAATCACATTGCCAGTTAGCTTACCTGACAAACTGATTAATCGATCGTCCTCGTTAATGGTAATACCAAGTGTGCGCAAATAATATAAGTGCAAATCTAGCGGGCGCTCACCAATCCGACAACCACCCGGTTTCTCCACCACGCATTTTCCAAAACGATGCAGCAGTGGCCCGGCCAATAAAATTGACAGTCGGTTACCTCGGCCTTCACCAAAAATGGCCTCATGGCGATTAATATGAGTTGAATCTACTACTAGCGTGTGACGAACTTTATCAAATTTAATAATAGAGCCCAAATGATGTAATAGTTCGGCCGTAATGGCTACATCGTCGATATCGGGCACGTTTTCCATCACCAAAGGGGTATCAAACAACGCACTTGCCACCATAAGTTTAGTGGCTTCGTTTTTTGCTCCGGAAATTTTGACCGTGCCTTTTAATGGCTTCCCACCAACAATTTTTATTTGTTCACTCATAAGCTTAATTATGGCAAATTTTTCACCATTCAGCAAATCGATTTTACCTATTCATCACATCCTGTCATCCCCGACGCCCACTCCGCCTCCGTCAGTTGTTGGACAGCGGAAGCGGGTATTATTCGGGGATCCAGAAAAAAAGATGATGAACATTTTTTCATAGACTGGATTCCCGCCTTCGCGGGAATGACATAGATTGCTGTCTTAAATTAAGATATAACAATAATTGTTAGTTGTCCTACTCACAGGAGGCGCAATCGTGAGAAAGAAAACGACAGAACCGCTGGGCAACGACGATAAAGATACGTTGCACCAGATGGAAACGCGACAACAGCTCGGTCTCCCTCACGGTGAGTCGGAACTCGATACCGATGAAGAGGGAGAATATCTGACTACCACTCACCAGACGACAGCCACCACAGACGCCAACGGGCGGGGATAAGATCCTCGCCCGTTATTCTTTAGTTTATTTACCCGAATTTATTCCATATCTTCAATTTTGTCTTTGACCTCTTTGCCTAGTTTTTTGGCCTCAGACTCCACCTTTTTGGCCATTTTGGTAGCGCTATCTTTAACTTTGCCCGCTACCTTTTTGAGTTTAGCGCGTTTTTTGGGATCGGCCAAATTAGTTGCCGCTACTCCAATAGCCACGCCCGCTGCTGCTCCAAGTGCTGCAGCTACGGCTGGATTCATTTCCTTTTTCTCGGTCATATTACTTCCTTTCTTTGTGTGTATTATATCACATCGCGTCAAAAGCTAGTTGAATTATTTATTCTACTCTGTGTTCCTGTACAACATGGGCTTTTTCAGGATGAAAAATTAAAAAACTATCATGGCCAGAATCCATGTCTCCCTCACCACCTTCGGTCGCAATTAAACCATCATAGCCGAGTGACTCGACATATTCGGTGAAAAGCGGCGTGAAGTAGTATGTTACTGTCCTTAATCCTTTTTTGACAGGATCACCGTTATCAATTGCTTCGATTGCTTCCGCTAAATTCTGAGCATAACCCCAGTTATCAGATCCAATACCACCGATATCAGACAACCTCTGCTCAAGAACTTTACGATACCCAGGCATAATTATTTCGATGTTTTCATTTTTTCGCAAATCTAATAATTTTATATTTTCAACATTTACTTCATAAATGACAGGGTGGCTTTTGGCGTCTCGTCTAGATCGACGATGGGCATATCCAATCGCGTCAGTGGCTTCCGAAGTAAAATATGCACCCGAGCCAATAGTATCCTCCTCTGCCGCATCCATAGTTTGAATATTGGGAATATTTGAACCATGATAAAGAGTTTTCTTTTTAAAAAGCACGCCCAACCCATCATCAACTACCTCTTCGTACACATTCTGACGCTCGGCGATTACATTTTTTCTGGCATCCCAATATTCAGGCGTCTCTTTGGCTTCATCCAACACACCCGCTCGCTCTTCTTTTGGAGTGTCTTTTAATTCATCAGCTAATGATTGCCGATATGATTCTGGGCTAAATCGTTCCATATCTTCAATATACTATTATTTCGTCTCGAAGCAATTTTTCTGTTATAATCAAGACATGAATCAACCCAAAGTTTTACAAGGTTTTCGTGATTATTTGCCCGCCGATATGCAAGTGCGGCATAATTTGATTGAAAAAGTACGCGCGGTTTATCAATCTTTCGGTTTTGAACCGCTAGACACGCCGGCGTTGGAATACGCCGAATTATTGATGGGCAAATACGGCGAAGACGAAAAACTAATCTATCATTTTGAAGACCACGGGCATCGCGATGTAGCGTTGCGTTACGACCTTACCGTGCCACTGGCGCGAGTGATGGCCGATCATCCCGATCTACCCAAACCGTTCAAGCGATACCAAATTGCAAATGTGTGGCGGGCAGATTCGCCCCAAAAAGGGCGTTTCCGTGAGTTCTTGCAGTTTGATGCAGACACGGTAGGCACATTGTCTCCGCTGGCCGATGCCGAAATGGTACTGATGATGGGCAAGGTAATGGATGCCTTAGACCTTCAACATTATCAAATTAAAGTTAACCATCGTGGTGTCTTAAGTGCAATTTTCCGTGCGCTCAAAATCAGTGCAGCGGACATCAAAACAGTAATGCGACAAATGGATAAGCTGGATAAAATTGGCTCATCTGAGACCAAAAAAATGCTTGCTTCTATCATCTCCGCTAAACAAATTGAAACGCTTTTTGACTTAATTGATGAAGTTGCCGAAACCAAATCAACTAGCTCAATTGCCCAACTAATCGAGACTGACCAAGACGGATTGAAGGAATTGGCCAATTTTGACGAAATTTTAAGCTTAATTGATCAAAAGAATCACCTAAAAATCGATCTGTCAGTAATGCGTGGTTTAGATTACTACACCGGTATTATTTACGAAACCGTTTTAACTGAAGGCGATAGTGTGGGCACAGTGTACGCCGGTGGGCGATACGACAAACTAATGTCAAATTTGGCAAACGTTGATTTACCGGCAGTTGGAGCTTCGCTTGGAGTTGACAGACTGCTCGCGGCGATTCAGAAGGACCGAAAAGTTCAGTCCGATCTGATTTTTATGCCCGTTTTTGCCGGTTTTGAACGCGAGACCTTTGCCCTAGCCGAAAAGTTGCGCTCAACCGGATTAAACGTTAGTTTATCGTTAACCAGCAATAAACTAGGTAAACAGTTGCAATACGCCAACACCATTGGCGCAAAATTGGTATTACTTTTTGGCGAAGACGAGATCAAAAAAAGTATGATCATTGTGCGAAATATGCAAACTGGTGATCAAAAAGAAATCAGCATTAGTGATATAAAAGAAACAGCAATAAATCTGAAGGAATTACTACCTTAGTCATCTCGAGTATAACGAGAGATTCCGTTAGTTGCCGAACCCATACGGGATTTCTCCCCGACGCGACGTCGGGGGCGAAACGACAATTCAAAAATGTTTAAAAATTTAAAATTTAAAATTTAAAATTTTCCCGGAGGGATATATGTGGTACGTTGGAATAGACATTGGTGGCACGAATATCGATTGTGTTGCGGTTGACGAAACTGGCGCTCAGTTTGAGATGCACAAAATCAGGCCGGTTAATCAGCCTTCAACTGAAGTAGCACTAGAAGTTCTAGAAGCGCTACTGAAAAGCATCCCAGCAAGCAAAAAACAGCTTAAAACAGTGGCTATTGGGTGGAAACACGGCCGAAACAAACAAAAAGTAATTGAAATAACTCGAGTTTTTGCCAAAAAAGGCATTCGGGTGGAAACGTTTTGGGATGCCGAAACTGCTTTCACCGGCGCTATTCCGGGCAAGCAAGGTATTTTAGTTTTATCCGGCACGGGGTCGTGCGTATATGGAAAAACTAAAAACAGTAAAGTAATTAGTAGTGGCGGCTGGTCACCATTATTTGGTGACCCGGGATCTGCCTTTGCCATCGGCCAACAAGCAGTGGTCACTGCCTTACGATGCTTGGATGGCTCGTGTGACAAAACCGACTTAGTCAAACAGATTCCCGATCATATTAAAATGTCACTGGATGATTTAATTGTAATGGCAGACGCTAATTTACCCGGGTCCGTGCCGATAATTGCGTCTATCGCTAAACTAGTTTTTCGGTTAGCAGACGAAGGGGACAGCGAATCAATTAGAATTCGCACCGAAGCCATCAGTCATCTATGCGAACGCATTGATTCCGTAATTCAACAATGGCCGAAAGACAACCCGTTAACTATCAGCTATGCCGGACAAGTGATGCTATCTCAACCCCAATTTAGGCAAGCAATTCAGGGTAATTTGACTAAAATGGGTCATAAAACTACTTGGCACGAACCGGTGTTTCGCCCACCATTTGGCGCCATTTTACTAGCTTATCCAAAACTACTTCCCGTACTCGAAAAAGCCAGCCAATCTCTCGATTGGCACCATGCGGATGTGGACTAAGAATTAAGCATCATAATTTGTCATTCCGGGCAAGACCTAAGAATCTATATATTAAGAAATCTTTTATAATCTGGGTCCACGGACCCTTGTCCGGGATGACTGCTCGTGATATTTAATATCGCACTCTTCCAAACGGAATCCTATCCGGGGCGGTTTGTTTAGCCGACATCATACTGCCGTTATAAATTGTATCTCGTCCGTATTTATCGTTAATTGTGTCTAGCGCCCGAGTTAGATGCAAAGTCTTTGCCACTTCGGGAAAAAGTGGCTCGGGCTCCACCGTCCCCGTTACTAAATCCGAAGCGGTTAGCGCCAGCTGAATAATATATTCACCATCATCCGGCCGGAGATCGAAAAGGCGATTAGCCAACTCGGTAATGGTGTGGCTATCACAGTACGGCATCGTATTTGTATAGTTTTCATACTTTGTATGATTTACATAGTGAATCAACAAGGTAGTCTTCTTAGCCCAAAAACTTTCATTACGTAACCGCTGACCAACCTTGTGCGCCAGCCGATTTAATACCTGTCGCGCTTTTTCGGGATGCCGCCACTCTGGTGCTAACACGTGCGAGTGCCCAATGTTTGAACGGTTAAACTGTACATCATCTATTTCATACCCCCGCAACCGATACCACCACAACAACCCATTAAACCCTAACATCCGCCGCCACGCTAACTGATCCATCTGGTAAAGTTGGCCGATGTGATGCACTCCCTCAGCACGCAGCCGCCGCGAAATCCCACCCGAAATACCGGTTAAATCGGTTAAATCCAAATCGGCTAATTTTGATGGCGCGTCAGCAACCGTCATAAAACCAAAACCGTTTGGCTTGCTCATTTCACCCGCCATTTTGGCCAAAAAGTAGTTGGGGCCAATGCCAACTGAAGTGGTGATGTACTGGCCAATCTCTTTTTTCAAATCTGATTTGATTTTAGAAGCAATATCTCTGGCTGCAAAAAAGTTCTGTTCCGATGGCGATAATTTCATACTAAATTCGTCAATACTCCTTGGATCCACAAACGGCGAAATTTTATTTAACACACTGGCAATTTGATAATGGATTTGTTTGTATAAAGCCGGACGCGCCTCTACTAAAATTAAATCCGGACAGTTTTTTCTAGCCAAATAAACCGGCATACCGGTTTTAGCCCCGCGTTTTTTGGCCTCAATAGAGGCAGCAATAATGCAACCGGATTCAACTAGCTGAGGGGTAACACCAACCGGCTTGTAGCGCAAAGCGGGATTTAACTGCTGCTCGCAAGAGGCAAAATACGAATCCATATCTAAAAACAGCATCGAAAAGTCTGTGGGTTGTTGGCTAAAGATAGACATAAATTAAATGTATCACTAAAACGAACAAAAAGCGAACAAGTTATTCACAAGTCCGGGATGACAGGCCTTGCGGTCTGTATAAAATCGGCTAGTTTTATGCTAAGCTGGGATATTAGATAAAGGACGCAAATGAAAATAAATATCACCGCCACCTCGGCCAGTCGCGCCGAAACCGACCTATTGGTCATTGGCCTAATAGACCAGCCTAAATTACCTGATTCGATTTTAGAGCTGGGCAACGCGATGACCGAAATAATCGATGGCCTGGTAAAACGTAAATTAGTGAAAAAAGAAGCCAAATTTGTCTTCATTTTCCCCACCTTGCACAAAATCCCCGCTAAAAACATCGCGTTAGTGGGTTTGGGCAAGAAAAACAAACTGAATGCCAATTTGATGCGTGAAATTGGTGGCATTATCACATCTGCTGCGGCGCAGCATCACCTTACTCACCTTACTATCAGCCCAGAATTGCTTAGCTTTCCCGCTGCAACACTTGAAGGATTACTTCTGGCCAATTATCAATTTCACGAATTCAAAACCAAACATTCGCCGAATTTAATCAAATCAATCAAACAAATTGATCTAACAGTTTTAGAAAACCAGCAAAAAGATTATCAAAAAATTGTTCACCAGGTTGAAACTGCCGTAAATGCCACCAAATTTGCTCGGGATTTAGTTAATCGCCCACCGTCTCTTATGCACCCGCAAGCCATAGCGCAAGCGGCAAGCGACCTCGCCAAATCTGGCGTTATCACCACTACTGTTTTTGATCGCACTAAATTAGCCAAAATGGGCGCCGGGGCAATTTTGGCAGTGGCCCAGGGCTCGCAATTTGATCCATATTTAATTCATTTGGAGTATTCTCCCGCCAACGCCAAAAAATCGGTCGCGTTAGTGGGTAAAGGCGTTACCTTTGATTCGGGCGGGCTATCACTTAAACCTTCTGCCAGTATGGAAGATATGAAATCAGACATGGCCGGCGCCGCCACCGTGCTCGGAGTATTCAAAGCGTTAGCTGACTTAAAACCAAGCGTCCATGTGTATGGCGTTATTCCAGTGGTGGAAAATATGATTTCAGACAAATCAATTAGAGTTGGCGATATTGTTTCTACCTTAAGCGGCAAAACGGTGGAGATTATGAATACTGATGCCGAAGGGCGGCTGATTCTAGCCGATGCCTTAACCTACGCCGAAAAACTTCAGCCAGACGCTATCATCGATTTTGCCACTCTAACCGGCGCTTGCATTGTGGCACTGGGCGATAGCTTTGCCGGATTGATGACGCGAAACTCTGACATGGAAAAAAGCCTGCTACAATCATCAATTTTAACCGACGAAAAACTATGGCCATTGCCGTTACCGGAAATCTACATCGATAAAATGAAAAGCAGTGTGGCTGATTTGTCCAATATTCATAAGGGTAACGGGGGAGGCGCGATAATGGGCGGGCTGTTTTTGCAACAGTTTGTAAATAAAACCCCGTTTGCGCACATCGATATTGCCGGCCCGTCTTTTGGTAAAGAGAACATAAACAGCTTTACCCCTGCTGGCGCTAGTGGATTTGGGGTAAGGTTGATGTTAGATTGGCTTGATAATATATAAAAGAAACGTGGCCGGAAACGCATATTGTAAAAATGTTAGTTTTGTGATATAAAAATAGTATCCGCCCGATATTCCAAGGAGGCAACGATGACTGACACCATACTAAGCCTGGGTCAAGTTGTGCAAGTTGACGTCCGTGGGAAAGGAAGACGCGGGCACATTCAGACGCTACAGCCAGACAAATGCATCGTCTGGCTCGACAAGGACCCGGACATTGGAGACGAACCCGTCAAGCAGCGCGCCGTCGAGCTACCGTTGACCAGCGAGGCAATCCGTCCCTATGCCTAGGAGCACTCAACCATGACCCGTCGCGACGATTGCGGCGGGTCTGATTCTTTTTTACATAGATTCCGGATCTAGTCCGGAATGACAGCTAGTAATATTTATTTCGTGTTTTTGATCGCGTCATCTAGGGCTTTTTTGAGCTCGGGATAGGCATATGAGCCGGTATATTTTACCCCGTTAATATAAAAAGTCGGTGTGGCTTCAACGCTGGCGGCAATACCATCGTTATAGTCTCGGTCAATTTTTGATTTATAAGTATTGGCTTGCACCGATGCTTTAAGCTTATCTACGTCTAACCCCAACGTAGACGCATATCCGCTAAAAATATCCAGTGGGGCAGAGGAATCGCTCCATTCTGATTGTTTTGAATAGAGCATATCGTGCATCTGCCAAAACTTACCTTGTGCCCCGGCTGCTTCGGCAGTTTCGGACGCAACCAGTGCGTTGGCGTGATAAGACAACGGGAAATTACGAAAAACATAGGTAACGCTATCTTTATAGTCACTGGCAATTTGGCTGATGATCGGAGCGGCCTGTCCACACGCCGGACATTCGTAATCTGCAAACTCTACCAGCGTTACTTTTTTGATGTCAGATGTAGATTTATACGAATCGCTTTTAATTAGAACAGATTGATCTACTTTTCCAGAAGAGCTGGTTGTGCTGGGCTTTGAACTAAACATTAGCACACCAAGCACCAAAAGAATCGCCATCCCGGCGATGGTAAGAATTGAACTAGTATCATTTTTTTTACTCATTGCGGCCTTTCGTTCGATACGAGTATCTTATCAAAATTACGAGATAATGAAAGTAGGGGCGGGTCTCGCCCCGCCCGCGGGCGGAACGCTGAGCGTCCCATTGCCCCGCTCAGTGTGGCGGACATGTTAGTCCGCCCCTACGAAGCTCATTATGCAGGATTTTGTCCGAGATGACAGCACGGAGTGAAAAATGCTATTATTAGATCGATGAACATTGTAGAAGTTAAAAATTTAACCAAAAATTATGGCAAAAACACCGCCGTTGATGACATTAGTTTTGAGGTACAAGAAAAAGAAATTTTCGCGCTCATTGGCCCAAACGGGGCCGGAAAATCAACCACGCTGCGCGTACTAGCCACCCTTTTATCACCAAGCGGCGGGTCTGCCACTATCGCCGGTTTCGACGTGCACAAGCAGGCCGATAAAGTGCGTGAAGTAATTTCATATTTGCCCGAAGAAGCCGGTGCGTATAAAAATCTATCCGGCATTGGTTATTTTAATTTTATGGCCGGGCTATATTTTGACGATAATCATAAACGCAAAGAGGCGGTTGACTTTGCTCGCGAAATTTCTGGGCTAGAGAACAGATTAAAAGATAAAATTAGCACCTATTCCAAAGGAATGTCGCGCAAGATTTTGCTAGCTCGCACCGTTATGACCAAACCAAAATTAGCGATATTGGACGAACCAACCAGCGGGTTAGATGTCATAAACGCTTTTGCCATTAGAAATATTATTAAAAAATTGTCAGAGCATGGCATGTCGGTTTTGCTCTCTAGCCATAATATGTTAGAGATCGAATTTTTGTCTGATCGTGTTGGTTTAATTAATAAAGGCAAGATATTAGAGATTGGCACGTCTAAACAGTTGAAAGAAAAATACCATGCAAATAATTTGGAAGAGGTTTTTGTGAAGATGGTTGAGGAGAAATGAAAAAATTTTGGGTCTTGTTAAAAAAAGAGGTCAAAGAATTAATCACTCCTATTATGGTAGTGCCACTTTTGGCTACGGTGGTATTGTTTATGGGTATTGGCAAAGTGTCCGATATCGAAGCAACCAAAGCCAAAACCCAACCGATCGAAATTGCGGTCATTGATCAAGATTCAACCGCCGCCTCCGCCGAAATTATTACCGGGCTAAAATCAGCCAAATACATCGTTAACTTGCCAACAGACTCGGTTCAGAACGTGCTTGACACCGCCAACAGCAACAAAAACGTAGCAATTATCATTATTCCAGCCGGATTCGGCAACAACATTCTCAGCGGTACAAATGGACAGATTGAGTTTTATTCGGTGGTCAAAAGCCTGTCTGCCACTGCCAGCCGAAATCAGCAAACCGTTAAGGCCATCATTCAACTAATCAACGAGCAGGTAAGCAACTCAATCATCAAATCTCAAAGCTCGTTTAATCCTAACTTTGTCAAACAACCAATCGTTACTTCTGATCACATTATTGTCGGCGATAAAAATGCACCAATTAGCATGGATCAGATGATGGCAGTGGTGCAAAATCAAACCTATTTTATTCCAATCATTTTATTCTTAGTGATTATTATTGCGGCGCAACTAATTGCCACCTCGGTAGCCACCGAAAAAGAGAACAAGACACTGGAAACGCTGCTTTCAACCCCAATTAGCCGTCGGGCGATTGTAACCGCCAAACTAATGGCAGCCGGAATTGTGGCAGGATTGTTTGCGGTTGTATATTTAATTGGCATGCGTTCGTACATGAACGGGCTGTCTGGTGGTGCTTTAACCGCCGGTCAATCCGCAGACGTTTCGAATGCCCTGCACACCCTTGGGCTAACCTTTGGCACTACACAATATATATTGCTTGGACTAACGCTATTCCTAGGCATATTGTGCGCGCTGGCGGTAGCCTTAATTTTGGGCGCGTTCGCCGAGGACGCCAAAAGTATTCAGGGGATAATTACGCCGTTAATGATTTTGGTGATGATTCCATATTTTTTGGTTTTAATATTGGATTTCAACTCACTTAGTCCGGCGATAAAATGGGCGGTTTACGCCATCCCGTTTGCTCACCCGTTTTTGGCGGTGCAAGCGATATCTCTGCACCAATACAGTTCGGTCATTTACGGCATCATTTATCAAGCAATTGTGTTTGTGATATTTGTTTCAATCGCTGCCCGTATTTTTTCGACTGATTTGATTGTTACCTTAAAATTAAATTTCAATAAAAAGGTCAAGAATAATTGAAAAAACTACTCTTTGTATTCATTTTTGCACTCTGCCTTGTTCCAACCAAAACTTTAGCCGCAGACACCGGCTGGACTATTACCAGTTTTAACTCAGACGCAAATATCCAAACAGACGGAACCGTATTGTTTAAAGAAACTATTGCGGTAGATTTTGAAAGCGCCAAACACGGCATCTATCGTGAAATTCCTTATATTTATCGAAACAGTGATAAAACGACATATACCAAAGTAGATATACAGTCTGTACTAATTGATCAGCAAGGCGAGCAGTTTACCTCTAGCAAGAACGGTGATTATGTTGAATTAAAAATTGGCAACCCTAATCAAACAATCACTGGCAAGCATACTTACGACCTAACATATGTTGTTACCGGTATTTTACTTGGCTATGCAGACTACGACGAGCTTTATTGGAACGTCACCGGAAATCAATGGGCTGTCCCAATAGAGCATGCCACCGCCAGCGTTACATTACCATTAGACGGCATGGTTCAATCTAGCTGCTACGTAGGGGCAGCCGGATCAACCGAAAGCTGCACCAAAAACGAGACTTCGTCCGGAAAAGTTACATTTAGTTCAACAAAGGTATTGAACCCGGAAGAACAACTGACATACGCGGTGGCTTTTATTAAAGAGATGGTGCCGCTGTTGACGGTTTCGTCGGACAACCAAACTCATTCCGATAGTTTTTATGCTGCAATGATTGGCACATTTTTACTGGTATTAATAATTGGTCCGGCAATGCTAGTTCGAAAGTGGTGGAAAAACGGGCGAGACCGAAAACTAATTAAAACCGCCAACAGTCAAATTGAGTCTAGCGTGGGCTTGTTTGAACACGAAACCATTGCCCCCGAGTTTGCCCCGCCTCTAAACTTACGTCCGGCCGAAATGAATGCGGTGTTAACCGAGAGAACAAAGCCAGCTGGCATTGCCGCCACTATCGTAGATCTTGCCGCTCGCGGGTATCTGACCATTACCGATCAGCCGAAAACAAACATTTTTAGCCGAGTAAATTTTGTAATGACTAAAACTGACAAGGTACCAAGCGATCTCTCTGAGTACGAAAAATATTTATATGACCAGCTTTTCCTTGGCCGAAATGAAATATCGACCAACGAGCTAAGCCGAAAATTTGTCACGCAAACACTGGAGATTAATAAACTAATCATGAACAAGGTTACTACAGATCAATACTTTACCGGCAACCCAGATGTTGTCCGCCGTCGCTATCTAATATGGGGGATAGTTTTGGCGTGCCTATCACCATTTTTAGTCTATTTTACCATCTTTATTGGACCGGAGTTTGTGAACGCGGTAGCTTATGGACTAGCTGCGGGGCTAACCATTTTCGGTGCTTTTATGGCGATATTTGCTTACGCCATGCCGGCAAAAACCGCACTTGGACACGAAACGGCCAATAAAATTTTAGGATACAAAATGTTTATTGGTTCAACCGAAAAATATCGGGCCAAATTTATGGAAAATAATAATATCTTTATCGATGTCCTGCCGTATGCAATCGTGTTTGGGTTGACAGATAAGTTGGCTAAGGCCTGTGCCGAGATGGGAATTGAGCCGAACAACCCAACTTGGTATCGTTCATCTACCGCGTTTAATATGATGGCATTTTCGACCTCAATGAACAGTTTTTCCACTTCAATGAATGCAGCCGCCGCCCCATCTGGTTCCGGTAGTGGCGGTGGAGGATTTAGTGGGGGAGGATTTGGCGGTGGCGGTGGAGGAAGTTGGTAAATCAGAAAATAGATGATCGATTTTTCGCGTTCGAACGGAGAGAGAACTAATCAGAACAACGCCGGAAAGTTCTCGTTTCACTCGAACAAGAATGTATAACCTGTCATTCCGGAAAAAATCTCTGAATCTATATAAAAAAAGAAGAAGCGCGGGTGGCCGGTTTGGCCCTCGCGCTCTTTTGAGTTGATCACGCCCCATGACGATGACGCCGATAGTCGATGAGGCAAGGAATGAACCACACAAGCGCCAACCAGCGACCCCTGTATGTCTTAGCCGCAAACATGTGGATCATGACGGATAGACAATAGGCCGCGCCCAGCATCACGATTCCGATCGAGATCCAACCGCGAGACCAGAGCGCCCCCATATGATGCCATCCCCCGATTACCCACAGTATGATCGCGGCCATCACCGGCGCGATCCACGACTTCCAGCATGCGAGCATCCTCAGGCCTCCCGTGAACAACGTCGCTTGCGGCGATCATTGAGCCACAGCTTGGGCCAAACAAAAGCCGTGAAAACCCGTTTGGGATCAACGGTGCCGATAAACGCCATCGTTATCGAGCAATATGCCGAGCCGGCGACATACAACACCAGTAGCAACCATCGGCCGTCGTTCCATCGCGAGGATACAAGATCCCAGCCTGCAACCAGGAAGAACACGAACCAGAGCAGAGACACCACCTTCATTCGCCAAGTCATTGCGTTTCCCTCCCGGGAGTCAAAACGGTAGTGGCCGTGTTAGGCCGATCGGTAATGATTGCGTATTTGCAGGTAGACGGTGTATGGCCACAAAAACGCCTCGATCCTGCCCTTGTCGTCGTCAGCACCAAGCATACATATCACCGTCATTGGAACGTATATGCACGCCAACGCGCCCACCACTTGCCAGAACGCCTGACAATCAAGGATGCCGTTGCACCATCCGTTATCCGCAACCAACAGTGCAACAAGAACGAGAGCTGGAGCAGCCAAAGGCCAACTACGCACAAGCATTGTACACCCTCCTTGCCGCAGAGTAGGGAAGTGCTGACCATAATATACCCTAAATTGAGGTAAATGTCACGGCATTCCCTCGTTATCCTTCAAAATCCTTAGTAATCCCTTAGTCCGACGAGACGGTCGAGTGGGGGATTGTCAAAAAACTTTTTACAAAACTATTTTTTCTTGTTCAACGGTAATTTTTTGTAATGAATAAAAATTCATTTTTTTAAGAAGATAAATTATTAGTGAATTCAAAACTAATACCAGCTGAAGAGCGATCTTGCCCACGAAAACCGCTAGTGAGAACATAATGTAAGCCACAGTCAGTGGGAGATAGCGCCCTACCCCACTAATAATTTCTTTTTCTTTACTACCAATAATTGTAGTTATAATATCTGGACGCTCGTTTATTGTCTCGTTGCCGGTTAGGTTCAAGTCCCCTATCCCCAGCTTGTCTAGTAGCTCTTGTCTAACATCTGCCGGCAATTCAGCGTCAATTGGTTGGTTTGCAAGAACATTAATGGTTTGGTTGACCGTTAAATTAGGATTAAAACTGGGCACCACCATTTGGATTATCTTAACTTCATATTTATATGGGATGTTGATACCATTTTTCAAGTTCTGTACCTGTGGTGCAGAGTAAGAGACTACCGCAATCACCACCGCCAGGCCCCAAAACAACAGCGATAAACTCTTATTCGCAATTTGATCTACCTGTGGCTTAATATAGAACTGCTTAGTCCTAATTGAGGTTGATATTCCCACGTACATTAAGATTGCTAAAAGCACCGTACCTAATAAAATGTATAAATTAAACGGCACGAATAGCAATAAAATTGCAGATGACAAAATAACGGCAAAGATATTAAACACCCAATCATCCAGCAAAACCGTCACAATACCAAAACATAGAGGCATAACCAAAAAAGTAAGAATCAAACTATAATAATGACCGTTTAAGGCCGCGTGTAATCCGTAAAATGAAATAAATGAAGACAACGCCAGCAAAAACACAAGCGCTGTTTTTTTGACTATTGAATTGCCCATTCCCCTCCTTTGACCTTATTTCGAATAGTGAGCCAATGAACTAGAGATAAACAACGCTAGCGCCACCACCACAATTGTTCCCCCACTAGCTAGGTTGGCGTAATACGACAAGAATAATCCCAAAGTTACCGCTACCAGCGATAAAATAACCGCATAGCCCATTACTTGCTTAAACGATTTGGCTAAACTGGTGGCGGTAATGACCGGAATAACCATCAATGCACCGATTAACAATGCTCCCACAATACGCATCGCTAACGCAATTGTGATTGCTGCTAGCACCACCAAAATTACATTAATTATGCCGGTTTTGATCCCAGAAGCCTGTGCATAATCTTCATCATACGAAATTAAGAAAAATTGGCGATAAAATAAGGCAATACAGATAATAGTAATGATACCGAGCGCTGCAGACACATACACATCGGTGTTAGTGATAGTAGTGATGCTACCAAACAGATAGCTGAACAGGTTGGCGTTAAAACCTTTGGCCAAACTGACCAAAACCGTGGCAATGGCCAGGCTACCGGACAGAAACAACGCCAATAGTGATTCGTTATAATATCGGTTTGATTTGCGCAAAAATTCGATAAAAATCGCTGCAACCACCGCGGTAAATAGTGCAACATAAAACGGATAAACGTTTATTAGTAACCCAATGGCCACGCCCATCAACGACACGTGCGCCAAGGTGTCGGCAAACAATGAGTAGCGCTTGACCACCAAAAACGATCCGATCATCGGCGCGGTTACCGCAATAATTAAGCCGGCAACGAACGCCCGAATCATAAAATCGTATTGAAATATCTCTAACATAATCACCTTGGTTTTAAAATTGTAAATTTAAAATTGGCCACTAGTGGTGGTGGTGAATAATACTGGTGCTGGTGCCGTATAATTTTTTTATCGCGTCGTTATTGGTCATCTCTTTTGGTGATCCGTGATACACCAGCGTATGGTTAAGGCACATTATCACGTTTACCTCATTGGCAATCACATCGATATCGTGTGAAACAAAAATGATGGTTAGCCCAAGCTTTTTGTTAATATCGCACAAGTAAGTATAGAACATCTCTTGCGATTGGCTGTCGATGCCCACCGTGGGCTCATCCAATATCAAAATTTTTGGCTCGCTAGCCAGCGCGCGGGCGATAAATACCCGCTGACGTTCGCCACCGGACAACGTGCTAACTTGGCGATTGGCCAGCTTCTCTACCCCCACCGCTTCCATCGCTTGATGTACCAAGTGCGCATCATTTCTTTTATAAGATGAAAGTAACCCCAAGCGTGCGGTGCGGCCACTCTGCACAATTTCAGACACGGTGGCCACAAAACTGCTATCGGCCCCCGCCACGCGTTGAGGCACATAGCCAATTAGATAGCGTTGATTAAAATCATCAGCAGTTTTGCCAAACAATTTAATTTCACCTTTGTCGGGCTTAATTAAACCTAGTAAAATTTTTAGCAAGGTGGTTTTGCCACCCCCATTTGGACCAATTAACCCAACGTATTCCCCGGCATGAATATCAAAACTAACTTTATCTAAAACAGTTTGGCCGTTATAGCTAAAATCTATATTTTTAAATTGAATTATTGCTGGCTGTGACATTATGTGCTGAAACCTTCATTATGACGTTTATCCCAATTGGACTAATTGGCTAAATTGGGCCGATTGGAATCGAGGTTAATTTTTATTTACATCCTAGGGCGACCCGCAAGTTTGTTAAGTTATCTTGCATTATTGTAACATAGTCCTGGCCGGACTGCTCTTGATCTGTCGTTAAACCTTCAAGCGGATTAAGTACCAGTGTCTTTGCGCCGGTTGCACTGGCAATGGTCTCTGATAACTTTGGACTGGTTAAAGACTCAAAAAAGATGTATTCAATCTGTTTTTGCGTTACCAAATTTGAAATCTCGGCCATTTGTTGAGCACTCGGTTCAGAATCGGGCGAGATACCGGATATCGCAATCTGATTTAAATCGTATCGCTTGGCTAAGTAAGCAAAAGCATCATGAGCGGTCACAAAATCGGTTATCTGACAGTTGTTTAATCCATTTTGATATTGTGTATTTAGACTGGTCAGTTTGGACTGCAAAATTAAGGCGTTTTGGTCGTAAATACTTGCATTTGCCCAGTCAATCTCAACCAACCGGTCTCGAATTAGAGATGCTTGCTGCTTAACCAAAACCGGGTCCAACCAAAAATGTGGATCATTCGGAACCGCAAGATTTACCTGATCCGACATTTTTAGCACCACTACATTTTCGGATTTTAGCTGCCCAGCTAATTTATCACCCCAAGACTCAACTAAACCGTTATAAATGAATAGCTTAGATTGGTACATCTGCACAATATCCCCCGCTGAAGGTTCAAAATCGTGCGGTTCGGCCCCGGCTGGAGTGATATTTTTAACGTCAACTAAATCCCCGCCAATTTGCTTTGCCAAATAGGCATATGGGTAAAAACTAGCCGAAATGGTCAGTTTATTCTGATTTTTGGCGGGTTGATTTGCAACCGCGTACGCAATCCAACCACCAGCAATGATTAGAACGGGCAAAATTGTGATTAGTAGTTTTTTCATTTATCATTTATCCCAATTCGAATATACCGTCATATATCAGTATATACAAATTAGTTGCAAAATGTGTTATTATTGCAAATAATTAGCAATAAAAGGATACTGAATGACTAAACGTCAAACTCAAACAAAAATTGCGGTTAGCCAATATTTGGCCAACATCACTAAGCCGGTTACAATCAAAGATATTTATTCAGCCATAAAAATTAACAATCCAAGCGTGGCGTTCTCCACCGCTTATCGAATTATTCATCAAATGGAGCAACAAAAAGAAGTTATCAGAATTGATTGGCGCGAAAGAGGCAGTTATTATGAGCCTGCTCACCTAGAACATCACCATCATATCGTTTGTAATAGTTGCGGATTGGTTATTGATGTTGATCACGCCACAATTAATCTGAACTTTCATCGAATAGAAAGTCTTACCCATTTTATTATCTCAGAGCATTCAGTAGAGTTCCGCGGGTTGTGTGAGAAGTGCCGAGAGAAATCATAATTTTTCAACTTTTGGACCAGATTTTTCGTCCAAAACGGAATAACCCAGCTTTGCAATCTGGCCGCGAAGCTCGTCTGACCTTGCCCAGTCTTTATCTGCCCGGGCTTTATCCCTTTGGCTAACCAGCGCCTCGACATCGGCTGGAATCTGACCAACTTTATCAGCCAATAAATCTAAACCAAAAACTTGGTCAAACCGACTGATTAAATCAATCTTGTCTGATTTTGACAATGCCGCATCACCTACCGCCTCCCACAATACAGCCAACGCCACCGCCGTGTTCAAATCTTGATTCACTGCTGCGGCAAATCGGTCAAGATATTTGGTTTGGTTTTCCAAATTAGATGTTTTGCTGTCGTCTTTTTTTATTTCTGCAATTTGATTTTTGAGGCGAGCCAAACTGTTCTTTGCCCCATCCATCGCCGCAAACGAAAAGTTCATTTTGGTGCGATAATGTCCACCGAGCAAATAATAGCGATAATCTAGCGGATCGTAACCCTTGTCGATGATGCTTTGCAGACGCAAAAAATTATCGTCCGACTTTGCCATTTTTACACCGTCTTGTACCTGCAAAAAGTCGTTGTGCATCCAAACATTTACCCATTTGTGCCCAAACGCCCCTTCACTTTGAGCGATTTCGTTGGTGTGATGAACCGCAATATGATCGACTCCACCGGTGTGAATGTCGATATGCTCGCCCAGATATTTGGTAGCCATGGCACTACATTCAATATGCCAACCCGGGAAACCCTTCCCCCACGGCGAATCCCACATCATGGCGTGATCTAAATATTTATAGCGGGTAAACCACAGCACAAAATCGGCTGGATGTTTTTTATTCGGATCGATTTCTACTCGAGATTCGGTTTGCTCCGTAGCGACTTTTGATCCTGACAATAGCCCGTAATGGTCAAATTTTGAGGTGTCAAAATAAACATTACCATCAGCGGTGTAAGTTAACTCTTTTTTTTCTAGTAAGTGAATTAGACTGATCATTTCTTTAATATGATCGGTTGCTTTTGGCATCACGGCGGGCGTTTCAATATTCAATAACTTCAAATCATCCAAAAACTGAGTGGTGTAAAACTTAGCCACTTCCCACACCGTTTTGCCCTCACGCTTGGCGCCTTTTTCCAGTTTGTCCTCGCCGCTATCGCTATCGCTAGACAGATGACCAACATCGGTAATGTTCATAACCTGCTTGACCCTTAGTCCGTTAAATTCGAGCATACGCCTAAGCGTGTCGGCAAAAACATACGCGCGTAAATTACCAATATGAGCATAATGGTAAACGGTCGGACCACAAACGTACATTTTAACCTCGCCATGTTTAATCGGCTCAAAGATTTCTTTCTGCCGCGCGAGGGTGTTATACAAATAAATTTGAGGATTTTTAATCGCAAACTCCACTCTTAAAATACCTCAATTTCGAGTAAATAGCAAAGCTTCGGCGCCTGTCATTCCCGCGAAGGCGGGAATCCAGTCTATAAAAAATCTCCCACAATTTCAAATTTCAAATTCATTATTAAGATTTCTCCACCCTCGAGACAACGCTCGAGGCTCTACCCGTAGGCGACGCCCGGAGGGAGTCGAAATGACAGCCGCTGGAACTAATCACTCGCCAAACGTTGCTTTGCCTAATTTGTATCCGGCCCAAATGCCCAGCAAACCGCCGATTCCGTTGCCAACAACCGACCAAGTTGATAGCCAACTGGCGCCAAAAATAGTGGGGATATATCCTCCCAGAGTTGAACCTATCAAAACCCCAATCCAGATAAATGTTTTAGTTGTCATACCACTAGTCTATCACAAACTATATCGCCACCACAGCAATCATTAGTCCACCAACTTCCCGTCCTGTAGTTTGAAAGTAATCGCGGCTTTGTCGGCGATGCCTTTATCGTGCGTGACGGCAATGATGGTAGTGCCCTCTGTTTCGGCCAGTTTTTTAAGTAGCTCGATAATGACGTGTCCGGTGGCACTATCCAGATTTCCGGTTGGCTCATCTGCTAAAATTAAGTTTGGTTTATTGGCCAATGCACGAGCGATTGCCACTCTTTGCTGCTCTCCACCCGATAACCTAGTAGGACGGCGATTAAACTTATCGTCGGTTAATCCAACCGACTTTAACAGCTTTTCTGCCCGTGTTAATCGATCTTTATATTTCACCCCGGCAAACTCCATTGGCAACATTACGTTATCGATTGCAGTCAAGTTAGGTACTAAGTTGTAGCCTTGAAACACAAAGCCAATTTTGTCGCGACGATATTTAATCAACCTACGGTCACCCATTTTGGTCACGTCTTGGTCATCAACCACTACCTCACCCGAGCTTGGGCGATCCAAAGCACCAATCAGCGAGAGCAAGGTACTTTTTCCGCTGCCGCTTTTGCCAATAATCGAGGCAAATACACCATTGGGCACTTCTAGTGTTACATCATTAACCGCCGTAACAACGCTATCACCAGACTGAAACTTTTTGGAAATTTTTTTAACTGAAAGCATAATTGTCCTTTCTATTCAGATCTTAATACTTCGGCCGGGCGTACTTTAGAGATAAGATATGCCGGAATGGCGCTTCCAATAATTGCTATGAGGATGGCCGCCAAAAATCCGTAAAGTAAAATATCATATCCCACATTGGCATTTAAGTTACGAAGCGCATCGCCGGTTTCGGATCCAATCCGAGCAAAAACCCGGCCAGCACCGCCGCCAAACCCACCCGGTCCACCGCTGGTAGAGGTGGAACTACTTGAATTATTAACTAATACATTTAGTACCGGGTTGGATAAAAGTAACCCCAACACCACTCCAACCGCCCCACTAATTAACGTTAAAATAAGTGATTCCGAAACAAACTGAGTGACAATAATGGCGTTTGATGCCCCGATTGCCTTAAGCACCCCAATTTCGCGGCGACGTTCGCGCACAATCATTACCATGGTTAGAAAGATGATGACTGCCCCTGCCGCTAATGAACCAATTAAACTGTATAAAGAAATAGTTTTGATATTTTGAAGTGGTGTAACAGCGTTGCTTGAACTATCTTGTTGCGAAACCACATCAACCGCGCTACCCAGCTTGGTTTTAATGTTAGTTTCAACACTTGAGACCTGATCAATTGAGCTAGCTTCTACGATCACTTGAGAAATCTGCCCGCTTTGGCCAGAGAGATTTTGCAATGCGGCAATTGGCATTACTAAGCCAGAGTTGGAAAAGGTGTTGCCGCCATCAAATATTCCAACCACTTTCACGTCTTTCCCGTACGCCTGAAAAGTAGAGCCAACCGACAAATTATTTTTAGTGGCCAAATCTTTGCCTACCATTGCCACGTTGTCCGATGTGTTAGCATCAAACTTTTCACCGCTAGTTACATCAAACGAGCTTACCCCAAGTGCGGCCGTAACCGATAAATCATTTACACCAGTGACCGTAACGGGCAGGGTAAAGTTTACCGGTGGCGTTGCGGCGGAAGTGCCGCTACCGGGATCGCCACCAAAATCGATATTACGTTGGCGGTTGCCAAACGACCCCGGATTGATAGCCGATGTTAAACTGGTATTAGTACCGTTAGTTAAACGATCTTCTGTAACTTTTACAGTTTTGGTTACGTTGGCAATTTTTGTAATATCAGACACATTCGCGTCGGTTAATAATGTGCCACCACCTTCGAATCCGCGAATACCTGCCGGAGAAACGGTGATGTAGTTTCCAATAGAGCTTTTGACGTTATCGATTTTTTGTTGCACCGTTTGCATTGAAATCAACATCACCAGCGACATTCCTAAACTAATTGCTAATATTATTACCACCGACAACGTCCGCACATTATTACGAAAGGCATTTTTAATTCCGCGCCGTACTGCACCCATATATTACACTCCTATTTTTTTGACTTATCTAATAGTTATACTCGTGGCCGTAATATTACCCGAGCTATCCGAAGTACCAAAAACTTGAACAAAATTACCAACAATAACATCGGACTGTTTGGCTACCGCCCCATTTTTGGAATACGATGTTGAGCTAGAGACATTTACCAAGTAAGCTGTTCCATCAAACGCGGTTACTGAAAAAGTATTGCCGTTAATTTTTGCGATATCGCCAGACAAAACCAACTGGCTTTCGTCCTGGCGATACATATGGCCGCGAGCAGCGAATCCATCGCGCATCCCGTTGCCCATCATCATTCTAGACGTGCCAAATTTAGCCATCTTACTTTGACGATGCCAGCTTCCCATTCGTCCCAATCCGAACCCGACTCCACCGATAACCACCAAAACTATCAGAATCAAAGCCATTTTCAACGCGTGAGGGTAATGATAACGAGTTTTTTCAACTATCTCGCTACTTTTTTCTTCTTTTCCCATTGTTATTCCTTTCTTAATATTACAGAGTTCATATTAAGATCGGAGGCTGAAATTATGCTTAACAATACTAATATTGTGTCAACAGTAGTTCTCGCTTCGCTCGAACAAGAAAAGGTTGTTCTTGTTCGAGAAGTCGCGCGACGAGAACTATCCCCCATTATTTAGTGCATTATTCTATCGGCAAGGTTACCGTAAACGTTGATCCTTCGCCAATTACACTACTTGCCGTGATTTCCCCATCGTGCAAATCGACAATATTTTTAGCAATAGATAAACCTAAACCATACCCATCAATTTTGGTTTTAGCCCGTGAGTTGTCTGATCGAAAAAAGCGGTTGAAAATCAACGGTAAATCAGATTGTTTAATACCATAACCCTGATCTTTTACTGCCACGTTGGCGGTTTTTTCGTCTTGGCTGATATTAATCGAAATAGTCGATTTTTCGGGGCTATATTTGATAGCGTTATCCAACAAAATCACGAACAGCTCCACCAAGCTGGCTTTATCTCCAAGCACCGCAACATCGACAAATTCATTATTAAATTCGATTTGTTTTTTATCAGCCAAATGCTGTACTTTTTCATACGCTTCGGTTACGGCGTTGGTTAGCTCAACTTTTTTGAACTCAGTTTTAACCTGTTCTTGATATTTAGCCAGACGCAACAGCGCGCTAGATAAAGATTCTAGTTTGCTAATTTCGTCCAAATTACTAGCCATCAACTGTTTTGCCTCGGCTAGTTTTAATTTCGGATCGCGTAAGGTCACCTCAATCTCGCTACGCATCGCGGTTAGCGGAGTGCGGAGCTCGTGCGAAGCGTCTGCAGTGAATCTATTTTGCGATTCCACCATATCTTCTATCGGCTGCAAAGTCTTTTTCGCGAACAAATAACTTGAAAGGGTGGATAGCAATAGAATTAGCAGATTAAAATAGAATAAATTCCCCTTTAACCGATTTGCGCTATCGGTTACTTGCGACTCTCGATTTTGCTCCAATTGCTTCATACGCGCCGGAAGTAATTCATCCGGAAAGTTAGAAAAAAACTGAGTCTGACGATTTAATCCTCGATTAATTTCAGCGGACGATATCTTATATACCGTCACCGAAAAAGCAACACTAATAAACATTACAATTAGCACGTAAAATAAGGTTAGACGTAAATAAGCGGATTTAAATGTAATCATAATTGGCCAATTTTTAATTATTAATTTTTAATTTAAAATTCTTTTATATTGTTTATTGTCATTCCGACCACGTAGACCTCCGACTCTACAAGCCGATATGCCTAGAGAGAGAATTCTAAGAAATAAACCCCCTCCATCATTTCAAATTGTAAATTTCAAATTTCAAATTGCTTTACCCTATTCTATACCCAAACCCACGCACCGTGTTAATTAATGCTGGTTTTTTGGCAAACGGCTTATCGATTTTATTTCGCAAATATCCAATAAACACTTCCACAGTATTCGGCAAAATGTCGGCATCATAATCCCAAACATGATCAATAATATTGTTTTTAGTCTGAATTCGGCCAGCGTTTCGCATTAGAAACTCCAATAGAGCAAACTCTTTATTCGATAATTCAATATTTTTCCCATCGCGCGTTACCGTAAAATTAACCGTATCTAACGCTAAATCTTGCACCTCTAGCACGTTTTGCTTAATGTCTGCGGGGCGTCGCATTAGTGCACGGGCGCGAGCTAGCAGCTCTTCGAACGCAAACGGTTTGACTAAATAGTCATCTGCGCCAGCGTTTAAGCCTTCAACTCTATCTTGAACCCGATCTTTAGCGGTTAACATGATTATTGGTGTTTTTTTCTTTTCTTCACGCATTGCCATGCAGATTTTTATCCCATCTACTTCGGGCAACATTCGATCTAATACAATTAGATCGTAACTGATGGTCATGGCAGACCCCAGACCATCTTTACCATCGTAGGCAACATCCACCGCGTACGATTCCTGCTCCAAACCTTTTTTGATTGCGCCAGCGATTTTATAGTCATCCTCAATCACTAAAATTCTCATATCTACCTCGTATTATTTATTGCATGTCTATCATACTCCAAATAATCTTAATTTCTACTGAGAAAAAAGCTAGTCGTTCTTAAACTGTACGAATAGCTAAATTATAAAAGATAACCGCTTTCTAGCTATTCCTCTGATTTGAGTTCTAAACGGCTAAAGACGTAAAAACCGGGGAAAAATGGCAGCCAATATAGCAACCCGCGAAACGCCAACGTAATAACCGCCGCCACCGAAAAATCGAGCCCAAACGAGGTTAGAGTAGAGATCATCGCCGTTTCTGCTACCCCAACACCTTGAGGGGTAATGGACACCACCGTAAACAGCAAACACGCCACATAACCAGCCAAAATAGCCAAAATATTAAATGTATTAGCAAAAGCGATAAAGATTATGGCAAATGTGACTAAGTTTAGTAAATGCGTACAAATAGCCAAACGCAAGCTGGGCCAAACCATCTCCAGATTAGTCCGTAAATCGGCACCGGTTTCTTGAATGATTTGATGAACGTGGCTAATGTTAACATTCTTTTGCCCGGCAAATTTGGCCACTACTTTAATCATCAACAAAAATAATTTATTAAGCGGTTTCTGCTGAATTGCCACCCGAACAATAAATAACAGCGCCAGCAACAGCAGAAACACTAATATCAGCAAGGTGTAGATCATATACAGCGGCGGGTGGTCAAAAATCGATAATGTCACCATCACCGCCGATGCCAATATGGCAAAAGCAACCAACTCAAATAAAAGCACAAACGAAATCCCAATACCCACATTAAGTGGTTCGTTACCATTGCGTTTGCCGTTACGCACAAAAATCGCCACCTGCCCCAAGGTAGCAACCGGTAAAGCGACATCAGTAAATTTGGATGCAAGATAGATAGGCAAAATTTGTTTACGTAACAATTTGACCTTAAAAATCTTAAAAACGCCCTCCACAAAATAGGCGTAAAAAGGATAGTAAAATAGTTGAATAATCACCGCCATCAATACCCAATACCACTGACCCTGGGCTAAAACGGTCAAAATATGTTTAGTTTGAGCGAAATACGAAACCGCAATCCATAGAAAAACGATCATCAAAAAAAAGAAAATTAACTTACCCGAAAAGATCTTGCGTCGTTTCATATTTTATTTTTGATTATTCTTTTTTGTCGTCAGATTCAGACTCAACCCGTCGCCACATCTGGTTATACCAGCGTTTCGGGCGCATCAAAATCCACAAACCGCAAGCAATGAACAACAACGGCCAAATTAACTGCGCTAAACTAGCGGTAATAATCCCTAAGTTGGACAATAGCCAGATAATTCCGACGATCACCAAAATCATTCCAAACATTTTATCTCCTTTGTTTATTCATTATACACGAATGAAATCGGCAATGAAAATGATTGTTTCAAAAAATTTGGTGTATAATCAAGCTGTAATAAGAAAGGAACTATATGAAAGGATACCACGCTAATATAGAGGAATTAACCCGAGCAAACGCCACATTTCGAACCGTTTTGTACACCTCGAAAGGTTTACAGTTGGTAGTGATGAGTCTGAAGCCAAGCGAAGAAATTGGGATGGAAGTGCATGATGTCGATCAATTTTTTCGTTTTGAAGTTGGCAGCGGCAAAGTAGTGATAGATCAAAATGAGTACAGCGTAGGTGATGGCGATGTTATTGTAGTACCTGCCGGAGCGCAACATAATGTGATTAATTTGTCAGCCGAAGCAGAGCTAAAGTTGTACACGCTTTACTGCCCGCCACACCACACCGATGGCACGGTGCATCAAACCAAAGCAGACGGCGAAGCAGATTCCGAACATTTCGACGGCAAAACTACTGAGTAGAGTTCGTTGTTGTCATTCCGAACTAGATCCGGAATCTATACGCATAAGAATAGGGGCGGGACATCGCTGTCCCGCCCCTTGCGGTAAACCTACTTCTTCTTGCTCTGCGACTTCTTCGCCGCAGAGCGGGCAAGCCACTCCGCGTCCTCAGCCGAGGCCTCGCGCCGTGCGGCAGCGAGAACCTTGCCCTCGTTACCCATGAGATCGGGGACCGTCACCCACTCCGGGTGGTCGGCCACGATGACCGGCGCCTGCTTCCGATGGTCAGGCCGGAACCCGCCCCGCTGAGGCGTCGCCTTGGCCTTGGCGTCGACAACCTCGCCGACGCTCAGATTCCCACCGTTCTCGATATGGTGCCGGCGCTCCACGGCGTTGAGTACTTCGTTGGCCTCGCCGAGCAGGTCTATCCCACGCTCCGAGTTACCCGCATCACGAGCATTCTTGGCGCGGGAGACCCATGTGTCGTACTCCGCCATCTCTGTGCCTGACACCCCGCCCGAGGTATTCAGCGCGATGTAGCGATCTTGAACGACACTGATCGCCACTGAAAACTGATCATACTTGCCCATCGTCGTACCCTTTCCTTGCCCGCGCGAATGGCGCAGGCTGGTCATGCCCCAACTTCGGGGCGGAATTCATGGTCAGGCGAAGCAGTCCTCACCGTAGTAGCCGGCAGCCCGACTCATTGCCGCATCGGCTGCTGTGATGATGAGCAACCCTTGCATCGGCTTGTTGTCGATGTGGGCAACTACCAGTGCACGGTCCGCCTGCTTGAAGTAATCGCTAACAGCTGACCCGTACAGTAGACCGGCGTGACGAAGTTCACAATACCTCTCTGCGATACGGGCAAATCCACATACGAACTTCTCAAGATCGCTCATCGACTGCTCCTCAAGCCCGATGTGGGCGAAACACCTGTGGATAGTTGCGAAAGTTCCTCGCAACCAGAATTGCTTCTTTCAGCAGTTCTGATTTTGATAGCAACAGTATATCACATAATTAACACTATGTCAATAGTTTATGAGTTCGAAATATTGATAAGTTAGTTATTGAGAAATTTATCGAAAAATTGAGTGATTGGCCTTTGCCATATATAAATCAATTTGCTCAGTCGCGCCGCTTTCACCATAAAACATCACGTAGCTATTGTCGTTAATTGGCACTACATCCGGATCAACAATTACCCCACTGGCACTTTTTTTATCCAGTACTTTTTCCTGCTGTACCCATGTTAAGCCATCCTTTGATGTTGCTTTGTAAATGGCGTTGTCACTTGGATTTAATTTAGAATAGTACATTACCCATTTTGCAGTTCCGCCCACAATGACATCCGGATCAACCGCAGAATCTTCTAGCCTGTATCCGCTGTCTCTGACCCATGTTTTTCCGTTGTCGCTCGAAAGCACCGAACCAATGGCATTACCGCCTGAAACATAATACATTCGAATTTGATTATTAGGTAATAAAATCATATCTGGCACAGAAGCAAAATAATTGTCTAATATGCTACTATCTAGTACTAATCCGGCTTTGGAGAACGTTTGTCCATCGGTTGAAGTAGCCAAGTATAAATTACGCTGATTGGTTGGCCCCGGGGGATTATTCTGATTGTTTGAGCCAGGTTGTTTAATTGGTTGTTGCTCGTAAATCATTATCCAATTGCTGTCGGTAATTTTTAATACGCTTGGGTTAGACATAAATTTACCCGCATCTTCAGTAATACCGGTTGATTTTGACGCACCAAATGCAAAGGTGCTGTCAGATTCGGCGTACACCATCTGCCCGTTTGACATGTAGTACATCCGATAAGAGTTGTCAGCTAATTTATGAGTATCGGAAGACGTTGTGCTGGTTAAAACCGAAGACGTGCCCGCAACCCAAACATCTTTTTGTACCGACGCCACAGGAGTAGCAGTGCTAGTCGAAGTTGCACTCTCCTTAGTTGTGGGGTTGGCTAACTTGTACCAACCTATCACAGCCACTGCAATCAATGCGATAATAACAACAACCCCAACCCACATCCAAACACGATTATTGCTTCTAAGTTTTGGCTCTGTAGTATCCATCTCCCCTCCTATTCATTACTACCATTATACCGCCACAACACAACACAACAATAGGGGGCAGGAGAATTTGTTCAGTTTTGATCATCCAAAAATGCTAGTACCCCGTCAGAAATACCTCTGGCAGACAAACTTGGTTGTTTGATAATAGTTTTGCGATCAGTTGCGTTAGTAATATATCCCACCTCAATTATTACACCGGGGGTAGAGGCAGAAATGGCGTGCTGATACTTAATAAAGTTAAAGGCGTAATATTCGGTCATATCCGTAGTAATATTTTTATCTTGATCCATTTTAGTGGAGGTCTGGTAGGCAGTTTCGATCAATTCAGCTAGCTTAGTAGATCGCGAAGAGGTGTCAAATACAGACGATGCCACTTTATAACCGCTCACATAATCATAATCATTGCCATCGGCATGTATTGAAACAAAACAGTCCGCTTCATAGCCTTCCGGTATCGTCGCCGGCAGCAAATCAACCATCACACCTTTATCGTTAAGATATTGTTTGGCCAATTCAGCAATTTTGGTTACGGTGGCAATCTCGGTATAATTACCAACTTGCGCCCCAAAATTCCACCACAACTTTGACAGCTCACCCGGTAATTTATCTACATCTAAATGACCAATCTGAATTCCTACCCGAGGAGCCGGATCGGCAGTGGACAAAGGTTGAGATGCGGTTGCGGACGCTGAAGTAGATAAGGGTTGATTGTTGGCGTTATACAACAACAAAACCGCGCAACTTAACACGATAATAAAAAAGACCGCAGACAGATTGATAAATTTATGAGTAATTATGCGCTTAACGATAGTATTATATCCTGATAATCTACTTAAATATACCCAGACCATCCATCAATCAAAAACATCTAACTCGAACTAGAAGCCTAGATGTCCCAGCAATTTGTATATTACTACCGCTGGCCAGACTATTGCCTCCAAAACTCCCAATACCCCAACCCAAAAAGTGTCGGCATGCTGAATAAAGAAAACTAATGCTCCTATTAAGCCAAAACCATAAACCGCTCCAGCCGGTGCTGTGCATGTATTCTTCATTACTCCTCCGTTATTTTACTTTTGCTACAATGACCACGTAATTGTGACCATATTTTTTGGCGCATTTGGGACAAGTAGTGTACCACATATACCATTTTTCGACATTTAACTTATTGTCCTTGGCGATTTTTTCAAAATCGTCGCACCAAGCCTTTGTGTCTTTAAAATCACCCTCATATACTTTACACAAAAACTTTCCACTTAAGGTAGTGTTTTCCGCGCTCGGAACTGGTTGATCCACAGCGACATAAAGATCCATATTCCACTTTGAGGTGTGCTCAGATAGCACCAAACCGTCTAGCATTTTAGCGTCGGATTTTTCGACTTTATCCACCACTTTTGTCATCACCGCGCCAAAATTAAGCGGAATAAATAAAAATGTGCGCACACTGGTTTTGATAAATTTCTTGTTATCCCACTCCAAAGTTTTGCCATCCCAAAGCGTGGGATCAAATTTCGGACAGCATTCGTTGTTTGTTTTATTCATATCTATATATTAGATTATTAGTTCAGTATTTTCAATTTTTGATTTTGGGCATAAACGCAACGTACCCAAGTTAAAAAGTAATTTTATTTTGAGCCTATTTTCGCTTCTAATTTATACCGCATTTCATCAGAAAATGGGCGGCACAAACAATTTTGGCTATGTGCAATATGCCAATCTAACCTCTGTTTAGGTGTTGGATTTTTCGGCATCTTGTTGACCAAATGCCACTCTTTATTTATCTGTCCCACATAACACTCCTAAATATATAATTAATTATCCATTTGTCCAGTTCCACCATTTTAGTTTTTCCGGATCGGGGTTTGGATTTTCGGCATAATAAACTGCCTCGCGAAAAACATATAACAAACACCGATCTTGAATTTTGCCTTCAAAACGATTTGACATCTCAAAAAGCTTTTCCGGATCTTTACTTTTCAAATCAGCTACCGTTTGAACGCCAATATTTCGCAAATTTAAAGCAATACTTTTGCCTATACCGGGAATAATTTGTAAATTATTTTTATCTTTTATAATATTCAATATTTTATATCCCCTATCATCGATTCGTATTCATTTAAATAGCTTAATAAAGTATATTCTGCATGTACAATAAAATTACTATCGGTAATATTTTTTTGCACCGGTGGCGGAAAATAAAGTTGGGCAAGAACCATTACCGTTCTTAATTTCAATTGTATCGGTATCAATTAAGTGAACATAAACCCAATCATTACTAAAACCTTTATAACACACCGACTGACCAACCAAAACGTCCTTGGGCAATACTTTAGGACTATAATCAGTGATTCTCAGATTCGTTTTCTCACTGTCATTTTTGACTACCAAATCGACTTGGCTAAAAGTTGCTCCAATAAGCAAAAATTCGCCATCCATATCTGTAGATTTATCATCTAAGAACCACCCTCCAGAAATTGTGCCGGCAATATCATAGGTAATTTGTCCGCAACTCTCGGCTTTAATAAAACCCGTATCTGAACTTAACCCGATTTTTTGATAATACTTAGTTTTAATGTCTTTTGTGAATAAGTCATAAGGACAAACAGAATAAAGTGATTGCTCCCACTCCCAGCGGGACGGCTTGATATGGAAAGTATTAAGATTGGAGTCTGTTACCAAAAAATCAAATGTCCTACCTTGAGCAGTACCGTCAGAATACCCCAAAAGAGTTCCTGCTTTTATTGGAATAGACAATGAATCGTTGGTAGCAGTCGAGGTGGATGGTTCGGCCGGTGCATATTTACTCAATTCATCGGAAATGCTATCTAAGTGATCAAGCAAAAATGTTGTGTCACATCCGGCATTAAACTTGAAACCGTATTCGCCACGTTCAGCGCCTGCTCCCCGAAAAGCATAAATTATCGATACCAAATTCGCATCCATCGGTGCGTAAACAGGCACAGTTTCTCCTTTTGAAATTGTGATGTAGCTGCGACCGCGTGAAGCACCAGTGATTGAGCCGATCGGCTGAAATGCGTCTATCTTTGAGAAATCAGTAAATTCTGCCGTAAAAACGACAGAGCCTTTAGAGCAACTTTCTTCTTGCTGGTCAGTTTGAGATTGGTTATTATTCGAATTATCCTTGCTTGTATCTTTCTTATCTTTTTGAATCGCAAATAAACTTGCTCCAACAATTACAATTATTAGAATTATCGTCCACCACAATTGGCGAGAAATAAATCTTCTTTGACCGCTCTGTTCCATTTTTCCTCCTTGCCTAGTTAAATTTGCAAAGTGTGACATTTTGTCACAGTTTCATCCCCGCCCTCTTTTTGCAACCGCTCATTTAGTTTTCGCTAATACGCAAGCGAATCAATACTTGTGATTAACACCGCAACAATGTCGGTAATCGAAAAATACCAAAGCTCTTTTTCAGTGTCTCAAAATCCACATTAAGCGTGGCGGAGAGGGGGAGATTCGAACTCCCGATACCCTTGCGGATATAAACGCTTTCCAAGCGTTCGCACTAGGCCACTATGCGACCTCTCCAAATAAAAAAGCCTGAGAAACCTCACGCTTACTTTAACATTTTTTTACCAATCTCTCAAGAAAGAAGATGGGGCGACAACGTTACAACGCCGACGCCCCACTTTGAGCCGAGAAAATCACGGGGACACGATAGGCGGGTCAGGGCCAAGGGGTAGTTAAACACCCTCATCGACGCCCAAAACCAGCAGCACACCCAACTCGGCTCGGTCAATTACACTTCTATTGTATCCGATAATACCTATATTGTCAATAGCTCTACAATATTGGTAAAGTAATTATTTATTCGTATCTTAGTGCCTTTAGCGGATTTAGACCGGCGGCACGTTTGGCAGGATAGAATCCGGTAACAGCGCCAACAACGGTCGAAAACAAAATAATTGCAAAAATAAACCACGGTGGACTGTAAAAAATGTTGGCTTGTTGCCCCCCGTAAACTCGGGCCAAGACGTTTAATATCGAGTTAGCTCCAAACGTCAGCAATAACCCTAACAAAACCCCCGCCAATCCACCACAAAATCCGATAATCGATGACTCTGCGATAAACATCTTCCAAATATCACTTTTGTCTGCACCTAAGGCTTTCATAATACCAATCTCTTTGGTGCGCTCTAAAAGCGATACTGTCATGGTGTTAAACATTCCAATCGATGAAATAATTAGAGCAATTAACCCCAAAGTGGCTAACGTGGCTTGAACCACAGCAAAAACCTGATTAAGCTGCTCCAATGTTTCCAGCGGCGCAGACGCAACATATCCCAAACCGCCAATCGCGTCCTTTACCCCAATTACGTTATTACGATCACTCGCTTGCGCTTTTAAGTTAGCGTATGGCACGGTTTTAACCAGCGCTTTCGCGTCTGTCATAGTAACATAGACAAACGAGGAAAAGTCGGGGTCTTTAATGATGCCGGCAACTGTATATTTTTTATCGTCTGGAAAATCCTGCGTTTTGGCGGTTGGTTGATTCGGATCGACAATGCTATAAGATAAGGTAAATGTTTTTCCAAGAGAAGCTTGATCTACCGGAAGGTTAAATTGTGACAAAAATGCGTCAGAAACTACCGCCTGATGGTCCGATTTATCACCTAACACATTGCCAAAATCGGCTCGGATGTCTCCAAGGGTAAAATAAGTTGGCGAAACTGCGTGCACAACCGTAGTGCCAAGGCTAGTTAAATTAATTTTAGCCTCTAAATCCATTTCGCTGGCTACTTCTACCACATTTGGTAACGCTTTGATTTTTGTAACCGCGTCATCATCTAACTTAATGATAGACGAGGATGACGACGTTGTGACATCAACAGTGGAAATGGTGGCAGAATTGGCGATCTGTTGTACGGTTAAGATCTGTAAACCATAACCAAATGAAACCAGAAACAAAATTGCCGAAGTCGCAACCGACACCGCCAGAATGGTTAAAAACGTACGCAATCGGTTGGTACGAAAGTTTCGTGTGGCTAACCTAAATACGTCAATTAAGCGCATTATTGATCTTTCTTGTCTTCGTCTTCTTTAATAGATGATAGTGCGGCGGTGCGCAATAGTTGTTCTTCACTCTCGGCTGGGATTAAAGTATCGTCTGCGACGGCTCGATTAACCACCGTACGGATAATTCGACCGTCACGCATATATAACACCCTGTTAGGATGAGTGATGTATTCGGGGTTGTGCGTAACTAGCAAAATGGTACGTTTTGATTTTTCGTTTAGGTCTCTAATTAGCGACATCACTTCATCAGCTGAGCGCGAATCCAAGTTACCCGTTGGCTCGTCAATTAACATAATCCACGGATTATTTACCAAAGCCCGAGCAATGGCGACGCGCTGCTGTTGCCCACCGGAGAGCTCATTTGGGTTGTAAAAGCGATAGCGCGAAAACCCGAAAATCTCTAACAAATGTTCTGCTCTGCGAACACGTCTCTTTAGGTGTAGCCCAGAGAAAACTTGAGGCAAAGAGATATTATCTAATACGTTTAATGACTTAATTAAATTAAACTGCTGGAATACCATTCCAATTTTGGTACGATGCTGCCTGGCAAGTTGTTTCTGATTATATTTAGTAATGTCGTCACCACGAATTTTGACCGAACCAGTACTAACCGGCTCTAGGCCGGCAACGATGTTAAGTAATGTAGATTTTCCGCAACCAGATGGCCCAAACAATATCACATACTCACCGGAATAGACTTCCAAATCGATATCGTGCAGAACTTCGACTTTGTTATTCCCGGTAGTGTATGATTTTGACACACCTTTGCAATCAATAACTTTTGACTTGGACATTTGCTGTCCTTTACGGTATTAGATCGTTTTCAGTTGGATGCTCGGCCGCAGTCACTGTTGATAACAATAGCCGCTGCTCAACCGATGCCACCAGCTTTCGGGTTGAAACGGCCACGTCTGGATTAACCGAAACCGAGGTGGAGCCAGATTTGACCAAAAGTTCGGTGATTTCCGGAAACACCGACGGCGCCTGACCACAACAAGAAACCGTAATGTTGTGTTTACGACAGACTTTACAAATATGCTCGAGTGACGCCACCACCGCATCGTCACGTTCATCAAATTCGGCGGCCAAAACCTGATTATCACGGTCAAGCCCCAAGGTTAGCTGGGTCAAATCATTACTACCAATGGATACACCGTCAATACCGGCTTCACAGAATTGATCAAGTAGAATAACGGCAGATGGAATTTCTACCATAATCCATAGTTTAAATTCGTTTGACTGCTTCAGGCCTAATTTGGCCATCATATCTCGAATGGTGGTGTATTCGTTCACCGTGCGCACGAATGGAATCATGGCATGCACGTTTTTTAAGTCGTATGCTTCGCGCACTTTTTTAAGAGCAGCAACTTCTAGCGCAAACACATCGGGCTCGCGAATGTAGCGGCAAGCTCCACGATAACCGATCATCGGATTATTTTCCTGAAACTCAAACTCGGCGCCACCTTTAAGATTTCGATATTCATTGGTTTTGAAATCGGTAAAGCGATAAATTACCGGACGAGGTGCAAACGCGGCAGCAATAGTATGAATGCCTTCGGCCAATTTATCAGTAAATTCTCCGCCACGCCCCGCTTTAAGCATTGCGCGTGGATGCTCACCAATACCAGCAATAATGAACTCGGCGCGCATCAGCCCAACCCCGTCTACCGGTAGCTTGGCAATTTTCTCCGCTAATTCTGGCTCACCTAAATTAACATAAACCTTGGTACCGGTAACCGGAACAGATTCGGCCGAAACCGATGTACCCGAAACTGCGGCGGCTGCGGCTGCTTTTACATTATTATTTAATTCCACTTTCCCTTTGTATACCTGTCCATTTTGACCATCTACCGTAATCATTTGACCGGTTTTGAGCACCGAGGTAGCGGTACCGGTACCAACCACACATGGGATGCCTAATTCACGGCTGACAATGGCAGCGTGACAAGTGCGACCACCGGTGTCGGTTACAATTCCGGCGGCGCGGCGCATTGCCGGTACAAAATCTGGCGTGGTCATCTCGGTTACTAACACGTCGCCCTCATTAACCTTGTCTATTTCGGATGGTTTGTGAATAATTTTAACCGGGCCAAACGCCGAACCCATTGATGCCGGAGCCCCTTTTAGCAAAATCAGATCGGCGGAAACTTTTACCGGTGCCTCGGCCGAATTATTTGCCGCGGCTGCAGTATCAACGTCTTTTAAGGTAGTCACCGGACGAGATTGAACCATAAAGACATGGCTGCCTTCTATTGCCCACTCGGTATCTTGCGGCGAACCATAATGATCTTCAATTTTTTTAGCGATAGCGGCGAGCGCCAAAATTTCTTCGTCGCTTAATTTTTGCACACTCTGCTCACCTTTTGGCACATTAACGTGCTTATCACCCTGTTTAGATTTAACGATCTTCCAAGTCTGAGTATGTAATTCTTTATTGGCAATTTTCATCGTTGCTTTATCAACCACATACCGGTCTGGTGTCACCGAACCGGAAACAATCGCTTCGCCCAAGCCCCACCCGGCTTCAATTACAATTTTGGTCAAATCTGAAGTAACCGGATCAACGGTAAACATAATACCGGATTTATCGCTTTCCACCATCCGCTGCACCGGCACCGCCAGCGCAACTTTGAAATGTTCGTATTTATTGATAATGCGATAGTAAATGGCGCGGGCTTCGAATAACGAGGCATAAGCGCGTTGTACCGCGTGCACCACTTCGGCATCGCCCGAAACATTCAAAAATGTGGCTTGCTGACCGGCAAAAGAGGCATCGGGCAAATCTTCGGCGGTGGCGCTTGATCTAACCGCCACCAAAACATCGTCTCCCATCATTTGATACGAATCGATAATTTCGGTTTCCAACGCTTTGGGCATTGGAGTGGCCATGATTAGTTTTTTAATATCTCGGCTAATGCTCTGTAGTTTTTTAGAGTCTTCGGGATTAACGTCTTTTAGCATTGTTACTAGTTTGCTAGCCAAGCCGGTTTTTTTAACGTAATTAAAATAAGCGTCTGCGGTAACGATGAATCCGGATGGCACTGGCAGGCCAGCCTTGGTCATTTCACCTAAGTTTGCCCCCTTACCGCCTACTAAGGCAACGTCATCTTTACCAACTTCGGAAAACCACACAATTTGCTTCATTTACCCTCCTACTTTAAAACTCGCCTATGTTTAGGCCTACTATTAGTCTATCAATCAGAGACAGAAATGTATAGGGGATGGATGACAGAGGATAGATTGTCTTCTGCCATTCCGGATTTAATCCGGAATCTATATAAAAGTCCCTTCTCCTCGAGAGGAGAAGGCGTCCGGAGGGCGGATGAGGAGGACAATCAATTGTTAAATGATAAATAAAGGAGTAAATTAAAGCTGAAATCACGGCCGTACATTCACAACCAGAAGGGTGGTGAGATAAGATGCATTCTATGACTGCGTCCGATGCCGTCGAGAGAAGATGCGACCGTCCACGGTGCTTGCCCAAAAGCCAACCGATGATGAAACCACGATTTCTCATCAAAGGCATCGTTGCCAAATTCGACAAGGGTGTCAGAGTCTGGTGCAAAACCTACTTGCCCGAATTCCACGTGGCACCCGTCGGACAAGCTGAGTGCGTACTTGATCAGGGATCGGTTTATCTGATCGGTCCTGTGGATGGAGTCGAACACGCCCGGTGTCAGTTAACCGACTATGGAGATGCCCTGCCTGGGTTCTACGCGGCGTACGCACTCGGCCGAAAGGGAGCGCTTTCTCCGATCATCAAGGGACCCGCGTACAACGTCCATGCGCCAGGTGCGGTTGTGCCACTTGCCGCTCTGCCAACCGCAGAACAAGTAGCGGAACATGCAAGACGATGCAGATGAGCAAGGAGCGGATTGATGTCAGATACAAACGCGCAAGTAGTTGAACCACTATCCGATGTTGATCGACTGACCAAACTCGAGCAGGAGCAGGCGAGAATGCGTGATCAGTTTACTGCGCTAGAACGTCGAGTGAGCCAGCTCGCCACCGAGAACGAACGGCTTAACCGACGAACACTGCCGATGCAGACGTTTGGCGGCCCACCGAATGATGGCGGCGGCCTATTGGACGACACCCTAGACGGTATGCCACCCTTGTAAGCACAATAAGGAGGTGATGCTACTTGTCAGACAAGCCAAATCGCCCATGGCACCCGACGCGATTGTCCAAGGCAGGTCTAGAAACAACTCTCACGTCGAAGTGGAATGACGCCGGCAACCCGGACAGATGTGTCGGCGACTCAAGCGTACAAGGGCTCGGGCTTGGGGAGCTGATCAATGAGTTGGCACTCAGAGGTACAACCAGAACGCGACCCGCCAAGTAGCGCCATACGGAGGAGACAATGCCGAACGACAGCCATGTTACTCCGCTTGCGCCTGAGGGAATCTCCGAGATTACCGATCAAGACGGCACTCTGACCGAAGAGCTTGATTCCCAAGCCCTGGAGTCGTTCGCCAGCAGGAGCAAGTACATCCACGAACGGACCAAACTGCTAGCCGCGTACTATCGGGGCCACCCCTTCGAGGACTTTCGGATAACCGCATGACCACGCACAACAGGAGCCCCGGCAAACCAGCCGTGCGGCTCCTTCTTTTTATCTAACTCGCCACGAGCTGTCATTCCGGGCTCGACCCGGAATCTATATAAAAAAATTCAACGTTAATTGTTAACTGTTAATAGTTAATTGTTTAATCACCTTTTATAATTCGATAAACCGCACCACTACTAAACCCGCGGGATTGTAAAAATCGGGCTAGCTTTTGTTTCGTTTCTTGATCGTCCAAATTATGATAATGAGACAGTTGTTTTTCGGCTACTTTTTTTGCCAAATCGTACTCTTCCTCAGCCGATAACTTGCTAGCGTCAGCAGCAATCTCTTTACTAATGCCGCGTTGACGTAATTTTAATTGCAAATATCGCCCGCCAATTGGCGCACTTCGCGAACGATAAGCCACATAATCGTGTGCGTACTTAACGTCATCAATTAATTTCAATTCCTCAAGCCGAGCAATGGTCTGGCTAATAATTTCGTCTTTAAATTCGCGCTTTTTTAGCTTCTCTATCATCTTAAATCTGGTCTGACTGGCACGATTTAAGATTTTTAACGCATCACCAAAACATCTTGTTAGATCTTGTTCTGACATTGTACCTCCAATTAGGGAATTTTAGGGTGATTAGGGACTTTGGGGGATCCGTCGGTTATCCCAATGACCCTAATGCCCATAATCCCCCTAATGTATTTAGTCTTCTGGCAATGCCACTACTGGCGCAACCGCTCCGGATAGATATTTTTCACGAATAGTATTTTCAATTTTATCAGCTAAATCTTGATGAGCTCTTAAGAAATTACGCGCCGCTTCTCGGCCTTGCCCTAATTTTTCCTCACCCAAAGTGAACCAAGACCCGGATTTGTCTATTACCCCACAGGCAACACCCAAATCTAAAATTTCGCCTTCATGGCTGATACCCTGATTATATAGGATATCGAACTCAGCTACCTTAAACGGTGGGGCTACTTTGTTCTTAACCACTTTAACCGTGCAGTGTGAGCCGATTACGTTTTCACCCTCTTTAATCTGTTCTTTGCGGCGGATATCTAACCGTACCGAGGCATAAAACTTAAGCGCATTACCACCGGTGGTGGTTTCGGGGTTGCCAAACATTATTCCAATTTTCATTCTAATTTGGTTAATGAAGATAACAATTGTTTTTGATTTAGAGATAGCACCCGCCAATTTACGTAATGCCTGGCTCATCAATCGCGCTTGCACTCCCACCATCGCATCACCCATTTCACCTTCAATTTCGGCACGTGGCACCAATGCCGCCACCGAGTCTATCACTACCACATCTACCGCATTTGAGCGTACCAAAGTCTCCACAATTTCCAGCGCTTGCTCACCGGTATCTGGCTGTGAAATTAGCAACTCATCCAAATTTATACCTAATTTACGCGCGTATTCCGGATCAAAAGCGTGCTCGGCATCTACCACTGCCGCCGTACCACCTTTTTTCTGTGCCGATGCCGCAATATGAATGGCTAGAGTAGTTTTACCTGAGCTTTCAGGCCCATATATTTCAATAATGCGTCCGCGCGGTATTCCCCCACCCACAGCGATATCCAGCGATAGCGACCCAGAGGGGATAGTTTCCACCTGCATTCCCACTGCTTCGCCCAACTTCATAATTGCACCCTTGCCAAACTGCTTTTCGATTTGCATCATCGCCATTTTCAACACTTCGGCTTTACCGCTATCTACCGGGCCGGTTTTTTCAACCACTTCTTTGACTTCTTTCTTTGCCATCACATTCCTTTGTTAATTGTTAATTGTTAATTGTTAATTGTTAATTGTTTTTTCAACCTTAATACTTCGAGTAATTGAACGTAACTTCCCCGTTCTGGATTCTGCGGTGATGATGATGGTGTGAATACCCACTTCGCCCGCGTTAACTTCTTGCGCAAAATTGCCGTTTTCGTCCACCGGAATCACTTGGCTACCCACCTTAACCGTTACTCCAGGCTCGGTTTTTCCCGATACCGTAAAGGTGCGAGAACTAACAACCGCTTGTTCAGACGGGCTGGAGATTGAAACCATTGGCACACCACTAAAAAAGTAAACTTGCGTGGCCAAATACCCAACAATCGCAATGACAGCCAGCGATATCACCGAAACCCAAATCAATTTTGGGGTAATGGCAAATCGACTCAGCCGCAGGTTAGATTTATACGATAGGTTTGACAACGACGCTTGATTAGCCACACCGTACTCTTTTTGGAACTGAGATAGTAGTTTAGTCGGATTAAGTTTCAAAAAACTGGCGTAATTCTGCAAAAATCCGGAAACATAAACCGAGTTAGGTAGCTGATAATACTTGGCGTTCTCTAGTGCTTCCAAATATTTAGCACGGATTAAAGTGCGCCGTTCGGCTTCTAACAGATCAATACCCATTTTTAAGCGCGCACGACGCAATTTTTCGCCCACAGTCAGCGGCACCTCAACAGATTTAGTTTTTTTACGTTTTGAAGCATTTTTTTTACTTAAAACAGCGTCTGAAGACGGTAGTTTAGGTAAAATTGAGGCGGATTTTACGGTTGTCATTTGCCCCTATCATAACGCAACGGAGGCAAAAAACAAGAGGACGCATTTTCCCTGTCATTCCCGCGAAGGCGGGAATCCAGTCTATAAAATAATTTTCTTGCTGGATCCCCGAATATTCCGCCAGCTGGCGGAGTCGGGGATAACAAGGGGTTCAGTCACTCCGAGACTAACTCAGAGAGTGGGCTGTTCGTGTTAGCCCCCGGTTTCCGAAGCAGAGCGAGGTACCGCCTCTACAATGCTCGTGATACATTCCTCCATCTTCCATTCTCTCTATCCTCTATCTTCTGATTTGTGTTACTATATTAGTGTACAAGGAGGGCTATTGCCTCGACATAAACGTCGACAAACCGGCCCGCGTTTTTGGCAACGCAAAAAAGATCGCGGCAAAGGTTATCAATTTGATTTCGGCATGAAAGAAGAGACACGTCGCGAAACCGTGGCGATTGTCAGTTTAGTGTTATTCCTTATATATATGTTGGCAATCTTTGGTTACGCCGGTCATTTTGGCAACTTTGTCTTAACTCAAACGCGCATTTTAATTGGTTTGTTGGCCTATTTGTTGCCATTTATCTTTTTGACCGTTGTCGCCAGCATTGTAAACCCCAAAATGTTTGAAATTCGCCTGTCCACCGTGGTTGGCATTATCTTATTCTTTTTCAGTTTTGGCGGATTATTGCAGATGCTATTAAATAATGACAACCCGGTTAGCTTAGCTTATTCCGGTAGCGGTGGCGGCTTAGCGGGATATTTTTCAGTCTATATTTTGTCATCAGTAGTAGGCAGTATTGCCACTTTCTTGATTTTATTTGCGGTGATGTTACTTTCGGTCTCAATGTCGCTTAATACATCGATTCTAAAGCTATTTGCATCTTTCTTTAACAACGAAGAAGACGACCGCCGCATCACCGTAAACGAGGGCGGCAACAAAGTTTCGGTCTTTACCACAGTCAAAAAAGGCTTTTCCGGGTTTAGATTTGGCAAAAACAAAGACTTGCCGTCTAAGGCACCGGTGTTAGAGGTAAAACCAATTGGTATGCCTAAGTCTGGTGGTGATGGAGTTTGGAGTCCCCCGCCAATGGATTTGCTGGAAATTCCCGAAAATAACAAAGCTAATCCGGGCAATATTCAAAAGAATGTGGAAGTGATAGAAAAAACGCTGCGAGAATTTAGCATTGACGTTACAATGCAAGACGTTAACATTGGGCCAACGGTAACGCAGTACACGTTCAAACCAACCGAAGGGGTAAAGCTGGCCAACATTACCGCCCGCAGCAACGATTTGGCGTTAGCGCTTGCAGCCAAAAGTTTGCGCATGGAAGCACCAATTCCGGGGCAATCGGCGGTTGGAGTGGAAATTCCAAACAAGCAAACCGCGCGGGTTACGCTGCGTGAGCTGCTGGAATCAAAAGAATATCAATCTAGCAAAGGTAAACTAACTATCCCTCTTGGAAGAGATGTTGCCGGCACCCCAATGGTAATTGACCTAGAAAAAATGCCTCACTTACTCATTGCCGGCGCTACCGGCTCTGGAAAATCAGTCGCCATTAACTCTATTATTATTAGTTATATAATGAATAACGCCCCGGCCGATTTGAGATTACTATTGGTTGATCCGAAACGGGTTGAACTAACCGGCTACAACGGCATCCCGCATTTGTCCACCCCGGTGATTACCGAACCGGAAAAGACCGTCAATGCCTTAAAATGGGCAGTGAGCGAGATGGAAAATCGATATCGATTATTTGCCGATTTAGGCGCGCGCAACTTAGCGGCATACAATGAAAAACCGGGCCCATTAGGCAAGTTGCCACATATCGTCATTATCATCGACGAGTTAGCAGATTTAATGGCAGTATCGGCCAATGACGTTGAATCATCAATCGTTCGCCTAGCCCAGATGGCCCGCGCCATCGGTATTCATTTAATCGTAGCGACACAGCGCCCAAGCGTAGATGTAATCACCGGATTAATTAAGGCCAACATTCCCTCCCGCATCGCCTTTACTGTGGCCAGCCAGGTTGACTCGCGCACCATTTTAGACGTTGGCGGCGCTGAAAAACTACTTGGACTTGGTGATATGTTATACATCGGCGGAGATATTACCAAACCAAAACGTATTCAGGGCTGTTTTGTGAGTGATAAAGAGATCAATAGCATTACCAACTTCTTGAAAAAAGACCAGTTTGTGCAATATGATGAGTCTATCACCGAATACCACTCTACCGGCGCATCTGTTGCCGGCAGCGGTAACGGCGTATCCGAGGATGATTTATATAATGATGCGGTGTCGGTGGTAGTTCAGGCCGGAAAAGCCTCGGCATCACTATTGCAAAGACGAATGCGCATTGGTTACGCACGTGCTGCCAGATTACTTGATCTGCTTGAGGCAGAGGGCGTCATTGGCCCACCGGATGGCGCAAGACCGAGGGACGTGCTGGTTTCACCAACCGAATTGCATACAGAGGACAGATAATAGAAATTTCAAATTAATTTATTATGGAGGTAGCATGAGTCACCACGACGACGAGCCGATAATCCCAATTGCTAGCGAGGAAGATCAATCTTCTTCACAGAGGGCAAAATTAGAGATTTTACATAAAACAACCACCGATAGAATTGTTGAATTGCGTACCGCCGAAGACGCGATTATGCAAGAGATCGAAAAGGGCGTTGCCGGTCATCTTGGAGACGATAAAATTAGTGAGTTAAGATCTAAACAATCCGAGATTCATACCGAAACCGAACAGCTATCGGTAAAATTAACCAAAATTGAGTTCGACCTTGAACAACTAAAGCAACAAGAGCCAAAAACTGAAAATTCGAAGCACTAAACTCGAAGCACGAAACAAATTCAGAAATATAAATTAAAAAAACCATAGTACAAGCTTTAGCTTGCTTTCAAATTTGTGCATAAACACGCTAAAGCGTGGGCCACGTTTTTTGTTTTTTTTCGTATTTCGAAATTCGGATTTCGTGCTTATGGTTTACTTGTCACTATTCGCCACATGCGCTCGACTGTGGCGGATTAGATCTATGACCGAATCAGGCGAAGAAACGCCGTGTAAAATCACTGTGCGTTCGCTAGTCTCGCTTTCTAACGTTATTGTGCCATAGTTCAATAACTGCCCTATTATCCCAGCATGACCCTCTACTCTGGATAAATCATGCAAACTGATGTATTTTTTTTGGTGAGTAATAAAGCCCTCAATCACCTCAATAGTTGATTCAGTCAAAATATAATATGTGCTGTACCAATCCATTAAAATAATAAACGCAATAATGCAAATACAAAACACAATTACCAATATTACTAGTCCAATTGCACCATAAGATAAATCTAAGCCATTACTAATATTCAAAAAAACGCCAATTAGCCCTAAACCAACCAAAAAGAACACCGCCATTGGCCCAACCAAAAACCAGCGCGATTTATGCACCTTAAAAATTTGCATTGGTTTGTCCGAAGTAGGTAAGTTGTCTTCCATAGCTTGCATTATAACACACTTTTCTCGTTGTCATTCCGGCGCTATGAGTATGTCGATCCGAGTACTCTGGCCTCCGGCTCTACAAGCCGATAGGCTCGGAGAGAGAAATCTAATAGAATATCACATGAATAATTTTAAATTCTAAAGCATGAAACTTGCGAGCTCGGCTCGCACAGTTACGAAATTGCTGAAGCAATTATAAATTTTAAAAAGGTTCCTTATTTAGTCATTTAAAATTGGCAACCATTCATTTGATAATCCCGAGCGTTCCGCGAGTGATTTCGATGCTAAGCATCTAATTAAAAATTAAAAAATTTATATTTCACTTTCACGGATTGTGAAGTTTTGCTTGATCTACTATACTAATTCTATGCCACCTAATCCGCAAGTTATCACCACCACACGTGCTACAGCCGTACCGATGCTCTCATCTGAAACGGAGATTTTTCGCGTACATAAAAGTTACTTTTTCCTAATTGCCCCGATTATTTTTGTCTCCCTGGTTGGAATAGCACTGATTATCGCCATAAACGTGCTCTCAAATCAGATCCCAACAAACTTAATTAACTACTTACGTATTGGCATTATTGCGATGATCGTCTTTATTGATGCTTTAATTTGGTTTGATTGGCTGACTACTATCTATACCTTAACCAATCGAAGAATACAGTACCGTTTTGGTGTTATTGGCGAACAAACAAAAACTATTGCCCTAGATCAGATCACCGACAACAAGGTGGTTATCGGTATTTTTGGACGCATTTTTAACTATGGCGATGTGGTAATAGATGCCGCCCATATTAATAGCACTATTTCATTCAAAGGAATCGGCTCTGCTGAAAGCCGAAAAGATCAGATTGACAATGCAAAAGGGTAAATTTTTAGGGCCGGCCGCGTAACAACGCAACCGACCCTACCTCCCCCTCGTCAAGTCAGACCCTCCTTAGGTCTTTGATATAGTCTCGAATCTCCGCCACTAGGACGATAACCAACGCGGGCAGAAACTCGAACCACACTCCGAGAATCTTCATCGTGCTGCCCTCCTCAATCCTGAGAAAGACTACCGCCGAAGTGGGTGATGATGACCCACATCCCGATCACCCACTCCAGGGCTGCACGGAGCACCGATATCATCTTGCCATCCTCCTTCTGACCTCTACCCTTCCCGGGTGACGAGGTCGCGGAGACATCCGAGCACGACCACCCTCGGTTGTGATCAGTCGGAGAGGGCGGTATTCCTGTCGTCGGCGGGCGCGCCTGACCTTGACGATCAGATACAGCCCCACCATGCCAACCGCAACAGCGTAAAAGCGGTTGATGTTGAGCCAGTCGGTGATCTGTATTGTGCCCAGATCCTCGAAGGCTGTATTGTACAGCCAGATGGACGCCGGGCGAATCGCCCATACCCACGCGGCCCAAAGCGAGCCGCAGCAGATGGCGATGATCCCACCCCAAACGGTGGAGTTAATCATCGCCCAGCGGTTGTCCGACAACCACTGGCGGATCGAATCGCGGCAGATGTACGCCGACGCAATCGCCGAAGCGATTACCATCGCCGCGAGCCACATCACGGGGGAGTCTTGCCCCCACATCGCACGATAAAACGCGTGCGACATGTTGTAATCGTCGTTCATGTCCGTTACCTTCCTCCCGCTTCATCGCGAGAAAAAATGAGACGAAACTGTGTTGTTCAAGAGCAATCTCAGCTACTTACAGCTCAGCATTATTACTTATATTATACACCCTACGTGTGTGTTTGTCAACCCTAAACCTCTATCACTACCGGTACCACCATCGGGCGGCGCTGGGTTTTAGTATACAGAAATTCGCCCAGTTTTTCCCGAATATCGTTTTTGAATAAGTTTGCATCTAGCGCACGAGTCTCGGTATGTCTGGAAAAGTGCTTTTTCACTTCGGCTCGGGCAGCATGCACCAAATCTTCATTTTCACGCATATAAATGAATCCACGTGAAATGATATCGGGCGATGTTACCATCTTGCCGGTGTTGTGATCTAGCGTAACAATTACCACAAAGATACCGTCTTCGGCCATCACGCGACGATCACGCAACACAATATTACCCACGTCACCGATACCTAAACCATCTACCATTACGTAACCGGCAGGCACACGCTCTTCGCTAACTCGTCCCACACCGCCGGAGAACTCTAGTACCTGACCATTATCACAGATCAGTACGTTTTCGGCCGGAATGCCCAAACTTTGCCCCAGTTGCCCGTGCATCACCAATTTATGGCGTTCGCCATGAATTGGCACCAAATGTTTTGGTTGCACTAGCGAGAGCATTAGTTTTAAGTCTTCTTGGTAGGCGTGGCCGGAACTATGGATGTCAATCATCTTGTTATAAATAACTTTAGCACCCTGTCTAAGCAGGTTATCCATGACAGATGAGATTGATTTCTCGTTACCCGGAATTGGTGATGTGGCAAGCACAATCGTATCACCTTTTTTGACCCGTACTTGACGATGTTCACCGGTTGAAATACGGTACAATCCCGACATTTCTTCGCCCTGTGCGCCGGTTGAGATAATACAAATCTTGTCATCTGGGTATTTACCGATGTCTCTAATATCAATCAGCGTATCCGCTGGCAATTTGATTGCGTCAATCGATAGCGCGGCGTCCACATTATCCACCATACTACGTCCAACCAGCGCTACTTTGCGTCCGGTTTTGGCCGAAGCGTTTAGCACTTGCTGAATACGTGAGATAAGCGAGGCAAACATTGCTACCATAATGCGCCCGTTGGTGTGATTTTCAAAAATATCTACCAAGTTTTTTTCGATTTCGCGTTCGGAAATTGAGTGACCTTGTTTATCAATGTTAGTCGATTCCGAAAACAACGCCAACGGCTGAGTAGCCGATAGTTGAGCGATACGACGCAAGTCGGTTGGTCGCCCGTCGGATGGAGTATGATCTAACTTCCAGTCGGTACAGTACATTAACATACCTTCTGGGGTAAAGACCGCTAGACCCATTGCGTCTGGAATAGAGTGCGCCAAGCGGAATGATTCCACTTTGAACACGCCGAATTGCAACACGTCAACGCCAATTTGAATAACGTTAACCGCCACTTTACCAACCAAACCAAACTCTTCCAGTCGTTTTTCCACTAGTTTTGCGGTTAGAGGTGAGGTAAATATCGGCGGATTACCCAGTTTGCCAATCAAATAAGGCACGGCACCAATGTGATCCAAGTGACCGTGAGTAATTACTACGCCGCGAATTTTATCTTTGCGTTCTTCTAAGTACGAGACATCCGGGATGACATAGTCGATACCCAACATCGCCTCGTCTGGGAACATCAAACCCATATCAATAATCATGATGTCATTACCATATTCGATGGCGGTCATATTTTTACCGATTTCTTCCACACCACCCAACGGGATAACGCGCAATTTTGGTGTGGCGGTCTGGCTGGACATTGGCTGAGTTGGAACTGCAGCGTGTCCGCTATCGCCGTTATGAATTAAAGCTTTACCGGTAAAGAAGTCATCGATGCTTTTTTTCTCACGTCGGTTACGCGTATTTCGACGGGCAGGACGACTGGTTCTGGTGTCATCAGCTTTATGAGCCGGTGTTTGAGTTGGGCGGGTTGTAGTTGGACGTTGAATGTTAGTTCTTTCTGGAGCACGATACTCCGAAACCGGCTGCCGCGAAATTGCTGCAACCATGTCTGTGGCTGGCTTTGGCATCTGGCCATTACCGCCTTTGGTTAAATTTGATAATACTGATTCCGCTGACGGAAATTTTGAGGCCGGTTTTTGGGCTTCCTCGGATTGGCGTTTGATTCTTTCGATATCAAATGCCGGCTGGCTACCTTGTGCAGCCATAGGTTGATTGTTGTTTGGTGTTTCTTCCACCATGTTCCTTTCTGTATTGAAACAAATAGTTCGTTTCAAAATTGTTATTTTTTGTCGATTAATTGATCGATTTTTTTAATTATTGCTGGGATGCGGCCAAAATCGTCCATTAGCGTCTGGCGCAAACCACCGTTATGCAGCGCCGCAGCCGGATGATAAAGGGGTAAAATGTATAAATCGCCACGATGCTTGGGTTGGCCATGAACTTCGGATATCTTAAAACCGGGTAAAAAATAGTTCATTGAATGCCTGCCTAAACAGACGATTAACTTTGGATTGATAAATTTGATTTGTGCTTCTAAATAGGGCAAACATGCCGCTTTTTCTTCGTCTTCCGGATCACGATTTTCCGGTGGACGGCATTTGACAATGTTGGTAATAAAAACTTGGGTGCGATCTAAATTGATACTGTTAAGCATTTCGTCTAAAAATTTGCCGGCGTTTCCCACAAACGGACGCCCCAACTTGTCTTCGTTAAATCCCGGGCCTTCGCCCACAAACAGAATTTCTGATTGAGGATTTCCTTCACCCGGAACCGAATTTAATCGAGTGCGATGCAAGGGGCAACGCTCACAGACGCGGACTTGATTTGCCACATCGGACAGATCATTAAACCCTAGTACATCGGGCACAAGACTCCTTGAAATAGGTTAGTTGATGAAAAACATATTTTTAGTACAAAATATTTACGTTCTAAGTGTAGCACATAGGATTAATATTGTCAATAGCAAAGTGTTGCGTCAGAATCGAAAAAGTGATATAACATAGTTAGCTACATCATCCCGATGGAGGAGAAACGCGATGACGGATCAGGTAATTCATCACGCTGTAACGCCCTCAGAAGAGGAGCCGATCACGCTGACCAAGCGCGAGACCGAGATCCTTACGCTGGTAATCGAGGGCCGGTCAAGCCAGGAAGTAGCCGACATGCTGTACGTCTCCAAGCGGACAATCGACTTCCACTTGGCGAACATCTACGAAAAGTTGCAGGTGAGCAACCGCGTGCAGGCCTTCCGGCGAGCAGCTCGCCTAGGCTTGATCCCGTTCGACCCGCACTTCGGAGAATCCGAGTGACGACCCAGCCCAGTTTACGCGCCCGCGACAAACCACCGTCATCGGGCGCCTTCTTTTTGCAGACACTTGACCCCGTCAGAGGTAATCGTCTCTAACGGGGTTGACATTACTCACCTAATCGCGTATTATAATGGATGTGCGAGGAATGGAGCACGCGCACAGTCGCACTGTTCGAGTTGCCACCCCGCTTAGCGGGGTAATCGGGACGTCAGCGGGACGCCCAGCGTCCTTAGCGTTCCACCATTTCGCCTACCTCGTCGGCCGGGGGGGAGAGGCAGGCGAAACGCCGGGTTGACGCGGGACTGTTTGGTACCCCCTTCCGGTCCCGCTCCCCGTCGCAATCATACCGCTCCTTTTCGGGAGCGAACGTCTCACCCGGGTGCCAACAGTGTTGTTGGTGCCCGGTTTTCTTTTATCTAAAATTCCAATTTATCCAATTTGCCTAATTAAGCCAATTTGAACTGTTTTTTATCACTCCGGCCGTCGTAACAGTACCACTTTTTATTCTGACCAAAATGTATTTCAACGCTAGCCAAAACCCCCAAAACTGCTCCCACCGCCGATGGACTAAAGCGTTAACTACGTGAAACGGCATCCAAAATAAATGCACCAGCAACATGGGCAAGTTGTCTATCGCCCGCCAGGTAAAAAGATACGCACCCTTCCAGCCATGGGCTTTTTTTATTAATGGCGTTGCCACCATCGAAGTAGTTGATTCATGATGGTGAATACAGCGGCTTTTTGGCACAAATATCGATTTCCAACCTTTTTTCCAAGCCCGAAAACACAAATCGGCATCTTCCCAATAAAACGGCCGAAAAATTGGTGAAAATCCACCTAAATCTAAAAACTTTTGCCGATTAAAAGCGCCGGCGCCACCACTAACGTAGAAAGTGTTTATCGGATCGCTAAATTTACGGTCAGGATACATCTCAAACACCGGCCGATGGCGCAACAAGCCCCGTTTCCACTCTGCCACCGTTCCCCCATCGTCGTATTCATGATCACCAGCAACGACACGCTGATACGCGCCAACCGCAAAAACTTTGTCATCCTCTAATTCTTTATATAACGGACTGAAAAAATCACCCTCGGTTTGAATATCGGTATTCAGCAACACCACAATGTCTGTTTTGGTCATTTTCACCGCGCGGTTATAACCATCGCCAAAGCCGTAATTCTGATCAAATGGCACCCATTTGGCGATTTTATGATCTTTAACCACCTGCGCACTGTTATCTTTTGAGCCGTTATCAACCACAATCACTTCAGTTGAAATGCTCGCCAGACTAGCCGATTTTATCACCGACGCCAAATTCCGGCGCAGCAACCCCTCGCCATTGTAGTTTAAAATAATTACAGAAGCAGTTTTTATATCGTTTCTTTCTGCACTCAGATTACCAAAATCTGATCCGTTATGATAGGTTGGACTAGCCCTGAGGCGATATTTGTTGTATAACTAGACCAGGAGATAACAAATGTCACTAAATATTGGGATTGTTGGACTGCCAAACGTGGGAAAATCGACGTTGTTTAATGCGCTGACCAAATCCGGCCAAGCCGCGGCAGAGAACTACCCATTTTGCACCATCGAGCCAAACGTGGGCATTGTGCCGGTGCCAGATGATCGCCTGCAAAAACTGGCAGATGTAGTTAAAACCAACAAACTAATCCCCGCCACCGTGCAATTTGTCGATATTGCCGGGCTGGTGGCCGGCGCGCACAAGGGTGAGGGTTTGGGCAATCAGTTTTTAGCCCACATTCGCGAAACCGATGCTATCGCCATGGTGGTGCGCTGTTTTACCGATGAAAATGTGATCCACGTGACGGGCACTGTTGACCCCAAATCTGACATCGAAACCATCAAACTAGAACTAATCTTAGCCGACCTGCAAACGGTGACAAAAATGCGCGGCGTGGCAGAAACCAAAGCCAAAGGCCACGACAAAGAGGCAATGGTTCTGTTTACCGCGTTAAATAAAGTTGAACACACCTTAAATCAAGAACAACTTGCGAGCCTTGCCGATCTTGGCGATGACGAGCGAAGCGCTATCAATTCGATTCAATTATTAACCAACAAACCGTTTCTTTACATTGGCAATGTTAGCGAAGCAGATGTGAACAAAGATCCGAGTGATTTTGGCCTACCAAGTGACGCAATTTTGATCTCGGCCAAAGTGGAATCGGAGTTAGTATCGCTTACTGACAGCGAACAAGCGGAATACCTAGCTGCACTTGGACTAAATGAATCTGGTTTAACCCGATTAATCCATCGCGCCTACAAAACTTTGGGCTTGCAATACTTTTTCACCGCTGGGCCAAAGGAAGTGCGGGCATGGACTATTCACCAAGGCTCAACCGCGCCAATTGCCGCCGGCGTTATTCATACCGATTTTATTAAAGGATTTATTCGCGCCGAAGTAATGTCTTATGATGATTTAATTACTCTGGGATCTGAACTAAAAGTAAAAGAAGCCGGCAAATTGCGCATTGAGGGCAAGGATTACGTGATGCGCGAAGGCGACGTGGTACATTTTAGGGTAACGAGCTAGTATTTATTGTCATTCCGGATTTAATCCGGAATCTATATAATTAAATTCTTTTTATAGCATGAACTCCGGGTCATGCCCTTAAGTGACAGCTGCTGACGTTTGACATATCAAATAATAAGCGTAAAGTAGTTTTTAATGCCTCAATCGCTCGAATGAGGAGCACTTTTCACATACATGTCGGCTCGGTAGGCCAAAAGGAGGCCAGCGTGGCGATACAGGAAGACGGAATCCCCAACGACCAAGACTGTATCCCCGCACCCGGGGAGAAAGCCGTGCGTCTGCTACTCGAGGACAATGCCAACCTACGCAGGGTGAACGAGGAGTTACGCGCGGCCAATGCAGACCTTCGCAGCAAGCTGATGGCAGCAACAGGACGGATTACTGCCCTGACGCGCCGGACAGATGTTCAACCCGCCACCCCAACGCGCACGTGAAGGAGAGAACGCATGTGCCCACCGCATTCCGTTGAGGAAGCGTCGACTGACCCATACGACACAATCGACCTTCTTGAACAAGACATCGAGAGTCGCGACCGAACCATTGCTGATCTGCGCCGAGAGAACGCCCAGCTGTTGACCCGCGTCAACGAGCTTGGTCAGCAGAAAGCCACAGCTGAGACGCTAGCTGAGGATCTCCAGCGAGACATAGCGCTGTTGCGCCGTGAGATCCAGCGCTTGCAATGTCAGGACACAACCACGCAGCCTGAAGATGCACCGCCAGCAACGCCATGGTTTGCGAACATCAGTTTCAGCACGAACGCATGGGAAGTGCTTGCCGTGCGTGCACCGGCGGTTGCCCGCGAGTTCAGCGAGAACTACGTCTCCACAGAGCATCTGTTGCTCGCGATACTCCGAGTTCCCGATTGTACTGCGGCGAAGTTTCTGGACTATCGCGGTGTCACCGAGCGCATCATTGCCGAGGTAAACCGGCAAGCGATGCGGGGAGATGATCGAACAACGGCTGAACCGCAACTAACCCCGCGCTGCAAGCGATGTGTCGAATTAGCGATCAACGAAGCTGCGGGCGACACTTTCGGCACCGGATACATGCTGCTCGGTTTGATCCAAGACGGTGAAGGTCTGGCGGCTCGTGTCTTGACCAAGATCTGCGGCGTGACACTCGAATCGGCTCGACGGGAGCTTCAAGCGCTGCGCCAACCCAATCCCACCCCAACGCCTGCGTAAAGGAAAGAGCGCCATGCCGACAGACGATAGCCCCGAAGCGAGGATCGAGAGTCAGCGAACGTACATCCAGCAACTCGAGAGAGAGAAGGCTCAGCTGTCGCAAGAGCTCGCCGACGTCAGGCAGGAGATCCAGACCACCAGGAACTCGCTGCGGGAAGCACAGGAAACGCTGGCGGGGGTCGCGCCGGAAAAGCTCGAGCTTCTCGGACAGCTGCGAACCGAGCAGACGCGAAACCGCCAACTGGAGGACCGATTGGGTCTGCTCCGGTCGGTTAGCGACCAACTTTCCGCCCTATCCGCGGAATACCCTCCGATCGAGTAGCCCACTTGCCCCCATCCGCTTGCGGACATGGGGGCTTGCTTTTTTGAAAAATATCTGTTAAATTAATAGTAATATAAACCAACTTTTTCCCGCGGCTAATTTGCCTCGGGTCGGGAATGAAAAAATATCCCGAACCACAGAAAGGACATTACGTGAAAACGTACGAAATTACCTATATCGTTTCAGACACCGTTGCCGAAGACAAAGTTAGCAACGAAATGGCCGAAGTCTCTAAAGAGCTCGAACGCCTTGGTGGCGTCATTGTTAAAGAAGAACCATGGGGCAAAAGACGTTTGGCATATCCAATTAAGCGAAGCCAGTTTGGTTATTATGTTACCTTGCAAAGTCATATAGAGAATAGCAAGGTTAAAGAATTAGATCGATTTTTCAGACTTCACAGCACCATTTTGCGCCATCTAATTTTAGCCTCAATTCCGGAACCGGTTAAAGCAGCCGATGAGACCGAATTGGTTGAGTCGATTGAGAAACGGGTTGAAGCATCCAAAGAGGCCGCCAGCGAAATCGTTGCCACCGAAACCAAAACCGCTTCGAGTGAGGAAGAGAAGCCAAAAACCACTCGCGTTAAAAAATCAGTCAAATCCAATGAATCAGAGAAAAAAGCTGAAAATGATGATGAGCGCCGCAAGCAGGTTGAAGAAAAATTAAGTGAGATATTAAAAGACTAATAAATCTCTTAAAGGAGAAAATATGTACAGTCTAAATCGTGCTCAAATACTGGGAAATTTGACTCGGGATCCGGAATTAAAATCTACCCCAAGCGGGCAAATGGTAACCTCGTTCAGCATTGCCACTAATCGCAGCTGGCAAAACCCGGATGGCACCCGCCAAGACGCCGTTGAATATCACGACATCGTGGCGTGGGGCAAATTGGCCGAAATTTCATCGCAAATTTTAGCCAAAGGCAAACAAGCGTATGTTGAAGGTCGCTTGCAAACTCGTAGCTGGGATAGCCAAGACGGTCAAAAACGACAAAAAACCGAGATTGTGGCCGAAAATATCATTGCTACCGGTTCAAGAGGCGAAAGAGACATTAAAATGTCTGACGACTCTGTGCAGTCATCCCCTAACGTTGGCAAACCAGAAAGAAAAGATAAAAAAGATGATGTAAAATCATCCGAATCTGCCAAAACAGATGAAGAAATTAACATCGATGACATCCCATTTTAAAGTAAAAGGAGCTTAATGCCAAAACCATATTACACCAAAAAAGAATGTCTATTTTGCAAAAAGCGCATGAACAGCGTGGATTACAAAGACGTTTCGCTATTATCTAAATTTACTACCCATTGGGGTCGTATTGAAACCGCCAAGAAATCCGGTACTTGCCATAAGCACCAACGCTTGTTAGGCACTGCAATTAAACAAGCAAGACACTTGGCCTTGATTCCGTTTACCACGAAATAATCATGCTAAGTATTACCGATCTACGTAACGGCACATTGGTTGAAATTGATGGCGATCCTCATATCGTGATCAACTATTCGCATCACAAAATGGGACGCGGTGGGGCTGTGGTTAAAACCAAACTTAAAAACCTCAAAACCGGCGCCACCTATGAGCGCTCTTTTCACGGTAACGACAAGTTAGATCAGGCTACACTGGACGAAAAACAGGCCAGTTTCTTGTATAAAGAAGGTAACAAATATCTATTTATGGATTCAAGCACCTACGAACAGTTTGAGCTACCTGATTCGGTGATTGCAGACAGCATCCCATTTCTGGCTGAAGGCATTGAAGTTAAAGTGATGTTTTTTGATGGCTTACCAATTGCGCTAAACTTACCGATTAAAATGGAATTTAAAGTTACTCATACCGAGCCGGGCGTTAAAGGTGACACGGCGCAAGGTGGCACTAAACCAGCCACCATTGAAACCGGCGCTTCGATTATCGTACCGCTATTCGTCAATATAGGTGACGTAATTAGAGTGGACACACGAAACTCTAGCTACATCGAACGAGTTAAGTAATCCTCATTTGCATCTTGATGCAGTCAAAGGTGTATAATGGAGTCGATATGCTTATTGCCGCATCTAAATTACAAAACGTGCCGTTAATCGGCATGGAATCTCACAGTAGGCTCGGTACCATTAAACAGTGCATTTTTCACCCCGATACCGGACAGCTTTTAGCGTTCGCAATTAACCTAAATTCCGTTATTCCAAGAGTGAACTACATCTCTTTTAACGATATTGTCTCTTTTGAACAACACGCGGTGGTAGGAGATAGAGAATGTCTTTTTGATTTGGATGACTACACCAAGGTCAAAAACATCTTGAGCCAAAAACGGCCTATTTTGGGTCAGAAAGTGCTCACCCGTGACCAGAAATATCTCGGAGACGTGACGGACGTGATGATTGAAAAAACCACCGGCCAGATGGTGGAGTTTGAAGTACATCATCTTTTTTCAAAACGAATCTTCCGTTTTAATGATATCGACCAAATTACCACCAAAGGCGTAGTGGTAAAAAATGATTTGGAAATGGTCAAATCTGGGGTAGCGGTTGAGACAAACACCGCATGACACGACATGGTTGTTAATTCGAGCATGTCAGAGAAATCTTAAAAATGAATCCGACCCAAATTTTAAATTTTAAAGGCAAAATTTTAAATGAATAAGTACCGAATGATTAAATTTTAAATGGTTCCTTATTTAGTCATTTAAAATTGGCAACCATTCATTTGAAATTAAAAATTTATAATTTAAAATTGTCTCGAATTTCTCGCTCTAGCTGATCCACATCATCCACCACCACTACGGCGTGGCTTTTTTGTAAGGTCTGTTTATCTTGGTAACCCCAGCTGACCGCAATAGACTTTACTCCAGCCGATTCTGCCTCAATTACATCGCCAGAAGTGTCGGTTATCAAAATTGATTGCACTGCGTCAATGCCAGTGTCAGCTAAGACGCGACGAATTTTATTGGTTTTGCTGTGGTCAACATCACCCCCTAACACTTGGGTAAAATACTCAGACAGGTTGTTTTCATCCAAATACCGCTTGATCGAGGCGGTGTAAGTGGACGAAATAATGACCAACGTAAAGTCTTTGGCCAAGTCTGGCAATAACGGCGCAATCCCATCTTTGACGGGGTCATGGACGATTTTAGCGTCATACTGATCAAAGAAGTTATCTACCGGAACGATTCCGTCCTGTTGGATTGACCTGTAAACTCCAGTGTTAAATATCTGACGGTACTCATCTTCGGTCAAATTTGGGTTCGTCTGGCGCATAATATTGTACGCATCAAAAAAGGTATTAACAATCACTCCGTCAAAGTCAAAAAAGATTATTTTTTTAGGCATTTTTGCTCCAAATATTTACCATCATCATAACACAAAATGCGGCGCACAGCGCCGCATTTTGGCTTCCCCCCTAGCAATAGATTGCTAAACCAGAGGACTAGACGATATTATAGTCTAGGCCTGGTTACAGAAGAGTTAGCCCCACTTCGCCCCGCAAAAGCGGAGCTACGAGGGGCGTCGTCGCTACCGCTCCTAGTAGTCCATTCCACCCATGCCACCGGCCGGCATACCCGCCGCAGGGGCATCTTTTTTCGGAATGTCAGTAATGGTTACTTCCGTGGTTAAAACTACTGCAGCCACGCTAGCAGCGTTCTGGAGGGCACTGCGCACCACTTTAGCAGGATCAATAATGCCAGCTTTGATCATATTCTTATATTCATCGTTCGCAGCGTCATAGCCATCGCCTTTTTGCATATTACGCACCTTTTCTACCACTACTGCGCCATCTTTACCTGCATTTTCGGCGATTTGTCTTAGTGGCGCTTCCAAAGTTTTGCGTAAAATTTGCAATCCGATTTTTTCGTCTCCTTCTACTTTAACTGAATCCAAAACGGTAATCACATCTACCAGCGCTACACCACCACCAGAGACAATTCCCTCTTCTACCGCTGCTCGAGTAGCATTTAGTGCGTCTTCGATTTTGAATTTGCGATCTTTAAGTTCGACTTCAGAGGCTGCACCAACTTTGATAACCCCGACCCCACCGGATAATTTTGCTAATCGTTCCTGCAATTTCTCTTTGTCATAATCCGAGGTTGATTTGGCAATTTGGGCTTTAATTTGTTCAACTCGAGATTTGATGGCCGCTGCTTCACCCTTACCATCCACTATCGTCGTATTTTCTTTAGTGGCTACCACTTTGCGCGCCCGACCAAGCTGGTCGATAGATACATTGTCCAATTTTAATCCTAAATCTTCAGAGATCACCTGGCCACCAGTCACACAGGCAATATCAGCTAACATTTCTTTGCGACGATCGCCAAAGCCCGGCGCTTTTACCGCGATGGCCGAAAACACCCCACGCAATCGGTTAACTACCAAGGTAGCCAACGCTTCGCCTTCAACATCTTCAGCCACAATCACTAATTCTTTTTTGCCGGCCGCGGCCAAACTTTCAAGTAGAGGCAAGATTTCTTGAATACTGCCGATTTTTTTGTCGGTGATTAAAATATAGGGATCATTTAAGACCGCTTCCATCCGCGCCGAATCGGTTACCATGTAGGCTGAGATGTAGCCAGAGTCAAATTGCATTCCTTCAACTACTTCTTTGTCTAAGCCCAACGTCTGCGATTCTTCTACGGTGATAACGCCGTCTTTACCCACCATATCCATAATTTCCGCGATTAAGTTACCTACTTCTTGATTGTTAGCCGAAATGGACGCAACCTGTGAAATTTCGGCTTTACCGCTGACCGGGGTAGACTCTTGCTTGATCGCTTCTACCACCGCTTTGGTACCTTTTTCGATGCCGTGTCGAACTGCTAACGGATTAGCGCCAGCGGCTACTACTTTTAAGCCTTCATTAATTAGTGCTTGCGCCAAAACCGTGGCAGTGGTGGTGCCATCGCCGGCCGCATCGTTGGTTTTTTTTGCTACTTCGATCACTAACTGAGCACCCATATTCTCAAATTTGTCTTCTAGTTCAATTTCTTTGGCGATGGTCACGCCGTCATTAGTGCTGGTTGGCGCGCCAAACCCTTTGTCTAAAACCACGTTTCGGCCCCTTGGCCCCATGGTTACTTTAACCGTATCGGCTACAATGTTAACGCCTTTTTTTAAACCGGTTCGAGCTTCTTCACCAAATAAAATTTGCTTTGCCATATTTTTCCTTTCCTTGTGTTTCTGATGTTAAATGTTAATAGTTATTCTACGATTCCCAAAATATCCGACTCATTCAAAACCAACAGTTCTTCGCCATCTATCTTAATCTCTGTTGGGCCATATTTGGTAAACATTACTTTCTGTCCCACTTTTACTTCCAATGGTTTCAATGTCCCATCAATATATTTTCCACTACCAACAGCAATTATTTCGCCCTCCTGCGGCTTTTCTTTAACCGTATCTGGTAGTACAATTCCAGATTTTGTTACTTCGTCTTTTTTGAGTGCCCTAACCAAAACGCGATCACCAAGCGGCTGAAACTTCATCCTAGCTCCTTTTCGTTTTATGTGTTGTCTAGGCTCAAGTTTATCGTTTGGGCGATAAAATGTCAAGTATACTTTGCATTTTGCGAATGTAGTTAGGACGATGATCCACCGAATGCATTTTAAGGATGTTTGGGGCGCATACCAGCAGTTTTGAATTTGCAAACTCCGAATCCCGCATTATTTTGCGCTGGCTAAGATGGAAAATGATTTTTTCTAGCACGCCATATTTTCCGACGTCCAACCCCTGCTCTTTGTCCCCCGCTAAATGCGCAACCTGATGCTTTTTCCAATTCGGCAACAAATCAAAAATATAATCGTTGACTTTAATAAATTGATTGTAAGTTTGGACACCAAACAACGGCACCATGGTAGCAATCCACATAGCATTGGTACGATCATCACACCGGTACTTTCTTACATCCAAATTGTCTTCAGTCAGCCAATAACCCAAACAGGCGCGCCCAGCTTGTAAATGATGGTTTTTGTGCAAACCAAGAATTTTTAATTTGATTAACGCTAAGGCTCTGGCAAAGTATAGATGCCCGGGCGCGGTGATGACCAGAAAATCAATGTCACTTTCTTTGCGATTTGTCTGCATTGCCACGCTATTCATTAAAATAACCGATTGTATGTACGGCGTAGAACTAATTATTGAAGCAATACGTAAGGCTCTCTGACGCAAAATGGTAAGCGTAGTCTGCCGGTTGATTGTGGCGGTGATGCTACTCTGAGAGAGAGCAATGTACCCACAGTCAACCACCAATTTATGTTTATTGCATAAATTATTGACTGTGTTAGCCAGTTGCTCGTCTGACAATGGCTGCTGGTATAAGAAATTTTTGATCTCAATAAAGGTTAGCGCCCGTTGCCACTGACCAAAATATGCCACGACTTCTAAGACTGAAAGTTCTTCTTTGTTCATAGCCAAATAATAGCATAAATTAAAAGCTTCCAAATATCCAATTAGCCCAATTCATCCTATTTATCCAATTCGGACTTTTACTTTTTGCCCGAGCCAAAGATGCTAGACCAAAAAGAGTTGTTTGCTTTCTTTTTACTTGTTGTCGATTCCGCCGGAGCGGTTAGTTGCTTCACTTGGTCTTTTAGGGTTTCGACTTGGTTTTGATAATAACCTAGCTGTCCGGCCATATTAAAGTTTTTCTCGCCAAATTCTTTTGATTCCTGACGCAGTTGCTCTTTTTCTTTTCTTAGGTTTTCTAACTCTTTTTCCAAAACCTCAATAGCATGGGCTATGTTAGGGTCTGCTGATGCAGTGTTAGGGACACTGTTTGTAACAGTATTTTTAACAGCCTTATCAATAGGCTTTCTACCAGTGTTAACCGGAGTGTCTTTAAGGGTCTGCTTAAGCTCTACTAATTCCTCGCGATTAAGCCGCATTTCTTGGCCGTTAAAGCCTTCAACATACTGCTTGCTGAGCTTGTTACTACGCACGTATGAGCGCACCGTGGCTGACTTTTTTCCCAAGATATCCATTGCTTCCCGCAAAGAAACATCGTAAACTTTTTCTGCCATATTTCACACTCCTCTTATTACCCTAAACATTAGGGTGTTATGAAACGGTTGTCAATAGGGGTGATAATAGAGTGCTGCTATAAGAAGAACAATTATAAATTTTAAAGGCTAAATTTTAAATGAATAAGAGCCGAATGATTAAATTTTAAATGGTTCCTTATTTAGTCATTTAAAAATTGGCTACCTTTCATTTGAAATTAAAAATTAAAAATTGGCTATGGTGTTGCCACTGGCCCTGTCCCAACCAGATATCTCGCCTGCCACGGTACATAATGGCTAACAAAGGTTTGTTTATTTCTTTCAGACCCATCGGCGTTCAAAACGGTGTACGTAAAGCTTGCGTTAGAGCCGGCATGGGCTTTTTCGATCTGTTTGGTAGTTCCGGTGGGTAACGTGTCAGTATTGACATAGACGGGGTCTGGGGGCTGTACAACATCATATACGCTAGGAGCTGTCTGTTGAACAGTACGCCCATCCTTTTTACCGTAGATATCAAAGGTAATTTTAGTGCCATCAACATGAGATTGGATTAGAATATTCGACGCGGTATCGTTTACAAATTTAAAGTCTGGGCTGCCTTCATAAATTGTGGCGTCCATGCCCACCGGTGGCTCATAATAGCCCACTCGATAAGAGTGGTTTCGACGATCGGTGATTTTCAATCCGGAGTTCATTGAGGCTCGAAAAAGCGTGGTTGAGACCTGACACAGTCCACCACCAAATTCCGGCTCGGTGCGATTTTCTTTAATCACCAATTCGGGTAAATAACCGGACGCACCATCAATCTTGCCTAAATTCTTAAGAGTCGAAAACTCCTCACCCGGTTTGATCAATATCCCATTCAGCGCCGCTGCACCAACTGTAATGTTATGAACACGATTTTGGGGACTTCCGGAAAAACTGGTAGTGCCACTCCCAATTAAATCCACAATACCCAGGCTGCTAATATTGCTCTCATTTACCTGCGGTTTGGTGACAATAATCACGGCCGGAATGGTAATAGTATCGTCACTCTTATTATTTTGAATAAAATCTTGCACCGCTTTTACCACGTTGGCATCGGTCTTGGCAACGTCAAGCTGTCGCCCATCCTGCCCGGGCACGGTAATGGACACGGTACTATTTTGCAAGGTCAAGCGCGATTCGGTTGGGTCTTGATTAATCTGTGACGTAATTTTATTTAACCAGGCCTTAACTGCTTCAGCGTTTACTCCAGCTTGAATTTGTTGATGCACCATCTCGGAGTTTATCCAACTATCAAGTTCGCTTTGAGATGGAGAGTAGGTTTTTGTGCCATCGCTAAGTTTAATTTTGGCTTGACGTAATTTTTTTGCCTGTGCGATAGCATTATCGGTGTGGCCGGCTAGATATAAAGGCGTCACTACCAACCGCTCAAGCAAAATCTGGTCTGACGACCCCAATTTCCACCGCGACACAATTTGTTTAATCGCCATATCTTGATCTAATCGATATCCCTTAGCGCCACTAGTCTCAACCACCTGCCCATTGTCAACTTTAATACCGGCGTTAACCTCGGGCTGATCCACTTTGGCGGCAAAATCACTCACCAATTTAGCTAATTTTTCTGCGTCATAGCTAATCACATAATCCACGGTTCGAGGATAAAAAATCTGCACCAAAGCTTCTGACATAGACGGGAAAATACTACTGCGCCGCCCGATTGCATAGGTGTTGATGGCGGTAGTTTTAGCATCGTAGGTTAGTCCAACGTCGGCTGCATGAATTTCTAAACTTTGTTTATTTACTTCTAATTTAACCGTAGCATTGGCCACCGTCTGAATTTGCGCTTCAAGTTTACTACCGGAATCTGGTAATGAAAGCCCGCTTAAATCTTGGCTAGCCACATAGATGTTAGGAAAAACGCGCGTGGAGTAGTACCACATATATCCGGCAAATCCACCCACGACCAAAACAACCGCTATCACCCCATAAGCAATCAACCAACGCCGACTAAAAAAGTGTCGAACGTTTTTTTTAGTTTTTTCTTTTTTTGTCGATACCATTTAAATGGTTCCCCTAATGGCCTAATCAGCTAATCACCTGCCTACGATATCAGTTCGTTCAATACCGCTTTGGTGGTCTGATCTTGGCGTTTTTGCGCCATGTCAAACTGCTCCACCGTGATGGCAACGTCATCACCTACTTTTAGGTTAACAGGAATGATTGCCTTGGGGCAAATAAAACTATCGGTCGCGTTAGTTAAGACCGCTTGATCATTCTCGATCGAGTCGATTTTGTATTGATGCAAAACCGGAGGATAAATTGTTGATCCCGGTACGTTACGAGTTGTCATTTCAGTTCCAAATCAAGTAAATTCGAAGCACTAAATCCGATAATCACGAGTATTCTGCGAGTGATTTCGATGCGAAACATCTATTTCGAAACAAATTTCAAATATAAAATTCCAAAAGTTTTGAATTTGATTTTTGGTGATTTGCGATTTTTTCGTGCTTCGTATTTCGTGCTTAGTGCTTTGCTACTTCGCTTCTTGGCTAACTTTGGGTCGGCGCAAATACGCAACAACCAACAGAACCACCACAAACACGGCCAATACAATCCACTTAGCTTGGCTTGTCAAAGCATGTTCGGTCATTAATGAGATAATCAACAACGCCACAATGTTCACCACTTTAATCATGGGGTTGATGGCCGGACCGGCGGTGTCTTTATATGGATCGCCTACAGTATCGCCGGTAACGGCGGCCTGATGAGCAAACGAACCTTTTCCACCAAAGTTACCAGATTCGATGTATTTTTTAGCGTTATCCCAAGCGCCACCGCCCGAAGTCATCGAAATTGCCACGAAGATACCAGTGACGATAGATCCAACCAGCAATCCACCCAAAGCCGATGGCCCCAGCAAGAATCCAACCAAAACAGTGGCTACGATAGGCAATACAGCCGGAATAACCATTTCTTTAATTGCAGATTTTGTCACAATATCCACTGCCGCCCGATAATCCGGCTTCTCAGTTCCTTTCATAATGCCCTTAAAGACTCGGAACTGGCGTCGAACCTCTTCTACTACCTGTGCGCCCGCTTTTCCCACCGCTTCCATAGACAACGCGGCAAAATAGTAGGGCAACAGACCACCAATAAACAGACCAACCAAAACGTACGGGTCGGACAACGAGAAAGTCAATTCTTGGCCGGTCAAAGTCTTCAAATCGGCCACATAAGACGCAAACAACACAATGGCGGCCAAACCAGCTGAACCAATGGCATAACCCTTGGTAACGGCTTTGGTGGTGTTACCCACGGCATCTAATTCATCGGTAATGGTGCGGATTGATTCCGGCAGCTCGGCCATTTCGGCAATGCCACCGGCGTTATCAGTGATCGGACCATAGGCATCAATAGCGACGATGATTCCCGCCAGCGACAACATCGCAACCACTGCGATGGCAACACCAAAGATTCCGGCCAAGCTGTACGAGGCCAAAATGGCGGCGCAAATAACCAAAACTGGCATTGCGGTTGAGCGCATCGAAACTGCCAAACCGGTGATCACGTTAGTACCGTGGCCGGTTTGTGAGGAGGCGGCAATTGATTTAACCGGCGCATATTTGGTGCTGGTAAAGTATTCGGTGATGACAACCAAAAGCGCGGTTACGGCCAAACCAATCAATGATGCAAAAAACAGATTGTTCACGGTATAGTCGGCACCATAGCTGGTTAATCCGGACATAAATTTATTCGTCACAAACCAGAACGCCACCGCCGATAACACGCCAGCGACGATCAAACCGTTGTACAGCGCGGCCATAATGCCTTGCTTGCCAAAACGGCGCACGAACCAAGTACCAATAATAGTGGCGACGATGGATACGCCACCAAGAGCCAATGGGTACAACAGCACGCTTTCGTTGCCCTTAAACAAAATGGCACCAAGCAACATTACCGCAATCATGGTAACACAGTAAGTTTCAAATAGATCGGCGGCCATTCCGGCGCAATCACCCACGTTATCGCCTACGTTATCGGCAATGACGGCCGGATTTCGCGGATCGTCTTCTGGAATTCCGGCTTCAACTTTACCCACCAAATCGGCACCAACGTCGGCGCCTTTGGTGTAAATACCGCCGCCCAATCGAGCAAAGATGCTAATTAATGATCCTCCAAAACCCAAACCAATTAAAGCTGAGGTGTCTTTGAAAATCGCGTAAAAAGCGGTGACGGCCAGCAAGCCCAAGCCCACTACCAACAATCCGGTTACGCTACCACCTTGAAAAGCCACTTTCAAAGCTGCGTCTAAGCCAGATTTTGCCGCTTCGGCAGTACGAACATTGGCGCGCACCGAGACGTTCATCCCAATGTAACCAGCCAACGCCGATAATGTTGCTCCCACCAAAAAGCCAACCGCAGTGTGCCAGTTAAGCGCGTAGAGCAGCACCACGAATAGGACAACGGCCACAAGTGCCACGGTTGAGTACTGGCGATTAAGAAAAGCCATTGCACCTTGTTGGATGGCCAACGCAATGTCTGCCATCTTTTTGGTTCCCACCGGTTTCTTTAGAATATTTAAGGCGGTCAATATGCCATATACAACCGCAAGGGATCCTCCGCCAAGTGCCAGGGTAAGCGCTAACTGGTAGGTGCTCATAGTTCATCTTCCTTTCAGATTTTGATAGGGTTTGTTTTCGTTTGTTTTCCTTATTTATATCAGTTTGAGACCTCAATAGCAAGATTTTAGGCCCTCCAACGTGCGGAGGGCCTATGGCTGGCGACTTCACCAGTCGATTGTAACGATGCGAGCAAACTGGCTAGATGCGGTCATGGGATCGGCATACAGCTTGACATAGGTGACGTCCAGGCCATCTTCGACCAGATACATCACCGCCCACAGCTTCCTCGATCGATCAGGAACCCCCGGGAAAACGTGTAATCCGGGCACATACAACGGAAAGTTCATATCGCTCCGACATTTCAGCCAGATAAACTGCATCACCCGCGCCAACGGGATCGGCACCCCACCTGCCTCATCGAACATCTGCTGGTAGGTTGCCCGACGCCCCAAGTTGTTGACGGTCACCGAACAGGGCAGCGGCTCTTGCATCAACACGTCGTCCCCAAAGACATCGTGGAACGATTTGTCGATGGACCATTTGGTCAGGCCATAACCAGATACCAGATCGCCGGTGGCCAAATGCAGTGGCACAAGGTTGTTAACCAGCGGCAAGTTCACCGAAATGGTCGGCTTCAGCAACCCCGTCTGTGATGCGGGCTCGCGCGGTACTGGCGACATCAACAACCTTCGCAACTCCGGACCAAGCAAGCTAGTGTGACCTTGCCAAAACCGTACGGCGTCAGCGGGAACTTCTTCAACGGGCATTGGAGACTGCTGCACTAGCATTGCATGCAGCTCTTTCAGCATTCTTGCTTGGGCTCTCTCATGTTCTGGCATGAGCTATCCCCTTTACGTTTTACGCCCGCCGGCGTAACGGCTCGCCTGTTCGAGCCGTTTGAATCCACACAAAAAATACCACAAAAAGTGGTAAATGTCTAGAATGAAATCGGCCCCGGGGGTTAGCCGGGGCCGGAGTGTTTGACGTGCCTGATGTCAACTGGCGTAGACCAGCACATTGGCTTGGACCGGATCATCCAGCGGGTGAGCATCCAACATAATCCACGACTTACCCGTGCTGTGATCCGGAGTAGCGCAAACGACAACATGAGCGCCATTGCGGTTCGGGACTCGGATGAAAGCGTGGCTGGTGTCACCCATACTGATCAAACTCTCGCATGACCGACACGCCACATGGAGGTACTGCCACACCCGTGCCAACGACAACGACCGCACCGGGTAGGCTATCGTCCCAGCAACGTCTTGGTAGGTATCTCTTTCTTTCGGATGTACGCGATTACAGACTGTCACGTTCCCAGCTAGCCACAGGATTATCGGCCCGATCCCTCTGAACGCCTCAGTGAACGAATCATCAAGGATCACGCCCCAATTGTTGATGGCAACGCCGTCAGATTTGTCAAAGCGCCGATTGTGCCAGTACTCATCCGGCGGCAACTGGATGGTTATCAGTTTCTCCAGTACCGTCTCGTCAAACGCCGGTGGAAAGACGCATCGTAGGCCAGCTTGCATCGCCTCCCCTAGCAGGCTCTTGTGCGCTAGCAGATATTCGACATGTTGCATCGAGATGCCAGCACCGGGAGTCGGCGCCTTCGCCAAGACAGCAGTGTACCAATCATGAACGTAGCCCGCAGTCAGCAAATCGACTCCCCGATCTCTTGCCTGGGCTGTCTCACGGTCCGTAGACATGAGCTATCCCCTTTACGTTTTACGCCCGCCGGCGTAACGGCTCGCCTGTTCGAGCCGTTTGAATCCACACAAAAAATACCACAAAAAGTGGTAGGTGTCCATATTTGACGTAAGGGTAGTTTGGGAAATTAGGGGTTTTAGGGGCATTAGGAACTCCCAATTTCCCTAATCGCCCTAATGCCCCTAACCGGCTTTATTTTCCCAACAGCTCTTCTATCCTTAATAGCTCATTATATTTGGCGATGCGTTCGCCGCGGGCCGGCGCGCCAAATTTAACATACGGCACTTGCAACCCCACCGCCAAATGCGCCAAAATTGGGCTTTCGGTATCGCCAGAGCGGTGCGATAACACTGGCGCATAACCCAACTTTACCGCTTCGATTATTGCTTCCACCGAACCGGTTAACGTGCCAATTTGGGTTGGTTTAATCATAATTGCGTTGGCAATGTGGTCAGTGGCGCCTTTACGTAACCGCGTGGCGTTGGTGGAGAAAATGTCATCGCCAATTACCATAATTTTATCGTTCAATTGGCGCGACAACTCAATCCACCCATCCCAGTCTTGATCTGCCAAACCGTCCTCAATACCCATCAACGGAAAGTTGGCGTGCAACTTGGTAAATTTGTCTATTAGATATTGTGCCGGTACATCACCATCGTGATGAGAAAGATGATACAATCGCGCATCGGTGTACAGATTATTCGCTGCCACATCCAACACAATGCCATGTCTTCGGCTTTGTAGCCGGCCAACTGCGTGCCCTCAACAATCAGCGACATACCCTGATCGGTGGTAGCGTTTGGCACCGAATACCCACCTTCATCGCCCACCTGCTTGCCAAACCCACTTTTCTGCAAAATGGTGCCTACAGCATGATAAATATCCGCCCCAACTTGCAACGCTTGCCTAAAACTAGAGGCATTTTTGATCACAATGTTAAATTCTTGCGCGTCGGTAGAGAAAGCCGCCAATTTGCCACCGTTAAAGATGTTAATCATTGGCTTAGGGATTTCTAATTTGGCGCTCGGGTCTAAATCTTCCCTAAGCATTCGAAAGCTAACATACGCCGGCTGTTTTTGACGATCTGCTTCGGCCATTGCATACGCATACGACAGGCAGAGGATGCCGTTGGCGCCGTAATGCTCCAAACTGGGAGTGCCGTCTAGGCCAACGATGTACTGATCAAAAACTTTTTGATTATTAAATTCCATCCCGATAATTTGCGGCGCTAGATAATGATTAACGTTTTCTACTACGCGGGTAACGCCGCGGCCTCGCAAACGGCCTAAATCGCCATCGCGTAGTTCATGCATTTCGTATGAGCCAATAGAGGTGCCACTACCAACGTTAGCGGAAGTAACGCCACCGCCGTCTAGGGCGATGTCAACTTCTACCGTCGGGTCTCCTCGCGAGTCGATAATTTCTCTGGCTTTTATGGTGGTTATTTTAGACAATAAAACCCCTCTGCTAATATGATAACAGAAAACAGATGACATGGGACAGAGGACAGACGCCACGACCTGTCATTTCGACCCTACGAGAATGTCAATTCGAGTATGTTGGAGAAATCTTAAAGAAGAATCCCTTCCAGTATATAAAAAGAACGCCTCCCAACTTGCAGGGAGGCGTCGAGTACACGTCAAGCAACGACGACGCGGGCGCCAGCGTTCAGCTCATCCGAACCATGGGCGATGTTGAAATGTACACGATTTTTTCCTGCCCAGCGTGTGAAATCCATTCTTACACCGTGTACATGTCCCAAATGGTCGAGCACGTATGGAATGTAGTATCGCCACGCCCAAGACTGGTCATCTTGGATGTACAACGCGACATACTGCCATACACGAGCCAAGGTTATTCCGATCTGACGGTGTAATTCTGGCGACACTCCGGTGCAGTCTGTCATCGAGGTGGTCTTGAGTATGTGAAGCTTAGCCGACATGCGCTCGTCAAGCCGATTTTCACTGTCGAGCATATCAGACGTGAAGATGGAACGGAACTCATCGCTCGTCTTCTCTATTCTCACCTCATCGCCAATAAACGCGCCCTGGGCAAACTTCTCCCTGAGGTCAAACCCCGTCAACGCTGGTAGTACAACGGAATACCAGAGCTCCAGAAGTTGTCGTCCCGCTGGTCTCGGCAGTTTGGACTTGACGTAAGTGACAAACTGGTCTGGGTGTTCGATCAACGCTTTTTGGAAGTCATCGTCCCCAACCCCACGCTCCTCCAGTAAGCGAGCCAGCTCGCCCACCTTTCTTGCACTAATAGGCTGCACGGTTGCCACCGCAACACCTATTTGCCTTTCTGCGCCCTTCGACGCGGCCTTGGCCCGACAGTTCGGACCGTTGGTAAAGAACTAGCCAAAACGATACCACTTTAATCCGTATTTGTCCACTGTCATTCCGGATTTAATTCGGAATCTATATAAGAAGAACGCCTCCTAAGCATCAGGAGGCGTCGAATACCGGTCAACCGATGACCAGACTGAATGATCTGAACGCGTCAAAGTTCCATCCGCGTCTGTTGTAACCGAGACGACAGATGACATCCGGATCGAACTTGACCCACACTCTGACGTGTGTGCCATTTACCGGCAGTACTCCGTCTGCACCTCGTCCCTGTGGTTTGATCAGCTGAATCAGGTGGGCGGGGTGGATCGGGATTGGTTGGTCGCCACTACCGACTCCCACGATCATCATTCCCGATGACTCCGAGGTGCGAAATGGGCGGTAAACCACGTCTACTGATGGAATAATTATGGGGGTTTTGTCGAAATCGAGTGCCGTCGCCCAAAAGTCTGGAGAAAAAGCATCGATCTTGACACCGTCACCTAGGTCCACGGTCCCGTTGTAGAGATCAGACACCACGACATTGCGTTGTTCTGGGAGGTGGATTCGAAAGCTGCCATCATGTCCGATCGACAACTGATGCGTGTACTGGTTCTTCAACGATTCCGGCGGCTCTCTGCGCAGGAATAGGCACAATTGCCTTAACCACTCAGAGCCATTTCTTCCGCATAGCTTATCCCACAAATCCTTCATCGGTCCGTGTGCATCACGGAGCGACACACCGAGCATGTCATCAGACATGGTCAGTTTTTGCCTTTCTGCGCCTTAAAGACGCGGCCTTGGCCCGACAGTTCGGACCGTTGGTAAAGAACTAGCCAAAACGATACCATCAAAACTAGCGCTTGTCGAGACGTAGAAAATCAAAATTTCAAATTCATCGTTATTCTTGCTACAATATCCCTATGAATCTAACGCGAAAAGTGGCGTGGAATACCGCCGTGCAAGGTTTTGGCCGCCTGCTGGCCATTTTAGTGTCGTTTGCCAGCGTCAAAATTTTAACCGTTAACCTGGGCCCGGCCGGCTACGGAGAGTACGCTGCTATTCTAAACTACGTTACCTTTTTTGCCGTGCTAGCCGATTTTGGTTTTTTCTGGATTTTAGTTAAAGAGCTATCAGTAGTTACCGATCGCGAGCGCACCAACTACATCACCGGTAACATTATGGCGTTTCGCGCCATCTTTGCCACTATCGTATTGGCTTGCGCCGTTATTGCCGTTTATTTGGCGCCAGCCGGCTCCATCGCCATTCTAACGCCAGCCGTTAAATGGGGCATTTTGGTGGTAGCTATCGCCACATTTTGGCAATCCATGAACAGTACTATGGTGGCGGTTTTTCAAGCGCATTTTAGGATGGAAGCGCCGGTTATTACCGATATCATCGGACGCATTATCTCGCTGATTGTTTTAATCCCGTTTATCATCTGGCATTTGAACGTGGCTTGGCTGGTTTCGGCGATGGTGTGGGGCGGATTTATTAATTTTGTCTTGAACATTATTGCCGGCCGCAAATACGCCGACTTTGGTTTTAAGTTTGATTTTGCATACTGGCGCAAAATTTGGTCGGAATGCGCTATTTTAGGCGTGGTTTCGGTGCTGGCGTTGGTCTATTTTAAGATCGACGGCGTGATGTTATCGATTATGAGAAGCGCCACCGATGTGGGTATTTATTCGGCGCCTTATAAAGTGATTGAAATTATCAACTTTTTCCCCGCCATCTTTATGGGGTTGATTTTTACGGCGTTAGCGCAAAGCTGGCAGACGGACAAAAAACGAGCGGCCACGCTGATTAATCGATCAACCGAAGCGATGACCTTGATCATCTTTCCCATTCTAATTGCCGGCATTGTGCTAGCCAAACCGATTATGCAGTTTGTTACCTCTACCAGTTATGCCGACTACTCCACCGTTACCTTGAATATTTTGAACCATCATTTGGTGTTTAACGGGGTGATGGTGTTGCAACTGTTGTTAGTTGCGGTAACTATTGATGCGTTTGCCAACATTTACGGCAAGGGGATCATTGCGTTTGGGTCAACAAAGCTGTTATTGTGGCCCAACGTCATCGCCGTTTTAGTGAATATTGGGCTTAATTTATACGTTATTCCGCGCTGGTCTTACGCCGGAACCACCTTTGTCACTATCATTACTGAATTAATTGTGTTAATAATTCAGATAGTCATTATTAAGCGATACGTTAAGATGGTTTTGCCATGGAAGATGTTTGGCCGCACCATTTTGGCTACCCTAATGATGGCGATAGTGCTTTTGCCACTGCGAGACGTGAACGCGTTAATTGGACTTGGGGTAGGAGCAGTGGTTTATACTGCGTTTGCTTGGCTCTTTGGCGCTATCACGCCTGAAACGGTGCAGATGGTGTTTAAGAAAAACGAGGGCGAGGTAAGCACTAAACTCTAAGCACCAAATTCTAAATAAATTCGAAATATCAAATTCAAAATTCAAAACGTATATTTTTTAATTTTTGTGCTTTGAATTTATTTAGTGCTTGGAACTTAGAATTTAGAATTTATTACTTATAGGTGTCGCTAATTATTAAGAAAATAAAGGTGTATAGACAATGAAGATAGGTATTGATATTCAAACCACCCTGGGCCAGAAAACCGGCTTTGGATTTTATGTGGACAATTTGGTCAAAGCCATGCAAAAAATTCGGGGAGATAACGAATTGGCGTTTTTTTATCCGGATTCAGAGCACGATTTATCCACCCCGCAGCGCTGGTGGTGGGATCAGATCAGTTTACCCAAAGCTGCTTACAAAGCCAAAGTAGATTTATTGCACCAACCGGCTTTTTCGGTGCCTATTTGGTATCCAGGTAAAAAAATTGTCACCATTCACGATACCATCAGCCTGTTTTACACCGACATTCCGTTTGTTTCACGCCAATATTACGCCAAATGGATGCCGTTTTCGTATAATTATGGCGACCACTTTATCACCATCTCAAATCACTCCAAAAAAGACATCATGGAGCGAATGCATATTCCGGCAGATAAAATTACCGTCACCTACGAAGCGGCTGACGAGCGATTTCGCCTCCCGGTATCGGCAGACAAAAAACATGAAGTTTGTGCCAAATACGGCATCAAACCGCCATTTTTACTAGATGTCGGCACCTTAAATCCTCGCAAAAACTTAGAGTTTTTAATTAAAGCTTTCGCCAAATCAATCAAGCATTTGGACAAGCCGTATCAACTGGTGCTAACTGGCAAAAAAGGCTGGCATTATGACCAGTTGTTTAAGTTGGTTGAGGATTTGGGCTTAAACGATCGGGTAATTTTTACCGGATATGTGGACGATGATGACAAACCGGCGCTTTATCACGCTTCTACGATGTTTGTTTTCCCATCGGTTTATGAAGGATTTGGTCTGCCACCGCTAGAGGCGATGACCTGTGGCGTGCCGGTCATTTCCAGCAATACCTCTTCCTTGCCCGAGGTGGTAGGTGATGGCGGTATTAGTTTAGACCCGCACGACGAAGCGGAATGGGTAAAATCGATTATTGAAGTTTTATCGCATGAAAAGCTTCACCATGACTTAAGCGAGCGCGCCGCTAAGCAGGCCGCAAAGTTCTCTTGGGATCGCTGCGCTAAAGAAACCCTAGCCGTTTACGAAATGTTTAAGAAATAATTTTTCTAGTCTGATCAATTTGATCACTCGCCGTTTCGAGCGTGCTATTTGGCATGTTCCAAGTTTGATAGATCAAATATCCAACCCACCCAATGGCGCCGAATAGCGCCAGGGCTCCCAGAAAATATATCACCCCACCAATCTGTTGATCAGATTGTAACAAAGACCAATGATCAAGTAACCAGTGCCAATCGTGTGACTCCGGATCGTCTGTAATCAACGGAAGCGATCGAGCCTGTGCATCTTTAATGTACACCGCTACATTAATCAAGCTATCGCCCAACCAAAATAAAGCAAAAGCGGCAGAGCCAAACTGCTTTTTTGACCAAAATGCAATCAAACAAATAATCGGAATGATCAGTTGAGTCAACGAGCCACCCAGAATACGCAGTACGTCACCAAATGGCGAGAATAGTACGTGGCCGGATTCGTGAAAAATCAGATTGACATAGTCAAGAAAAATCCACGGTTGCTCAACCGGTCTAAGCAAGCGGCTGGTTAGATATATCAATACCGCACCACCCAAAACTAACCCAATAATGCGGTTCCAGTTGCGGTTGATAGTTTCGGCGTTGTTTTGCATATTTTTAGTGTACCATGCCCAAATAGGCTAAATAAACTGACCGCTATTTCTGTTGATATATCGTGAATACGATTACCTCCGTTGTCATTTCGACCCGAGGAGCAGGCTCGAGCGACTACGTTGGAGAAATCTGAGAAAGAACCCCTTCCAGTTTTTCTCGAGATCTCTCCCTCCGGGCTTACGCCCTAAGAGGGCAGGAAGCCACCCTCGAGACAAAGCTCGAGGAGTCGAGATGACAGCAAAATGTAATTATTTCTATAGATATGTATATGTGTGTTAAAATATATTTATGAAAAAGATTAGTTATTTTATTCTCTCGGTTCTAATATTCGGAACGGTTGTGGGACAATCGGCTTTGACTGTACCAAAGGCCTCGGCCGCAACATTTGATCCGAATAATTTAATTGACGATACCACCTTTACCAACATTAATGCCATCTACACCTCGGGCATTCAAGCCTTTTTGGTAGCTCAGGGGTCATTTTTAAAAAACTATTCCGAGGGCGGCCGAAGTGCGGCGCAAATCATCTTTGATGCGGCGCATGGGTTTGGAGACAGCACCGGCACTATCAACAGTATTGCGATCAACTCTACCACCGGTACCGTGAGTCCGTACGTTATTCTTGCCACTCTACAAAAAGAGCAGGGGTTGATTAGCATGCCGACGCAGAATAACGCCAGCTTAAACGCGGCCATGGGTTACGCTTGTCCGGATGGCGGAGGCTGTAATGCGGCTTACGCCGGGTTCACCAAACAAGTTGAGAACGGGGCTTGGCAGCTGCGCTACAACTACGAGCGCGCCAACGGCCGCGGTTTTACGGACTATCAGGTAGGACAGTCAATGAGTTTTGTCGATTATAACGGCACTCACTCTGCTACTTTTTCCAATCGATCCACCGCGTCTTTATATCGTTACACTCCGCACGTTTACAACGGTAACTATAACTTCTGGTATTTGTATAATCTCTATTTCCCTTCCTACTTACATCAATTTGTCAGTCAAAACGGTTACCCCACTTTAGCCCCCGGAGATTCGTACAACTTTAGAGTGACGGTTAAAAACACCGGCAGCGCCAGTTGGTCATCCGGTACGATCCACTTAGCTACCAACCGCCACCAAGACCGTGTCCCCGGTTTTACTCGGGAAGGCAACGGCCCAAGCGGCTGGACATCTGACAACCGCGTTAGAATGCAGGAAGACAGCGTAGACCCAGGTGAAAACGCCACATTTTCTTTCTGGATGAGAAATGACGGCATCACACCGGGCACTTATCGCGAATACTTTAGACTAGTAGCCGATGGTATTCAGTGGATGGAAGACTACGGTATCTACTGGGATGTCAGGACTATCTCAACGGCAGATTCATACCATCACTCGTTCGTCAGCCAAAATGCTTACCCTTCGTTAGGCAAGCAGTCCGAATACAATTTTAGAGTAACCGTTAGAAACACCGGCACTGCCACCTGGCGTAAAGGCGTGGTTAATTTGGGCACCAGCCGCAACCTAGACCGCGTTTCCGCGTTTACACGAGAGGGTAACGGCCCAAGTGGCTGGGTTAAAGACAATCGCATTACGATGCAAGAAGACAGCGTAGCCCCGGGTGCGAACGCCACATTCTCGTTTTGGATGAGAAACGACTACGCCCCGATTGGCGTTAATCGCGAATACTTTAGACTAGTTGCCGACGGCATCACTTGGATGGAGGACTACGGCATTTATTGGGATGTTACGGCTCGTTAGTTCGAAACTCCGGACCGAGTGTAAATTTCGGTTCCATCCGGATATTTTGCTGACAATCTGAAGCTAGAAAAAGTTCTCATTTTGGCCGATATTTGATCATAATTAGCATAATACGGATAAACATCCTCCGAAGTTAACGGTGGGCGTGAAGCGATGTAGATTGTGAACACATCACTATGATTCACATCACCGTTTAGCTGCGTAGGCGAAATAATGGTTAAAACGTTGCGATTAACTAAATACTTAATAAACGGGTTGCCATTATTGGCCATAATTACCCCGCTTTCGGGAGTAATCGTGTTCATAAATTGAAACGCCCCAGACTGATCATTAGAGACTCTGATTAAGCTATGAAAAGGGTCGGGTAACGCGTACGGACGATGAAAACTACCAACAAAGTCAACACCAATACCAAGCACAATAATGGCCACCACCATCCATCCGCGGCGATGCGCGTTTGCCCATTGCCATAGTTGCCACCCCAAAAATCCGCCGCACAACGATAACGGAATAGCCAACTCACGCACAAAACGTCCGGGTAATCCAAAAAACGAGGTGGTGCTAAACCAGATCAAAATTAGCACCCAAAATATCATCAACATCTTTTGTGGAAAACGAGTACGCGAAAAAAGCATCGCCACCAGCCCAATTAATCCGGTATAAACTAACACCGGGTTATTCAATTCTAATAGCATTTGCCACGAAACCGAGTTACTGCCGGAGCCAAAATATTCGGCCAGCGACCTGCCTTGGATGATGTTCTCAATAAACGGCGTGGCAATTGGTCCGATAATCAGCCAACCAAGCCCGACAAACAACAATATCCCCACAATTACCCATAAAATCATCCCAATTTTCTCGTGATGTCGCTTTTTCCACAGTTGATTAACACCATATATTAGTGCCCACGGCCCGACTGCGATTAATAAATAAACCACCGTCAAATGGTGAGTCAGTACGATAAGCATTGAGAATACAACGGCATAGATTAGATTTTTCCAAGACGGTTTGGAAACCAACAGATAAACATAGGCTACCGCCAGCGGCAATATGACGCTAGAAGCCAGTAAATTCGGATAATTACCATCTCCAAACGCCCTAACTGGCCCAAGTGCAATAAACGCCCAAATCGCCGCAGCCACCGCCCCCACCATCTCACTTTCAAAAATCTTTTTTCCAGCCAAATAGATCGAAATAATCGGCAAAATCAACAGCAATGGAGTAAACCAAATTACCGCTTTTAGCGCCGTCATATGCAATATTTTGGTCAGAGCGATAATAATTAGGTGGAATCCCATTGGATAGCCGCTGGTCACTAACGAGATCTTATTCTGGAGCATAGTGGTAATGTAATATAGGTGATTCGCCGCATCATCGCCCGGAGGCACCAGATAATTAAAATGTGTTGGGGTCCAATAAGCATAGACCGCTCGCCAGATGAGAGCGGCTAACACCAACAACAACCATGGAGAAAGTTTTATCTTCACCTTTTTATTCTAGCAATATTATGGAGGATAGAGAATAGAGTTTCTTGTTCGATCCGCCAGCTGGCGGAGAGAACTATCACTAGATCACTATGGAGTAGTTCTCGTTACACTCGAACAATAATATGGCCGTCTTCCATCGTCCTACCAATTCAACTATAATTTGAACAATATGACAACCGATAAAAAAATAATCAAATATGCTGATCTGGCAAAGGTTAGGCGAAATGTATCGAAAAATCGCCAGACGATCGCATTCACCTCTGGCTGCTACGATATGCTTCATATGGGACACATTATTCATTTTAACTACTGCAAAAGTAAAGGTGATATTTTGGTTGTTAGTGTGGGTAACGATCAAAATGTTTCCGAGCTAAAAGGACCAAGCAGACCGATTGTGACCGAAAGTTTTCGGGCCAGACACATTGCTGCCTTAGCGTGCGTTGATTACGTGGTGATAAGCGAGGAAATGGGCATCATGGATCACAACCGCATGCTAGAGCTACTTAAACCGGATATTTACGTTGTCCCCGTATCAGACAAGTTGCTAAATGCCAAAAAAGAGCTGGTCAGTCGAAACGGCGGCAAAGTACACACCTGCCGACGGATCCCGCCGGAACATCTGAAAGGCGGTATTTCCACCACCAAATTGGAAGAAAAGATCCGTAAAAATACTAGTATTTTGTAAAATGGACAAATAAAGACGGCGGCTGGATCAACCAGCCGCCGGTAAGGCACGAGCTACTACAGGAGGGAATCGATGAACGTCGCCGCGCGCAAGGCGCTGTTGTCATCGAACGCGGGCCCGCGCCCAACCCGAGGAGGGGCATTCAGCATATCGCGCAGATCGGCGAGAGTACGTGCTTCTGCAACGTACCCAGCCTCGACCCAGGGAAACCTCGGGGCGATAGTGGCGTCTTTCTCGTACATCTTGTCCGTGTGCGGCAAAGCGTAGTTGACTGCCGAAACGCCCATCGCGGCGGCCCGACCAAGCACCGTGGAATACGGCGCGATAACCACGTCGGATGCCGCAATGACTTCATCGGTTGTGAAGTCGCTAGTGTCGACCGCCATGTCTCCCAGGCTCGCGAATGCAGCCTGATACGCCGCAAACTCCTCTGGCGCTCGCTCAGCCAAACGTGGATGCGGACGAAGCGCCGCGCGGACAGGGAACGTGCATGTCATGATCACGCGCACCACGTTGCGCATCATCTCGCCAGTCTGTTCAATACTACTGAACGCCGACACCAGGCACCACTCGGGCGAAATACCCAACTCCTGTCGGACCCAGCAACGTACGGCATCCATTTCGAACCCAGCCAGTCGGTCGAACGCCGGGTAACCGGTGACGACAGCGCGGTCGGGATTGAAATCGGGCCAGGCGCGCAGAATGATCTGCTTCCCGACCTCATCACCGGCGGTGATGTAGTCGGGCCGCGCGTTCGGCCACTCGTCGTTGGTGAGGGCGCCACTGACCGGATAGTCGGAAAGCGCTACCACCGGGCCGGTGTATCCGTTCTGGCGCAAGTGCTGCACCAGAGCGAACCCGATGTTGCCCGATGAATCGAGAGATGTTACGACCAGGTCAGGCATCCACCCGAGCTTGTCGCAGCATTCCGGCCCCAGGCAGAGATAGCTGGTCGCCCCTTCGATCAGTAGTTTGGTCGCCGGTCCATCGGCAACCACTCGAACCGTGTTGCGCTGGTCTTGTGCCAACTGCCGATACACCGGGATAATGCCCTCGGCCCCTCCGGTATCGGCGCAGATCATCAGGATATTGCGTTTGCTCAATCTCGTTCTCCTCCCTTCAGGACATGCAACGATCAGAGTACCAGTATTTTATCTCATTTATCTATTTTTGTCAATCTCGATACGCTATCAAATTATTGCGTAATAAACCAGACTCTATCATTTTTGCCCAGAAGTGCTATAACAGTTAATAGACAAGGAGATTCATGTTAGATGACAAGACAATACTGATCACCGGTGGCACCGGATCTTTCGGCAAAAAGTTTACCGAACGCATTTTTAAGGAATACAACCCCAAGAAAATCATCATTTACTCTCGTGATGAATTTAAACAGTACATGATGCAAAAGCAGTACCCACAGTTCAAAGACAAACTACGCTATTTTATCGGTGATGTCCGAGATCGGGAACGCCTACATCGCGCTTTTGATGGTGTTGATGTGGTTATTCACGCCGCCGCCATCAAACACGTACCCGCCGCAGAGTACAACCCGTTTGAAGCAGTTCAGACCAATATTATGGGCGCTAAAAATGTCATCGATGCCGCCATCGACCGCGGAGTGAAGCAAATTGTTGCCCTGTCTACCGATAAAGCGGCCAATCCGATCAACCTTTACGGCGCCACCAAATTAGTTTCCGACAAGCTGTTTACCTCGGCAAACGCCTACGTTGGCGGCAAAGACACTGTTTTCAGCGTGGTCAGATACGGCAACGTGGCCGGAAGCCGCGGCTCGGTTATTCCATTCTTTAAATCGCTGGTAGATCGCGGCGAAAAATCGCTGCCGGTAACCGACCTGCGTATGACTCGTTTTATGATTACCCTAGATCAAGGCGTGGATTTGGTTTTTCGCGCCATTAAAGAAGCCAGGGGCGGCGAAATTTACGTTGCCAAAATTCCATCGTTTAAAATTTCAGATTTAGCTCGCGTCATGCATCCGAAAGGCAAAATTAACGAAATCGGCATCCGCGAAGGCGAAAAATTGCATGAAGTAATGATAACCGAGGAAGATTCTCGCTTAACTTACGACTACGGCGACCATCACATCATCTACCCCAACTTTGAATGGTGGTCTATGGATACGCACTTCAAAGAGGGTGGCAACAAGGTGCCGGACGGTTTTCGATATGCCTCGGACACCAATGAATTATGGATGGATATTCCGGAATTAACCAAATTTATTGAATCATTGGAAGTGACTTACTAATATGCTTGATCATTTTATTTCATACGGTAAACAGTGGATTGATGACGATGATATCAAAGCTGTCACCGAGACGCTTAAAAGTGATTTTTTGACCCAAGGCCCAAAGCTGGCTGAATTTGAAAAGGCCATTTGCGATTATACCGGCGCTAAATACTGTGTTGCGGTATCAAACGGCACTGCCGCTTTGCATTTGGCTGTTTTGGCGCTAGATTTGCCAAAAGGCGAAGGCATTACGACACCAAATACCTTTGCTGCCTCGGCTAACTGTTTGTTATACGCCGGACTAAAGCCGGTTTTTGCCGACATCAAAACAGATACATATAATATTGACCCGGCCGAAATTACCCAGAAAATTACCAAAGACACCAGAGTGATTGTGGCGGTGGATTTTGCCGGACAAGCTGCGGATATGGAAGATATTTACCAAATGGCGCAAGCAAAAGGGATTGCGGTAATTGAAGACGCCGCGCACGCGATCGGATCAAAATATGCTGATGGCAGTTTGGTTGGATCATGTAAATATTCAGATTTGACCACTTTTTCGTTTCATCCGGTTAAAACCATCACCACCGGTGAAGGTGGTGCTATTACCACAAACGATGAGAAACTGTATCAGAAGTTGCTTTTACTGCGGTCTCACGGCATCACCAAAGATGCGGCGCTGCTTGGCCAAAACCCCGGCCCATGGTATTACGAAATGCAACAGATCGGGTTTAACTATCGCTTAACCGACATTCAAGCGGCATTGGGCATTAGTCAGTTTAAAAAACTAGATCGATTCGTGACGCGTCGCCGTGAAATCGTAGATCAATATAATACTGCGTTTGCCAGCAACGGTTTAATCACAACCCCGCACGAAAAAGCTGGATTAAATTCGACCTTTCATTTATACGTGGTTAAAATTGACTATGCCAAATTGGGCAAAACGCGGTCAGAGGTCATGATTGAACTAAAAAACCAAAACATCGGCACTCAAGTGCATTATATTCCGGTTCACCTACTGCCGTATTATCAAAAACAGTTTGGCTATAAGACCGGTGATTATCCGGTTGCCGAAAATTATTATGACCACTGCCTTAGCTTGCCTCTTTACCCCAAAATGACCGACGAGGATGTTAAGTTAGTAATCAAGACCATTAACCAAACACTGAGTTAGCCCCTGTCGCTGCACCTAATTGGTACAGTACGAATTATAAATTTTCAATTTTTAATTTCAAATGAATGGTTGCCAATTTTAAATGACTAAATAAGGAACCTTTTTAAAATTTAATCATTCGGTACTTATTCATTTAAAATTTATAATTGCTTCAGCAATTTCGTAACTGTGCGAGCCGTGCTCGCAAGTTACATGCTTTAAAATTTAAAATTAAGGGAAAACATGACTGGCATTATTATTCAAGCCCGATACAATGCATCTCGCTTGCCGGGAAAGGTGTTGAAAGAGCTGCCTTTAGGTAGTGGAATTTCAGTGTTGGCGCAAGTAATTAGACGACTAAAAAAGTGCCAGCTGGCTGATTTGGTGATTTTGGCCACCACCGAGAATCAATCAGATGACGCCTTAGTGGACGTTGCCAACGCAGAGAAGATCCAATGCTATCGCGGCAGTACCGAGAATTTACTGGAGCGATATTACAAAGCGGCGCAAAAATATAACCTCAGCACAATCGTACGTATTACCGCCGATTGTCCATGCATTGACCCAAAAGAGGTTGATCGGCTAATTAAGAAACACCTAGCCACCAATAGCGATTTCACTTCGATGGCGCTGGGGCCGCGCACATATCCGCACGGCATTGAAGTTGAGGTTTTCTCAATCAGCGCACTGGAGCAATCATACCAAAACGCCACCACGGATTACGAAAAAGAGCATATCAACATCTACGCCGAAGAAACCGCACCGCAGAAATTCAAAATCACCTCTGCTCCCGCCCCCAAATCACTTACCTCTCCGGACATCCGCATCACTCTAGACACCCCCAAAGACTACACCTTATTGTGCGCCGTGTATGACTTCCTTTATCCTGCGGACCCATTTTTCGACACAGCCGCAATTATCAAGCTATTTAAACTGCGTCCGTGGCTGTACGAGATCAATCGTGATGTAGTGCAAAAAAAGATGTATGCCACCGTCAAAGACGAGCTGCTAGAGGCAGAGAAGGTGCTGGGACTGCAGGAATTACATCGCGCTCGAAAATTTATCTTGCAGCAGCTGGAGAATAATGACCAACAATCCTAAAATTTACATCGTAACCGAGGGTGGGGGTGATATTGGATACGGCCACCTGATGCGTTGCCTATCACTCTGCCAAGCGTTCGCGGAAAAAAACATTGCGCCCGTAATGCTAATTGATAGTGATGGCGCCAAAGTTAAGCTTAATCAATTTCCAAATGCGGAAATGTTGGCCTGGCATAAAAACCTAGATTTACTCTACAATCACATTAAAGACGCCGATGTGGTGATTGTTGACTCATTGCTGGCACCGGAATCGCTTTGGACCGACATCCACAACTACTGCAAGGTAGCGGTTTTATTGGATGATTTTATTCGTCGCAAACATGTAAAAGGCGTTGTTGTTGACTGGACAGTGTTGGCCGACCAAAAATTTTATCAAGAGCAAAACCATGACGTCACTTACCTACTTGGCACCAAATACACCGCTTTGCGCCAAGAGTTTTGGGACATACCACCAAAGCAAATCAGCCCGACTCTTACGAACATTTTAGTCACGTTCGGCGGCAGCGATGTGGCTAATATGACACCATTAGTAGTTGAATTACTCAAAAGTCATTATCCCCACGCCGACGTGAAGGTGATAATTGGCCCCGGCTTTACCAACTTGAAGGAAATTGAAGGATTAGCGTATTTGAGCTGCGAGCTAATTATGCAACCCTCCGCTTCAGAGATGGTTAAGTTGATGCTGTGGGCGGATGTTTGCATTAGCGCCGGCGGTCAAACTTTTTACGAGCTAGCCCGCGTGGGCACGCCCACTATCGGGGTGCAAGTAGCAGATAACCAGCGCGATGATGTTTCAGGTTGGACTGCAACCGGTTTTCTGCAATTTGCCGGAGAAGCTGATGACCCTAATATTAAACAAGAAATCGCCAATCAACTTGATCATCTAGCTAATTTTGAATTACGAGAAAAAGTTTCAAAAATTGGACAAACACAAATTGACGGGCAGGGCGCGCGGCGTTTAGTCAAAGCGATTTTGGAGGAGGCATGAAACCGGTTTTTGAGCAACGCGCATCTACCATTTTATTTAACTTGTTTCGTCAGCTTGATCATACAAAATCGGTCATTGTTCCGGCAAACGTTTGTCCGATTGTAGCCGTAACGCTAATGAAAGCCGGGCAACCCTTTGAGCTGGTTGACATAAATAAAGAGACACTTTGCCTTGACGAAGAGTTCACTTTGCACCAGATCAAAAAACATCCGCAAAAATATGCCGGCGTGTTGTTTGTACATACCTACGGTAACCCCCATCAACCTGAACCATTTTTTCATTATATTAAGCAAATCGCCCCGGATATATTAATCATTGACGATCGATGCCCCGGTCTGCCCGAGTTTGATCTGCCGCCAACTGCCGCCGATGCGGTAATATTCAGCACCGGCTATGCCAAATACATTGAATTAGGTTTTGGTGGATATGGCTATATTAAACCCGAGGTAAAATATGAGCCAAAACAACTGCCGTTCAACGAGCACGATCATCAGGCGTTGGTTGAGCAAGAACGCCAGGCTCAAGAAACGTTGGCGCCTTTTAGCTATCATGATTCAGATTGGCTGGATACCACTAAACCAAAAATCTCATTCGACCAATACAAGCTAGAGATCATCGCTAAAATTCCGGAAGCGCGACTTCATCAACAAAAATTGAATCAGATTTATGCCAAAAATATCCCAGCAAAATATCAACTGGGAGACGAGTTTAGTCAGTGGCGATTTAGTATTCTGGTGCCAGATAAGGTAAAATTATTGAGGATGATCTTTGACCATGGGTTGTTTGCCAGCTCGCATTACCCATCGCTAAACGGGATTTTTGGACACGGCGCCGACCAAAACGCGGCAAAATTACATTCGCAAGTGGTTAACTTATTCAATAACCACCGCTACACCGAAGATCAAGCAAAGCTGACATGCGATGTTATAAACAAGCATCTAAAAGAATGTGCTTAGCCACCCCCCTGTCATTTCGACTCCCTCCGGGCAGAGCCTCGAGCATTGTCTCGAGAGTGGAGAAATCTATAATAATAAGAATTATAAATTTTCAATTTTTAATTTTTAATGAAAGGTAACCAATTTTAAATGACTAAATAAGGTACTTTTTTAAAATTTAATCATTCGGCACTTATTCATTTAAAATTTAACATTTAGAATTTAAAATTATTGGAGTGGAAACTCACGAGGTCAAAATGACAATTTAACCACACTAAATTAAAAAGGAGATCTAATGTTATTTAAGGATTTTGAGGGATTAAAATTTCCGGTTGAATACGTAACCCGATATTTTTTCAAAGAAAAACTGCATACCCAGTCCGGTCGAGTTTTGGAACTGGGCTCAGGTAATGGCAATAATTTGATGCTATTTTATCAGTATGGTTGGGATGTGGTAGGCGCCGATATTGATCCCGAGCTCATTAAACAAGCCGATCACAACTTTAAGCTAACCGGGCTAAAAAACCACTACGAGCACGTAGCGGCCGATATGGTGGAATTCGTGGAAAAGTATCAAGGCGAGCCGTTTGATGCGTTTCTAATGCCCCACAGCATCTACTACTTACCAATGGATCAGATTGTCAGGCTACTCGATTTGATTAAAAGCAAAAAGCTAATCAAACCCAATGCTTCGTTTTTTCTTACCGTGCGAACACCAGAGGATTATCGGTTCGGCCGCGGCAAACAAATCGGTGACAAAACATACGAATTGGCCATCGACGAAACCGGTGAAAAAGGTTGTACTATCACGTTTTTCAGCGAATTTGAAATCATCGAGCTATTAAAAAAATATTTTACTATCGATTCGCTCCATGTCTCTAGACAGCTGTATGGTAATTTTATGCATGATCGGTTGGTCAATAACAGCGATATTACTATTTGGGGTAACATTACAATTCGAAAATAGTGATTTTTTGCATTTTATTTTTATGTGATATACTTTAATAAAGCTCAGTTTATCTAATTAATTTTAAATGTTGTCGCCTAGACTGTTTACGTGTAAACGTAAGTGGTGGCAGTGTTTTTCCCCGTAAAAAAATATTTTGTTCGTTTAAAATAGGAGTAGTTATGGTTTTTAAGATACTGTTAGGAATTGCGGTGGCAGTACTGTTGCCGTTCGATGATGCACACGCATATATTGACCCAGGTACGGGTAGTCACGCTATACAAGTACTAATCGCCGTAATCGCCGGGGTATCCTACTCCGCTCGAATCTATTGGACCAACATCCGTGTCTTTTTAAGCCGTTTCAGCAAGAAAAATAAATAGACTATGACAGTACAAAGCCATATTGATAAAAACTCGGGCTCATTTCGAGATCCCAGTGGATACATTTTTCGTCATAATAACGAAATCTATCGCTACATTGCCCCAAATTATTTGCCCCATTACCGTATGTTAATGGATTCCGGCTTGTATCAAAAACTAGTCGATGAAGGCTTGCTAATCTCGCATCAAGAAAAACCAAATATGCCCGCGATTGATGGCGGTTTAATCATCAAACCAACCATGATTCCGTTTATATCGTATCCATATGAATGGTGTTTTAGCCAAATTAAAGACGCGGCGCTAACTACCCTTAAAATCCAAAAAATCGCCCTTGAACACAATATGGTGCTTAAGGATGCTAACGCCTACAATATTCAGTTTTTTCAGGGCAAACCGATCTTAATTGACACTTTGTCTTTTGAAAAATACGAGGAAAATGCGCCCTGGGTGGCGTACCAACAGTTTTGCCAACATTTTTTGGTCCCATTGTGCTTAGCCACGTACACCGACGTATTTTTGCCCAGATTAACCAGCATGTTTTGCGACGGCATTCCGCTGGAAATTGCGGTAAAACTGCTGCCAACGCGGGCTCATTTTAACTTGGGATTGCAAATGCATTTGTTTGCCCACGTTAAATTTCAAAAAAACTATAATGAAAAACCCAAAGACGCTAAGTCTTTTAAGATCAAGAAGTCTGGTTTGCTGGCGCTAATTTTTGATCTCGAACGCGTGGTTAATAAATTACATTTCCCAAGCAGGCACACCGAGTGGGGAGACTATTACACTAATACCAATTACACTTCCAAGGCGATTCTAGAAAAAGAAAATATGGTGGCAAAATTGATCGACAAATTGGATATTAAGACGGTTTGGGATGTCGGGTCAAACGATGGACGTTTTAGCCGCATGGCAACAGACAAAGGATTATTTACGATCTCATCAGACATAGACCCGGTGGCGGTAGAGAAAAACTACCTGCAAACCAAAGTAAAAAACGAAAAGTTGATGCTGCCGTTAATTGTGGATCTAAACAACCCCAGCCCTAACATCGGCTGGAACAATCAAGAACGAGAAGCTTTTTTTGGCCGTGCTAAAAGCGACTTGATTCTAGCACTGGCGCTAATCCACCATATTGCCATTTCCAACAACGTCCCATTTGATCAAGTAGCAAGCTTTTTTGCCCCGCTCTGTCGATATTTAATGATCGAATTTGTGCCCAAAGATGACTCCAAAGTGCAACGTCTGTTAGCCAGTCGCAAAGATGTTTTTGTGCACTACAACCAACCGGATTTTGAAAAATCATTTTCTCAGTATTTCAATATCAAAGAAAAGATTTTAATTAAAGGAACCAAACGCACCCTGTATTTGATGGAAACAAAGACTCGCGTACCTCACAATGAATAGAACAAAATTAATTAATAAAGTTAAAAAATACTTCAGCCCACTCTACCCTTGGCTTTATCTTTTGTACACCCTGCTTTTGTTTACCGGATATGGTATTCATTTCACTAATGTTTTTTACCTCGCACTAAATTTGATTATTGCCGGCATCGGACTGTTTGTTCTAATGCTAATTCTAGGCAAATTTACCTCAGACCGAGCCAAAATTGCCTGCATCACCCTGGTTTTTGAAGTAATTTATTTTAACTACAAAGCATTCGAAGACTGGGCGCTTACTCTACCTGCCTCTGATATTCTATTTAAACTGCACCTCCCCGTTCTACTGACCATCGCGGTTTTAATCTTTTTCAGCATCAAAGTAATCAAATTTTCCAAGCCGATCACCGCTTTTACCAAGGTTGCTACGTTTGTGGTGATAATTTTAGTGCTGGACAGTTTGTACGTAGTCATTGATGCTCGCGCGAAAGACTACTCATTAAGAAACAGGGTCGAAAACTCGGTTACCGAGTACCAAAGCGAGGATAAGCCGGACATCTATTACATTATTTACGATCGCTACACCGGCTCTAAGGCCTTAAAAAATTTGTACGGTTATGATAATTCAGCGTTTACAGACGAGCTAAAGAAGCGCGGTTTTTATTATGCGGACAAAAGCTCAAGCAACTATTTCGGTACTTTGCATTCGTTAACTTCAATTATGAATATGGATTTTAATGATTCCAAAGCCAGCAACGATCTGTTTAAAGACAGTGATTTGTTGGCGATGCTGGACAATAATCGGGTTACCTTTACCTTGCAGAAAATGGGTTATTCGACATACAACGTCGGATCTTGGTGGACCGACACCAACCGTAACCCCAATATGATATCACCAAAGCAAATGGCACCAATGACATTAATGGACTACACCACTTACTATTTGCTCAGGGGCACGTTGGCTGAACCACTTAAAAAGCCCATCACCAACTATCAAATGAAACACGTTTTTAATTATCGCGTAAAATCACTTGATGAAATAAAAAATAATCCGTCACCAAAATTTGTTTTTATGCATTCATTATCGTCTCATACCCCGTTTGTTTACGATGCCAAATGCAATATCAAATCTGATATCAGTCAAGAGAGTGTCGAGATATATTTGGATAATCTGCAGTGTGTTAATCAGCATATATTACAAATTGTGGATACAATTTTAAACAAACCGGGAGACAAACCGGTCATCATTCTACAATCAGACGAAGGGCACGAAATCACTCAAGCCCTACCAACTACTACTGATGCGCCAGACGCAGCTCTGCTTGAGAAATTTTCCACCCTCAGTACTTTTTATTTCCCAGATCAAAAATACGATCAGCTTTATCCGGAAATTTCATCGGTTAACACCTTTCGCGTGGTCTTGAATAAATTATTTAACGCCAATATTGCATTATTACCGGACAAAAGTTACGTCAGTGGCGATCAATTCGAGATAAACGATACCAAAGAGGTAACAAATCGCATTAGCGAATTGATCAGAAAATAGACTTATTACAAAATCTTTCAAAACAATGTATTATATACTGGAATATTGAAAGAATAATAAGGAGATCAATGGCTAATAAGGCAATCCACACCAAGGTAGTCTCAGCTAACCATGAAACGGAACTGCGTCGGGATTTTCAAAAACTATTTCGTGACTGCCCCATTCCGGACAATGAGATATTAGAGAATTTGTCCTTATTCTTAAACCGCCAAACTATGTCTCGTATTATATTTATGAACGAGATGTATCAGCGAATCATTAATGTTCACGGTGTAGCCATGGAATTCGGCACTCGTTGGGGCCGAAACTTGGCAATGTTTGAATCGTTTAGAGGAATGTACGAACCGTTCAACTTTAATCGTAAAATTGTTTGTTTTGATACCTTCTCCGGGTTTCCATCTGTCGATGCCAAAGATGGCAAAGCCGATATTATTAAGGAGCAAGCTTTTTCCACCACCGAAAATTACGATGAGTATTTAACCAAAGTACTGGACTATCACGAAAAAGAAAGCCCAATCTCACACATCAAGAAATATGAGATCGTTAAAGGTGATGCTACCAAAACCGTCCACCAATATTTCATTAATAATCCGGAAACCATTGTGGCCATTGCCTATTTTGATTTTGATATCTACGCCCCAACCAAAGAATGCCTGGTGGCGCTCAAAAACCACGTTACCAAAGGCACAGTCATCGGGTTCGATGAATTAAATCTACACGATTACCCAGGTGAAACATTGGCTTTCAAAGAGGTGTTTGAGTTGGATAAATATGCCATTCGCCGCTCACCTCTAGTCCCCAACGCTTCGTACATTGTGATTGAATAACAAATCTACGCGAGGTTAATATGAGATGCGCCATAATGCAACCGACCTATTTGCCATGGCTCGGCTACTTTGAGTTGATGCTGTCTTCTGACGTTTTTGTCTATTTTGACGATGTCCAATTTGTGAGCAAAAGTTGGCAGCAACGCAATCGCATTAAAACCGCCACCGGCGAGCTAATGTTGACCGTGCCAGTGTTAAAAAAAGGCGAGCACGAGCAGGTAATCAATCAAACTTTAATCAATAATCAAGAAAATTGGCGACGTAAACACCTTGGATCGATTGAAAACAGCTACCGCAAAGCACCTTATTTTGACCATTACATTGATGGGATACGTGAAATCTATGCGCGCGATTTTACCAAATTAATTGATTTGAATGTGGCGCTAAATGAGTTTGTGCGCGCAAAGGTGGGCATTACTACCCCGGTCAAATATTCGTCTCAAATTTGCCCGCCCGCAGAACGAAACGCCCGCATTGTTGACATCTGCCATAAAATTGGTGCCACCGAGCTGTACGACGCCGCCGGCGCTGAGGCAATTTTGGATTTGGATTATTACAAAAAGAATAACGTTAAAATGATTTTTCAGCATTATAACCATCCGATTTACAAGCAACAGTTCGGCGAATTTCTGCCGTATATGTCGGCAATCGACCTGCTCTTTAACGAAGGTGAAAAAGCCAAAGAGATCATCATTAGCGGAGGCATCAATGATTGAAATTGGTCACCGAAAGATTGGATCGGGGGAACCGGCGCTAATTGTAGCGGAGATTTCGGGGAATCACCTGCACAAGTTTGATCTGGCGGTCAAAACCATCCACGCCATGAAAGAAGCCGGTGCGGATGCGGTAAAACTGCAAACCTTCACCGCCGATACTATCACTTTAGATGCAAACACCAAGTATTTTCAGATTAAAGACACCATTTGGGCCGGGCAAAATATGCACAAACTTTTTGCCGAGGTAAGCATGCCCTGGGATTGGCAACCGAAATTGAAAAAGGTGGCCGAGGATTTGGGAATGATGCTTTTTTCGACCCCGTTTGATTTTAGTTCGGTGGATTTTCTAGCTGAAATGGGCGTACCGTGTTACAAAGTAGCCTCGCCGGAGATTGTTGATTTACCGTTAATTGAACATATCGCCTCTAAAAACAAACCGGTCATATTAGCTACCGGTGTGGCGGCACTAGCCGATATCCGCGCTGCCGTTAATGCTTGCCACAATGTTGGAAATCACCAAATTATCATCCTAAAATGTACTTCGGCGTATCCAACTCCGTGGGATGAGGTCAACTTACAAACCATGGTAGATATTAAGAAAAAATTCAAGACCGTGGTCGGCATATCTGACCACACCCCCGGATCAGTAGTACCAATTTCGGCAGTAGCGCTAGGCGCATCAATGATTGAAAAACATTTTATTTTAGACCGACATTTGGGCGGCCCGGACTCATCATTTTCGCTTGAACCCAATGAATTCAAAAAAATGGTAGACGAAATCCGTCAAGCTGAGAAAGCGCTCGGTCACGTCAACTATCAGCTAACGCCGGGGATGAAGATTGAGCGAAAACAAGGGCGATCTTTGTTTGTAGTGGCTGATATTAAAAAGGGCGAGATTTTTACCACAGACAACGTCCGGTCCATCAGACCCGGTGATGGCTTACCGCCAAAATTCATAGGCGAAGTTTTAGGCAAAAAAGCTAAATCTGACATTAAAAAAGGCAATCCACTAACCTGGAAACAAATTATTAAATGAATATTATTATCAATGACTTTGACGACCCGGAGCTGTCCGAAGTAACTTTTAAAATTTTGCGTGATTTTAAGGCGCAACACTGCGCTGCTATCTATAACAACGTGCCAACCAAGGTGCCAAAACACGTTAAATGCGATCGATTTGATTGGGAGAAAATTATCTTTTTTGCCGATTACGACGTTAATTGGAATAATATTACCCCGTTAGACGAAGAAATTATCGAGTCTTACTCTCAAACTGAAACAGTGGTAATAAAAATGATGGACCGGCTGGAAGTCCGGCGTCCCCTCTCGTATCAGATGCGCAAAGAAATGTATTTGAAACACCTTCGATTTTGGCTAGATTACATCAAAAAGAATCACATTGACTTATTTTTTTCGACCAACACCCCACACGAAATATATGACTTTGTGATTTATGATATTTGCAAAAAGCAGGGCATTCCCACCCTTTTTACCCACCAATCGCAAATTGATGATACCTCTTTGTTACTTAATGATTGGCAAAAATCGATCGACAACTTACCTTTAATAATGAGCCAGCTCAAAGGCAAACCGATTAAGTTATCTGAACGATTCGAACGGATTTTTAGCTACTATTCCCACTCTAACCCTACCCCCGGGTCAAAAATCACCCTAAGTTATACCAACCAACGTTTTACCATTCATAAAATAATTCAGCCAATTCAGGTGATAATTAAATTACTCACCACCTTAAAACGTACTATCAAGCGCCTGCCCATTTACCTTGTCGTTTATACTCGACGAGAGATAATTGGCATTAGTACGGCTTATTTACACTGGTTTTATCGCCAACACACCACAAAAGCTGATCTAAAACAAAAATACATCTACTTTCCGTTGCACTATCAGCCCGAATTAACCACTTCACCTGGTGCTGGCGAATTTGTTAACCAGGTTTTAATTGCTACCTTGCTGTCACATTACGCGCCCAAAAACGTCTTGATTTACATTAAAGAGCATCCGGCACAAAACGCTCGCTGCCGATCCACTAGTTATTTCCGAGAGTTGCTAAACATGCCGAACGTACGGTTAATGCCCGTAAAAACTAGCACGTACGAGCTAATCGATCACGCCCAAGCGGTGGCAACCGGTATGGGCACGGCAGGTTGGGAAGGAATTTTTCGGGGTAAACCGGTATTGATGTTTGGCCACGATTTTTACCAGTACGCCCCGGGCGTATTCCCCATCAAAACAAATGCGGACTGCGCTAAGGCGATGACCCAGATTTTTACCGGTCAGTATAAATATGACGAAAATAATTTACGCATATTCTTAAAAGCAGTGGAGATGACTACCATTTCGGGAACAACAGATCTGCTTTACCGCCAACAATTTGGAGTCAACGAAGCACAAAATAGCCAGAATATCTATGGCGCCATCGCCAAACGCCTAACTGACATGGGATTCGCCAAAAATGATCGATAGCATCAAATCTATGTTAAAAACTGCCAGTTTGCGCCAAATTATCGCCAACTCGTTTTGGATAATGCTGGATAATATTGTGCGCATTGGCGTGGGTTTTTTTGTTGGGGTTTGGGTAGCGCGCTACCTTGGTCCAAGCCAATACGGATTATGGAACTACGCCATTTCTTTCGTAGCTATATTTAGCGTGATCGCCAACCCCGGTTTTAATGATATTGTCATTCGTGACGTGGTCAGAATGTCCGAAAAAAGAGGTGAGGTTCTGGGCACCTCGTTTTTCTTACGCCTCGTTGGCGCTTCAATCGCCTCGGTTTTGGCAATAATAATTATTTTAATACTGTCACACCGCGACTTTCTAACCACCGCATTGGTAGCAGTTTCGGCGGTTGGCTTAATTTTCCAGTCATTTGATGTGATTTCATTATGGTTCGAGTCAAGAGTGAAATCTCAAAAATCAGTCACAGTTAGATTGATTGCTTTCTCTGTTTCCAGCGCGATTAAAGTAGCATTAATACTTTCACACGCCTCTTTAATTTACTTTGCCCTGGCCAGCATTATCGAACTTGGTTTAAGCGCCATCGGGATAATTCTGGCATACTGGCACGATAAACAGTCGTTTCGCGCTTGGCAATTTACCATTCCTTATGCCAAAACGATGCTTCGCAACTGCTGGCCAATTATGGCAGCAGGCGCATTGAGTATGGTTTACCTACGCGTGGATAAAATATTGGTAGGTAATTTGATTAGCGATTCCGCTTTGGGTAACTACTCCGTTGGCACCATGCTAACCGAATCATTGCGTTTTGTGGCCATCGCCATCACCGCCTCTGTCTTCCCGGCAATCATCTACTCCAAACAGCAAAACGAAAAACTATACCTGCATCGGCTGCAAATGCTTTATAACTTTATGATTTTGATGGCGGTGGTAATAGCCGTGCCAATTACCATTTTTGCCCATCAAATTATCCATTTACTCTATGGTGATCAGTTTAGCCAAGCCGCCACGGTGTTATCGATTTACATTTGGACGAATGTTTTTATGTTCTCCGATTTTGCCGCGTCAAAATGGTTCTACACCGAAAATCTGCAAAAATTCATCCTGTATAAAGATTTGGCGGGCGCGATAGTCAGTTTGGCGCTCGATTTGATATTGATCCCACGCATTGGAGTAATCGGCGCCGCCATCTCTGGGATCATCTCGATTATGATTGTAACCTACCTTGGCAACCTGTTCTTCCCCCAAACCCGAATCGTTTTCCGAATGCAAACCGCTTCCTTTTTCCATTTTTTGTCGTATCATAAGCTTAAAAGCGAGATAAACAGTGATTAAAGTATTGTGGATTCTAAATAAATACGTTGACGGGCAAAACCACAGCCAGTTTTATCCGTATTTTTTGGCGGATTTGGAAAAAGAGTGCTTATCAAAAGAAATTCAACTTGAGTTTACCTATTTTAGCGATGCGCAAAAAAAGTGCGATCGGACGCAACATCATCATTTTTTCTTTGAACATCATCGCAAAATAACTGATTTCCACCGAGAAGCGGCTCGCATTGAAAACGAATATAATTTTACCCTAAATCACGCCTATTATTCGGACATTATTCAGGTCACCAAAACTCAAGATACTCGTCGCATAACCGTACCGGAAAAAGAGCTTAATAATCATCAATTATTAGTAGAGAAATTTGTCTACCTAGAGAACTTAGTCAAAAAGAACGGGTATGACGTTATTTTTTGCGATCAATCTCCTGAGGCCGAAGCGGAATTTGGACGGGTGATAGCGCTGAAAAATAATTTGGTTTTCATTCGTCATGGCGAAGGTTTTTTGGCCAACAGCTTATTCAGCCAACAATTCGAGTTCGGCAAAGAGCGATTGTCAGAAGCGGTTTTGAATACAGACGTTACACTAGAACAAGCCAAAGAGTTTGTGCGAGATTTTATTAAAAACAAAAGGCCGCCGTATCAATATCCGGAAACCCACAAAGCCAGCGCCTTAAAGTTTTATTCCGCTCGCATCGCTCATTTTTACCGCTACCCCAATTTTATTAAAATGGCTTTGTCTCAGCCGTGGCTGTGGTTTGAGGAAAAATGGCTAAAAAGACGACTGGAAAAGCAGTTTGACCCCACCGCATCGTATCTGTTTTTAGGATTGCAGCTGCCAACCGAATCTACCATAGTGCTGCGTTCGCAACCATACGCCAATCAATCACTAATTATTGAGGCCATCAGCCGAGTCTTACCCGATAACACCCTGTTATATGTGCGTGAACATCCAAAATGGCGTAAACATTTTCCGGCGCGATTCCTTGGTCAAATTGCCTCACTACCAAACGTGCGTTTAATTTCGCCACAAATCCCGGCATGGGAGGTTATTCATCATGCCAAAGCGGTTTTAACCTACAACTCTACCATCGGCATTGAAGCGCTAATGCACGGCAAGCCGGTGCTCTCTTTTGCGCCAAATGTCTACATCAACCAACACCCGGCCGTTACTTTGTGCACAAATTTATATGATTTGGACCATAGCTTGGCTAAGTTGGTTAATACTAAAGTTGAGATAGAGGACACTTACAAATACATCTACAAAATGATGCGTATCAGCAGCTGGGTGCCATTGTGGGCCAGCGGATTTTTATCTGAAGATGATGCCCAAAAAAAGGCCGGCGTGTTTAGCCAGCATTTACTATTAGCGATTAAAGATTGCCAAAATTGGCAAAAAAATAACGGGCACTTGCGCTAGCAAGCACCCGCTTTGGAGCAACCATCAGCTGGTCAGGAGAAGAGTGCCAGCACCACTCCAGAGACGAACAACCATTGTCCGAGCAACGCCTCCGGGGTCAGTCTGACGTAGTACTCTATCAGCCACTCGTCTACCGTCTTGGAGTAATAGCCCAGCACCACGTCTCCAGGTATTGCCCGGACGAGATAACGCCGCCCGTTTGCGGTGCCGAACAGTCGGTAGAAAGTTGGCGAAAACGGCCCGAGCCAGGTTAGCCCGCAGCCATTCGCCTCGCCTGTGCTGTCGTGCACGAAGTGCATGATCAGGCAAGTGAATGCCAGCAACCCCCAGAACAACTGGTTTCCGTGCAGCCACTGAGCGATCAGCACCGTGACAGCCACCACCACAGGGACGAACAGGATGGGGAAGTGGAACAGATCGCGATGGTGTTTGATCTTCACTCCCATTCTCTTGAGCAAGGCGCCGACCACAATGTCGGCGTCTGGCAGCACCGAAAACGCCATGCCCGCCAGATAGCACCAGTAGCTAACGTGGACATCGAGTCCCTTTGCCAGCAGGTACGTCAGCCACAACCCTACACCAAAGTCATGCAAGGCGGCGTTGGTCAGCCCAAACAACCTCGTCGTGGGCGACATTGTCCCCCTCCTAGGGTATGGGCGAGATGATTCCCGACGCGGAATAGCGTTTGACGCGCTCGATCTCGCCTTCGAGCACCTTGGACAGTCTGACGTTGTAGCCGTATCCCATCAGAGACGGGATACCAACGACTTCACGTGTCACGCTGGTTAGACCACCAATCCAGTGTCGTGCGGTGCGGAATACCCGAGGAACATGGTAATCCGTCGTCACCAGCACAACATGTCCGATAGTCTCGTATCGCAGGTAATCTGCCAGAACCTGAAGTTGAGTACCGGTGTTTGCCGACCCTGTTGGGCCGCAATCGAGGTAAGTGATCGCGTCGGCGGGCATACCAGCCGAGACAGCGATGCCGCGACTCTCGATCTCCTCTTCGGTCTCGCCATCGATCACGAGGGTGGGGAGACAGGACGCAGCTTCGAGTACCATTCTGACAGCGGCACGAATTCGATCCGCGTTCTCTTCGGTGTCAGCGTGCTCACGCGGGCCGGTCTTTGGCCCACAGTAGGTGCCGGTCAACATCACCACGTGAGTGGTGTTGTCCGGGACAGTCAATGGTTGTCGCGCCGCATTGTAGCACGCGACGTACTCGTCAATCAGGCCGCCCCGGTCCGGGTATCGGCAGCGCAGAACATCCCATTCCCGATCAGTCACATGCATCACTCGGTTTTGATCCAATGACGTTTCCCCCTTTGGGATCGATTTGTTAAGGAAGCGTGTATTACAGATCGCACACCTGCGACGATAAACCATATCTTACTTTATTTTAGCCCCCTTGTCAACCAATTCGGAAGATTGGGGATGGAAAATAGATGATAGATTTTGGTAATTTTCCTTTGTCATTCCGGGCTTGACCCGGAATCTATATAATCTAAAATTAAAACATACACCAAAAGAAATACTATGCTCGCGACAATAATAATTTGGATTTATATCACCCTAATTTCGTTTGTAGTTGGGGTACGGTTTTGTAAACAACCGATTCCGCGGTTTGCCTCTACTACTATTGTCGGATTCATTATTTTAACCGCGTTAGCGACATTATTATCCCTTTTCATGCCGATTAGCGGATGGGCTTCTGCGGCCTCTCTGGCACTGGCAATTTTACTGATAGCCATTTATCCGCAAAGATACCTAAAAATCGCCTCAGCGGGCTTTAGACGCCTGCTAGAGCGCGATATGATCTGGATTGCTCCCCTGTTTTTAATTTTTGCCGCATTTTTCATCACCCAAACAATTCAACCAATACAAAATTACGACACCGGCTTGTATCACGCCCAAGCGATTCGCTGGCTAGAGCAGTTTGGCACTGTGCCCGGTTTGGGTAATTTACACTTTCGATTGGCAATGAGTAGCGGGTGGTTTGTTTCCGGAGCGCTGTTTAGTTTCAGTTTTCTTAAAACGCAATCATTCCACGTAATCAACGGCTGGCTTATTTTAATGTCAACGCTTTATTTGCTTACAAACTGGAATTTTAAGAAGCCGGATATCTCCACCATTGCCAAATTGTGCGCCCTACCCCTAATGTTTTTTCTATTTACCACCGATGTAGCCACGCCATCACCAGACGTCCCAGCCGCCATTTTTGTAGTCCTATCCATTCTTTTCGTGCTTGAGAAACTAGATGATAAAGTAATAATTTTGATGGCTTGTTTTACTCTTACACTAAAGCTATCTGTCATTACTGTTTTGCTTATTCCTCTTTACTTACTGATCCGAGAGGTGGTTAAAAAACGATGGCGGGCGGTTTTGGTAATGGTTGCGATAATGTCGGCGGTGATTATTCCCGCATTGGTTCGTAATTATATTCAATCAGGATACATCACCTACCCGGCAACCTATCTCAACTTCATGCACCCAGATTGGCAGCTAAACAAAACGGATGCGGTAGCGGTGCAACAATCGATCGAACAGTGGGCCAAAGTTCCCCACGCCACTTCAAACGATTATTTTAACCAGGGCATCCGCGGCTGGTTTCCAACTTGGTATCAGAATCAACCGCAATATTTAATAAATTATTTGTGGGCAATTGCGGCACTAAGCTTCATCAACCTAATTGGATTGTTGATAATGGCAAAAAAACGCCCCGGATTTATTCAGGAACACGCGCTTGTCATAATTTCCGGCATTAGTGTAATTGGCGGGGTGGTTTTTTGGCTGATTAGTGCCCCATCTTTTAGATTTGGGCAAGGATTTATTGCCGCTAGCAGTATGATGCTAATTTCGTACCCGCTGTATTTAGTCTGTCGCCGAATTCCACGGGCGACGATTATTATTGGCATTGTTAGCATTGTATATTGTTTAATTTACACTAACGATCATTTTACCTCATACTCCATCGTTAAACTCCACCTAAAATATCCCGCCGACTACCCCGTCACCGCGGTCGAAGATCGCTTGGGTACCGGAACAGTTTGGTCCCCGGTTAATGGTGATCAATGTTGGTACGCCACGCTACCATGTACACCGTATCCGAATGGCACGATGACTTTACGAGGGGAGTCATTAAAAAATGGGTTTAGGCGATAGCAATTATTTTCGGACACACAGTGTAAATTGCAAATAATTACCGGATATCTGACAGCTAAAATCTGACAAATTAAACCAACTTGGGGGATTGGCTTGAAAAAGCGTCAGCACATCCGAGAAAACCAGCACCGCGTCTATTTTTGAGGTGTCTGTGATATTTACGGAACATTTATTACCGCAAAAACTGCTTGGATTTTGTTGGAATGTACTCTGCTGTGCGGCGTTGTTTGATATCGGCAACGCGTAAAGATTGGCTCGGTCCGATTCGGTGGATATAAAAGTTTTGATTGACGAGCTCCACTCCGGTGTGACCGACGGATCAGAAACAATTACCACATTGCTTGATGCACCAGTGTTGAGTTTAATCGATTGCAACATCGCTCGGGTTTCTTGCCCTTCCGCAGAGTAACTTTTAGCTTTTAGCAAAGTGGTTTGAAGCGCCCCGAATAAAAAATACACGTTAATTATCACCAGCGCCAAATAGAGCCAGTAGTTTTGCTTATCATCTCTCAGCTTTTGCATCAGCCACACCACCCCCAAGCCCAAAGCGAGCGTTGACGGCAAAATGTAGCGGTCGGCATTGATGCCAGATTTCGCGTATAACACCGATTGCGGCAGGATGATTAACAACACGATAAAAATTGGCCATCTTAATTCCACCACCAACCGCCGACATCGCGTCATCAGCTCTTGACTGCTCGAAACTCCGACGATTAATATCGACAACACCGCCGCCAAAGCAACTAACGACCAGCCATTAAATCCTAAAATAGTGCGGAAAATAAAGAAGTAGCGCAGCGGCATAAATCCTTCCACACCGGCGTAGCTTAACCCACCCATTTTCATCCCAAATTTTATAAACAATATCTCGGCCAGACCAACCAGCAGCGGCACCACTAACCAGAGATAATCAACCGTATTTAATTTTCGCCCATCTTTTATCTGTAAAAAGTATTTTAATGCGATCATTCCCGGGATTACCATCACGAAGCTCTCTTTGACCAGCGACATTAAGGTAATGGCGATGATGAATGATATCTCGTACCACAGGCGATATCGTCGGTGTTGTGCGGCTAAAATCATCAACAACAGCGCAACCGATAACAACACCGTACCGATGGTTTCGGCCGGACCCAGCCGCCACCAAATCGCCATTTGCCGCCCCACTAACAACCAAGCCACAAATAGCGCGGCAAGCACCGTGGATTTAGTCAGTTTTTTGGCAAAAACATAAAAGAAAAACGAAGTGATTACCGCCAGACCGGCCAAGCAAATTGACCAAACGCGTTGATCGGTTTTGAGCACCGCAATTTGGATAAAGCGAAAAGTGTAATAAAACGGTCTAAACCGGCCGGTACCAAAAATATCGGAGTGAATATAGCCATATGCGTGATTAATAAAGCCCAAACTGGCGGTGGTGGCGTTGTGATAGAGTTCAATAATTTCGTGATCGTCGGTTAGATGGAAACCAGATTTGTATGTGCCGGTAATGGCGTAAAACAACGCCCAAAACACCAAAATTACCGCAAACGCCACGATGTAATGATGCTTTTGATAAAAGGTGCCAAGCTGCTGCATTTAATCCACTTTCCGGGCCAGAGTTAACGTGGCAAATGATAGTTTGCGACCAATTAGATTTCGCATAAATAATTTATCAACCGCAAAACTAGCCTTTACCAGCCATTTCCCGCCAATGTTTAACCATGGGAATACATCCGGATTGTAAAATAAGATATATGACAACAATCCGGGGTACATTTGATCTATAACCTCTAAGCGATGATCTGACATTAATTTATTTAGATCTTTTAAGTCAAAAGCGCGCTCGGTCTCTTCATCAAAAAAATCATTTTTCTGATATGTTTTGGCCCGAATACGCTTAAACAATCGGTTATTTTGGGTTGGCTCAAGCGCAATAAAATAACCGCCTTTATTTAGCCCATCGCTCAAACTAGCCATCAAGGTCTCAACGTAGTCAGGGACATGATGCAATCCGCCGATCACAATAATTAAATCGTATTTTTTCGTCGGCTTAAAAGTGGTGGCATCACCGACAAAAATTCGACTGTCAGGATGTTTTTTTTGCGCCGCTTCCACCAAGAACTCACTGATATCAAAACCTTCATAAACCACTTTGGTTTTTAGATGATCTTCAAGGATTTCTTTACCCTCTCCGTACCCACACAACGGCTCTAACACCAACATCTGATCTTTTTTGATCGATTGATGGCGTTTCAAAAAATGACCCCACATTAGATCTTTTAACAGCAAATGGTTGGGTAGCTGACGACTAGTAAAATATTTTTCGGATACGCTCTTAAAATGCTTGGCCTGCTGTTCCACTTTCGACATTTTTATTACCCCTTTCGCCCATCTAAATAAAATAACACAATGCCGCTTAATACCAACAAGATGGCGACTAGTTTTAACGAACTGAATTTTTCGCCAAGTGCAAAATAACCTACCAGCTGTGTAGCGATAATCAAAGAACTGGCGGCAATCGGAAAGGCGGTTGAAAGCGGATTAAGTTTAAGAATAATAATCCAAATCACAAAACCGGCACCGTAGCAAAACAGTCCGAATAAAAATGGGAAACCAAAATATCCACCACCCGCATTTTTAATTTGAAATAATCCATACGAGCTCACAATTACATAAAATAGATACAACAAGATGTCTCTGTATATCACCAAATCTCCTCATCTTTAATAAATCGTGGGCGCTTTTTGACTTCTTGATATATTTTGCCAATATATTCACCCACCACTCCCAAAGAGAGTAGCTGCACCCCACCAATAAAGTAGATCGGCAGTACAGTAGATGCCCATCCCGGAACAGTGTGATTCACTACTACCGATTCATACAAAACATATCCACCCATTATCAGACTAAGTAGAAAAATTATAAAACCGATTAGTGCCACCACCCGCAGCGGCACCACGCTAAACGAGGTCACCCCGTTTAAGGCAAAGGAAATCATCTTTCGCATATTGTATTTGGATTTACCCAAAGCGCGATCTGTAACGTCAAAATAGACAATCGCTGTTTCGTACCCAAGGTCGGTAACGATGCCACGCAAAAACAGGTTTGTTTCTTGATATTCCGCCAAGGTGTCCAAAGCACGTTTAGAAATTAAGCGATAGTCGGCGTGATTGCGAATCACCCCCGTGCCCATTAATTTCATGAATCGATAGAAGAATAACGCCGTCAGCTTTTTGATCATACTGTCGGTTTGGCGATTAGACCTAATGCCATAAACAATATCTGCTCCATCCAGATATTTCTGCACAAATTGATGGATCGCTTTTTGATCCTGTTGCAAATCGGCATCAATCGAAATTACACAATCAGCTTTATCTTTAACAGACAACAGCCCGGCCAGCAGTGCGTTCTGATGCCCGACGTTTTTGGCTAACTTTAGTCCTTTAACCCGATCGTTTTGGCGGTTAGTTTGAGTAATAATTTGCCATGTAGAGTCTTTGCACCCGTCATCAACCAAAAACAAAAAGCTGTCATTGTGAATCGATTTTTGGCATTTTAGTTCATCAACCACCTTTAATAACTTGGCAATGGTGGTAGGAAGCACCTCTTCTTCGTTAAAGCACGGCACCACAATGGCTAAAATTGGTTGAGCTGTTTTTTGCGATCGAGCCATCACTCCACCTTATTTTTTAATATAAACCGCGGTGACGGTATGCCCATACGGTGCCGTTTTTACCGACATTCCGCGCTTGAAAAACAATGCCAAAACTTCTGCTTTAATTAGCGACAGCCAAAACACAATCGAAGTATCAACTACACGCTGTTTACGCCAAAATAATTTGTAAAAACTTTTCATAAAGATCGTCCGCAAATACAGTTTGTACTGGGTTGGTGGCAGGGTTTCGTGATAAATGTCCTTCATTTCAAGATTAAACAAGGTAGCTATCCCGGCTAGTGCGCCATCCGTCCATCTGGTTTGATGATGAGGCGGTAGGTTTAATGCCCCATTAATAATTTCGCCAACATAGCTATCTTCACTTGGCACCGACATTATTAACGTGCCACCTTTTTTCAAACATTTCACCGCAGACTGTAAAAATTCGCGCGGATTTTCGATATGCTCCAATACTTGAAAAGAGCAAACCACGTCGTACTTTTCGGCGTTAGACTTAGCGTGAGTGGCGATATCCTCTATCAAGATCTGAGGATTTTGCTTGGCCGCCTCTTTATTGATCTCTAACCCAACATATTTTTTAGTCGGAATCAGTTTAGAAAAATACCCGTTGCCGCTACCGATACTTAACACATGGTCAGATTCAGAAATCAGTTTTTTGGCATAATCATATTCATCTTTATGCTGAGCGTAATACCAAGGAATTGCAGATAATTTGTGATAAAAACCACCGTCGCCCACAATCGCCGGAGTATAAAATCTCAGTTGGCATCCCTCGCATTGCATCAGATTAACTCGTGAAATCTCTTTGGGCATTTCGATATTCAGTTTCAAAGAAATCCGATACAAAAATTTAATACTACGCGTAGAAATCGACTGAACGGACGTTAAATTTTGACTCTGGCAAAGCGGGCAAGTATTTTTCATGGTTTAATCTCGTATAATTGGCTGTTAGGGTTATTTACTATTAATGTAGCGTGACTGATAAAATACTGCTCAAGGGCAATTCCGTTATCGGTATAAGCGCCCCAATTTTTTAAGTCAATAAACTTTTGGCGCAATCGCACGTCAACCGCCAGTAATTTGATCTTATTTTGGCTGATAAAACCGGCATAATCTGAATCGCTAGGGACGGCATAGGTGTAACTATTACCGTTTTCTAAATAATACTGAGCGGTGTGATTCCAAATATTCAACGTTACGACACCTTGATAATGATGGTTAATGTAATCCGTCACCAGTGCAAAATCGCCCAGCTTATAACGCAAATAGGCGCTTTCACCAATGCGCCCGGTGGCGTACGCCGCTTCTTCCACCTTAAATGTATCATAAAATAGGGAATTTAGAATACGTCTGGTCGGAACAAAAGGATTTAGACTGTTAATTATCACTACCGCGATCAGAATAACTCCACCGACTTTGTAGGCAATCGGCTTTAGGTTTGACAAAGTGATGGCAGATAAAATTGATAGTACTACCAACGCCGGAAACAAAAATCGCTGTTGGTGACTAATGACAAAAAACCACGCCACAATGTCGACTACGACCAAGGAAGACAATAGCAGTGTAGTGCGACGATTTTTAGGATTGAGAAGGGCAAACGGGGCGAAAAATGATGAAAAGATGAATAGATTATAATATCCGGCGGTATTCTGCCAAAATATCTCCGGAATACGTAGAAAATTGGTCAACGTGCGCGGAACTGAGAAGTTTTTGATCGCCGCGTTTAAGGTATTAATTTCATTATCGGTATATCCCGGGTGAACCAAAATTAGCGGATAGGTGGGATTATGAAATACGATCCAGTTTTTGACGTACCAAAACCCACCTACCAGCGCGGCGATTCCGGTAAAATACAACATAGTTTTAAGAAATTTCGCCGACCACTGACGACGAACCGTTAAGAATATTGCTACCACCACCACTGTGGTCAAAATACCATAAAAAGCCGAGTATTTGATTCCCGCTGCTGCCCCAAAAAAGAATCCGGATAACCAAATATAACGCTCGGATTTTGATTCAAGCCACGCTGTCATCGATAAAATAGCCATTACCTCCATCACCGCCTCGCCTGCGTCGATGTAACCACTAGTGGCGTTCTCGATTAGTTGAGGCACAAAAAATATCAATATAGCAGCAATAAGGCCGGTATTGAGCGAATACCTCTTGTGCAAGAACCCAATAATTGCCACCATCATCGCCAAAAAGTAGCTAAAGTGCAGCAAATGCATTAACGATACACCTTTAACCATCATTCCAAACGCAAAGAGGGTCTCCATGGATATTGGCAAATTGCCATAAAATTTCGACCCGCCTAGCGGCAAAACGAATCCGGATTGATGAACGATGTAATTTGCTTCGGGTAAATGATAAGCCACCTCATCCCAGGCAGTGGCAGGCGCAAAACAAGCTAAAATGTTTACACCGGCTAAGATAATCAACGGGATAAGCAGCCATTTTTGTTTCTTAATTTCCGCTAAAATATTCCGGCGGTCTATGCGGCGTTTGCGCAGTTGTTTAATTTCGCCCAGAGCGACTAGAAACATCGCCACAGCGGCAATTGAAACAGTCCAGCCGTTAAACCACCTTAATATGCCCAAAAACTCAAGTAGGAGTACGAATATGGTCAAGCCAATAAGATACGAAGACGCGACGACAAACAACTTACTTTCGGGTAAATTAAATACCAACCGCCATACCCTTTGCCCCGCGAGTGTAACCACAGCAATAAATAACAAAAAAATTGATAGGGTAATAAGCAAATTTAAGATCATTATTTTTTAACCAAGTGATAAAACTGTAAATCTTCATTTTCATAGTATAGTTGGTATTGGCCAAATTGTTCCATCGATTTAATTTTCTGATTATTCGCTTCATTTTTTTGTTTCAATTTTTCTTGCTTGGCATCAAACGAGCTCAACCCTTTGGCATCTGCTACCGCAATTTGGGCTAACACCGGATTAGTAGGGTACGGCTGTTTTTCAAAAATCAGAAAAACCTGATCGGTACCATAATTCTTTTTCAAATTTTCATCGTTAAGCTTGCCGTAAGCTAAACGCTCAGACATCATTGTAAAATCACGGCAACTATCATTGGCTAAAAGCAAAATATGACTGCTTGGAAAATCACGGGCAATTTTGGCACTTTCATCAAACCCGGAAGTATAATATCCGCGATAAAAATGAGCCGGGTAAATAAACGGTGATACCCACAGAGCCACTAATAAGATATAAAGCGCAATGCGGAATTTCTGACGGTAGAATTCGTCAAAGGCATAAGTAAGCCCGAGTATTGACAACAGCAGCAGATACCACCCGCTTCGTCCGCGATACAACATCAATTCAAATACTCCGGTTTGGGTGGAGAAACCCAACACCAAACAGAATATGGAAATGATAAATAGTGGCAGGCGTTTTTTAATTAACGCATAAATTAGCAACCCAAGCGACAAAATCATCCATAAATACGCTCCGACTGAGAGAATATTATTCATCGGCCGAATGTTTTTAATTTTGACCCAATCTTTGCCGGTACGTATTGCGGGGGCAATATATCGTTTATAAAATTTGCTGCTAACAAAACCACTCGGTTTGCTACTTATGCTAGGCGGACTGCTGGTAAAGGTATTCGGAGCCTGATTTGACTCCAATACAATCTGGCCGTCGGAAGTGGTAGATGATACCGCAACGTTCGGGAATCCGCCGTATCTGCTTAAAACTGTGGCTTGCAAATAAACATGACCAAACGATAGCAGTAAGCCGATGGCTGCGATAGCGACAAACGTTACCAAATACTTGAAATAGTCGTGATTCCACCGACGCTTAAAAATAAAGCCCAACAGCGTCGCAACCAACAGAGCCGGAATGTATTGAACAAAAAAATACGGCACCGTAATTGCCAGCGCGGCCGAAAACCACAGTCCCAGTGCCACTGAACGTAAAAAGCCAACTGTTTTGACTGAATAAATTAGATAAAGCAAGGGCACAAATAGCATAAAACTTAGAACTGAGGAGAAAAAGCTAATCGTTTGCAAAGTAAGTTGGTTATAAATCGGACAAGCCAGCAGCAGAAGCAAAAGTATCATCATTATTTGATGCTTAAAGGTGTCTCTCAGCAATAAATAAACTGACAGCAGAAAGATCAACCCGATCGCTGGTCCGGCATATCGAAAAATCTCGGTGATGCTAACAAAATGAAATAAAGGAAATAAAAATATATGAAACCCTGGCGCGTAATACCCGGTACTTAAACGCCCCAAAGTTCTTAAACTATCTAACAACACATAATGGCCAAAAGTATCGTTTGCTCCGGGATACATAAAATTATATGCGTCGTAGCAGCGCGAATAAAGCAACGGAATTAGTATCGCAACCACCCACCCCACTTGGCGAGGCTTCCATCGTTTGATCCGAGCAACAATGTCTTTCATCTTAATTTCTAAAACAAAAGATGCGTATACGTTTACCACAAACACCAGTATCAACCAAGCCGCCGGGTAATATTTGATGATATTCAAATTATAAAAAATGTAGCCAAACAAAATTTGGGCGGAGATAGAGACCGGAACGGTGAATTTTTGCGCCATTTTGGCGTCTTTGAAAATGAGAATTAACGGCAAATAGGCAGTCACCGAGCACAATCCCAAAACGGCAATGATAATTAATGCTGATAGATAGGTGTTCATCATATTTGATATGTTTTAATTAATTTTGATACCGAATTTGAGAGAGAAAAGTGGTCTACAAAGCGAACCGTATTTTTTTGCAATGTCTTTTGCAGATCAGTATTGCTTAATATTTGTGATGCCGCTTCAACGGCTGACCCAACGTCATCCACTACCCTACCAACGCCCATCTGTTCGATCTCGGGTAGATTACAATCTTTGGAACAAACTACCGGCACCCCTAACGCCGAAGCTTCAAGAACGGTCATAGGAATACCCTCCGATCGCGACATCAGCAAAAACAAATCGGAGCTTTTCACTACAGATAGTTTTTCTTTGCCCGACAATAAACCAGTATATATTACATTATCTGAGATTTTCAATTCTAAGGCAAGTTTGTCTAAATTGGCTTTTTCACCTTCATCCGGGCCAATAATCAAAAAAACCACGTTCATGCCGGGTTTTTTTAATTGTTTGATAACCTGAAAAGCAATATCCAGTCCTTTAATGTACTGAATTCGCCCCACGAACGAAATCACTTTTGACTCCGGCGCAAGATCAAATTTTTGCACCAAGTTAACTTTTGGCACATCTAAAAATTCTAATGGATCCACTCCATTGGTAACAACGACCACCTTACTTTTGACACTCGGATAAAGTACTGAAATATCTGATAGTTCTTTGGGTGAAAGCGCAATGACCGCGTTCGCACGATCAACAATGCGATGAAATAACCGAATAAATGTAGTTTTGACCCACGATAGTTTGGCTTGGCGACTAACCAATGATAACACACCATGAGGTTGGACCACGTATGGCACATCATTTGCAACGCAAACACGACTGGTAATGATGTTTTGGACCGTAAAATAATCGTGACAGTGCACTACGTCAAAATTTTTAACATTTTTTTTCATCCACCCCGCAAACCCGAACGGTAGATAAAAGTTATGAAATTTCGCCAAATTGTTGCTGGGATTACGAAAACGAACAATTTGGATGCCGTCGATAGTCTCTGCGGTTTTGTTAATGCGATGAGGTGCGTCTCCGGCGTCAGAGGTAGCCACCGTTACCTTTATCCCCCGCTTTACCAATTCGCAAGCTTGATTATACGCTACCCGTACCACCCCACCGTAACTCCATGCCGGTGCAAAATACGGAATCACCATTAGCACGCTTTTTATCTGACGCGGCTTCGGCCCTAAATCAATCTCGCTCTTAGCCATCACTTTGTCATCCGGTACGCGAGCTTAATTAAGCCGTTATGGACAAAATGCAAAAAGATCAAAAAACTATTACTGGAATACTTTTTTACGCTCAAATAATCTTGGTCAAACTGCTTAATGTAGGCCGTTTTGCCTTTAGAGGCGCTGTGAATACGAAAATTGGCCAAAAATTGTTTGATAATCACCGGACGGTTTACCTTACCAATTTTTAACCAATAGTCATAATCCATAGTGTAGTGCAGACTTTCATCAAAAAAGCCGAACTGATCCAAAGCTTCTCGACGCCAAAAGGTGGCGGGTTGGCAAACATAATTTAAAACCTGCAGCGTGACGTAAGAATATCGCTTCAACCAGAAGTTTTTGTATCGCGTCACCAAGTTCGAAATCAACCGGCCATTCTCGTCAATAATATGACAGTATCCGGTAGCCCATAGTGATTTGGGATGATCTGAAAACGCCTTAACTACCTGATCAAACGCACCCGCGCAATAAGTGTCGTCCGAGTTAATGTAGGCAATGATGTCTCCAGATGCGATACGCATCCCTTTATTAATCGCATCTGACTGCCCGTGATCTTTTTCGCTATGCCAAATAAAATCAACCAGGTTAGATTGCTTTAACTTTGTCTCATACTCTTGTAGCACCTTCACGGAATGATCGGTGGAACCGCCGTCCATCACAATATATTCAATCTTAAAATCCCCTTCTTGGTTGATTACGCTTTCGATAGTTTGGCGTAAAAAATCAGCTTGATTAAAAGAAGGGGTAATAACGCTAATTTTTCTTTGTTTTTTTATTGTCATCAATTTCCCTTAATGATAAATCGCGAATCGTTTTCTCTAAAGTTTTTCGCAAACGATCCAAATTAACGTAAGTGTAAAACGAAATCCCCAAAACAACCGTAAACCCGAGTACCGAAAAAAGGTCAAAAGCGCGCGCCGTGCCTAAATTGCTACTAAAAACTTGAAACATGTTCGGGTAAAGAGTAACTAAAACAAAACAAACCCAAATAGTCTGCCATCCTAAATATTCGCGAATGGTAAATTGGGTGCGTTTATAGGCTAAATAAGTAAAATAGCTTAAAACTAAACCAAAAAGGACTCCAATGATTTGAATTCCCGAGACCATAATAACCTCCACTTCAACAACGTTCGCAAGATACGCAAACCATCAACAACCGTTGTGCCTTTAAAATTATCTAAGTATATTGTATCGATTTCGACTTCGTGACAGGGGATGCGACGATAAGTTGATAATATCAGCATCTCGGTCTCCATGCCATAGTCACTAGATCGCCAGCGAATTTGCGGATAAATTTCGGCGGGAAATGCTCGAAAACCGGATTGAGTGTCTCTGACATGAATGTTAAATAGCATTTGAGACAAAAACGAGAGCGACCAATTGGCAAAACGCATGGTCATCGGCATCGCCTTGCATCGCGGACGGGAACCAATTACTAACGCTGATCGTGATTCCAAAACTGGCGCCACCATTTTGGGAATGTCGTTTACCCGATGCTGGCCATCGCCATCCATTAACACAATGACGTCGGCTTTCATTTTGCATGCCGCATCACAACCGGTTTTGGCCGCTGCCCCCTTGCCCAGATTTGTAACGTGCCTAAGTACCGTCACGCCTTTAACCGATTTGGCATGCCTTGAGGTGTCATCTTTTGAACCGTCGTCAACCACAATCGCACACAGTTCGTGCCCATTAATAAACTGCGGCATTTGCTCAAGTAATGCTTTGATATGTTTGGATTCGTTGTAGGCCGGAATTACGACCGCAATTTTCATATCTTTATAATGCCAAAAACCAGCTGAAATACAAGGACAGGAGAAATTGTCTTAATTGGAGTCATCGGAATTTGGAGTTTTTTACATAAATTCCGGGTACTTCTCGCAACCTTGCGGTTGGAGTCGTTAGTTCCTAAAGGAACAATCAAGCCCGTAATGACAGTGATGGCGCTTGCAAAACGATTGATTTACTGTCATTATGACCTGTTCTGGGAGGGGCACAAAAAATAATTTTAAATTTTCAATTTGAAATTTTAAATTGGAGCCCCACCATGTTAGTTCAACCGAAAATTTTAACCGTAATTATTGCTAGTCCGGACAGCGCTAAAACCTACACTACTATTCGTAGTGTGCAACAAATGCGCTATCGTAATCACGAAATCGTTTGCACCGTTCCTTACGAGCGCGATTTATTGCGTCACAATTTATTACGTGATTTTAATTGGTTACCGTTAATTACCGCCCCGCGCGCTTCACTAAGTACCCTGTTATCAATTGCAGTTGAGCGCGGCCGATATTCCAATGTCGATGCGGTCTGTTTTATTCAATCGGGCTGCACGCCCGAACGTGAATTCCTAGCCGAGATGGCGGTACCTTTACGCACTCACACCAATATTGATTTATTTATGCCCTCCATGGTGCGCCCAGATGATAAGGGAATTGTTTTTGGCGCCACGCGTTTTGGCAAGTGGCCACATCAGATGAAATCGGTTATCGAAATACCCGAAGACGAATTAAACATCGCCAACAGTCACTTCTTGGGGCATTCCGTGTTAGTGAGATTATCAACCTGCTTGAAAAATCAGTTTTCCGATATTAACGACGATCTAACGTTGTTATACTGGACTGAAAAAATCATTAACAACAAGCACCAAACCATGGCCATTTCATCAATCAAAATATTTTTTGATGGCGTCATTTTTCCCGATCTTTCCAGCGCGCTGGTTGTGCCTAAGGGGTGGTATAAGGATATGGAGCGCTATATTCAAATATACGGCTCGTGGTATGATAAAGTAGGTTTTGTGTTGCGATATCGTTGGCGCCGCGAGGGCAGTCTGTTCTCACGGCTGGTTGATAGCTGGTGGCAAAACCAAGCAGCATACAAGCGCGAATTTTAAATTTTTAATTTTAAATTTTAAAAAATTCCAATCAGCCCAATTTATCCAATTTGACCAATTGACGAGCAAGGAAATTTTGTGAAAAAAATCTATCTGATTACTCTAACTTTACTACTAGCCACGGTCTCCGGCTTCTTCTTTGCCCACGATTTGGCCATTGTACCAGCGTTAATTTTGGGCGGGCTGGTTTTTATTTTCTTTTTGACAATTATCATTCCAAATCCCAAGTTTGGCTTACTGGCCTTAATTTTTGCCCTGCCATTTGAACGTATCCCCTCAATGGCTATCGGAGGCACTACCGTACGTATGAGCCAGATCATTCTGGGCGGTTTGATTATCACCGCCATTGCCCGACTAATTAAAAACCGGCACGCAAAAATTAAATTTTCTCCCTATTTTTATCCCTACATCCTATTTATCATCTCGATGCTATTATCATTTCAAAATATGGAGAACCTTGGTCGCGGTGTAATGGTGTTCACATTCATTTTATTCACTTCATTGACCATTTGGATTGTGCCATCCCTGCTAAAAACTTCAGCCGACTTAGATAAAGTGATTCGAGTATTGTTTATTGTTACAATTCTAATCTCGATATTCGGCTTATATCAATTTGCGGGCGATATGATCGGGCTACCAACATCACTTACCGGCTTACGCGAGCTATATACAAAAATTGTTTTTGGCTATCCACGCGTACAATCAACTGAGCTTGAGCCACTATATTTAGCCAACTTCTTGATCATCCCACTCACCCTTGCCTTTACCTTTGTGGTACGTCGCGCCAACTATTTTTCAGCTTGGATGAACTGGGGGGTGATCGGGTTTGCCGGGCTAGCGTTTATCTTAACCATCTCTCGTGGTGGATATTTAGGGTTGGCATTTAGCTTCTTACTAGTGATATTGGCCAGCGTGTTTGTCTTTTTGCGACCAAAATTAATCTTTGGTATTACCACCGGTTTGATCATTTTGAGCGTAGTTGCAGTTGTGGCGCTAAATGTTAGCGATATCGGGCAAAAGACTATTGCCATTACTGAAAAGCACTTTTTTGAGGCAACACAGACCGCATCAACTCAATTTCGCTTTAACGCCTATAGCCAAGCGCTTGAAGCATTTAGCCAACACCCTATTACCGGCGTCGGTATTGGCAATTTTGGCCCGTGGGTGGCAAACTATCCCGACAAATTGCCTGTTAGCGGTTGGGCAATTGTGAATAATCAGACTTTAGAATCTTTAGCGGAAACCGGCGTGGTCGGGTTGGCCGCATTGGTGATATTTATTTTGATATTATTGATACGGTCTGTTGCGGCATTTTTCCACGCTACCGATCCAAAGCTACGCGCTGTGACGATAGGACTGTTCGCAGCGATGATTGGGGTATTAGTGCAATATCAGTTCTTTTCAACTCTTTATGTGATGCATATTTGGGTTCTGACAGCACTCATGATTGCAGTTCAAAACATCATTTTAATTCCGGATAAATCAGAATGAAAATTTCAAATTTAGTCGCCATTCTTCCTGGTCTAACCATCTTATATCTGATCAAGCTGACAATTTTCGGTTTACCTACCAATTGGTGGGAGATTTTGGTTTATCTGTGCGCGTTCGTCTTTCTCTTTATCAAAAAATCGACTCGACTTAAAAAATCCGAGATTGCATCAATTGCACTTATTACGCTCATAACACTTATCGCCACCTATACTTCGCCCGAGAAACGAGAGGCGCTGGGCATAATTAAAGGCTGGATTGTCCCGGCAATTTTGCTTTACTGGATGCTTAAAAACGCCTGGGCTGATCCAAAGAATATCACGCTGACTATAAAAGCGATGGTTTACCAAGGCATTTTAGTGGCGCTAGTTGCCATTTTGCAAACTATCCCCGCTATCTCCAACTGGTGGATTACTCGCGCTCCAGATTTAGCCCAATATCTAAACACCGGGCGATACACTAGCATTTTTAACTCGCCCAATTCGGCGGCAATGATTTTAGCCCCAGCGTTAATTTTAGCTCTATATTGTCATTTCGACCCGGGGAGCTGGCTCGAGCGACCACGTTGGCCTCTGGCTCTACTAGCCGATAGGCTCGGAGAGAGAAATCTTAAGAAAGAATCCCTTCCTCTGCTTGCATCGCTAGTCATAATTATCGGATTGGTCCTAACCCATTCCCGCGGTGGCATCGTCGCGGCCATAATCGGGATTGCTCTACTAGCGCTCAGTCGATTCGATAAAATCAGCCGAGCGTGGGCAGTGGTGATTGCCGCCTTGTCGTTACTTATTTTTAACCCCATTATTTTATCACTGTCGGCCTTAAACGACCCTAACCACAGCGACATTCGCATTTTAATTTGGCAAAAAAGCTGGCAGATGGTGAGTCAGCACCCAATTTGGGGTATCGGGCTAGGCCATTTTCATCAAGCTTTCGCCTCCTTCACCCTACATCAGCCTAACTTTGACGAATTTATTACACCTTATGCTCTTCACCCTCATAACGTGATTTTATACGTTTGGTTGAGCTTCGGGATAATTGGGTTAATTGGACTAATTGGGTTGATTGGAGCTTCGGTTCGAGCGTTTTTACGAGACAAATCACCGTTACGCGCGTTAGGTTTTGCCTTGCTAGTAGTGATGCTGACTCAGGGTATGGTAGATACTACAATTTTTAAAAACGATCTGATAATTTGGTTTATTATTGCGGTTTTATTAACATTCAGACAGTCGGAAAACACAAAATGACAACAATCGGAATTGATACATTATTGCTCGGGAGTTCCGAGCTTAATGATTATTTTATCTATGGCTTTTTAAATCAACTCGTCAAAAGTAACGCCGAGCTTGTTTTTATTATTTTAATTCCCAAGAAACAAGAAAAACGGTGGACAAGCACCGACAAAATTAAATTCGTACCGATTGACCCAGAAGTTAAGATTTTTAAAAAAGAGATTACACGATATAGAAAAGATCCCGCCATCTCACTATGGTTGTGTCTAAACGGCCAGGTTAGGTTTGATGGCCGCAAATCGATCTTATTTTTAGATCAGCTTCCCGTAATTAAACCACCCGTAGTCAAACATATTATCGCCACTTCGGTTCAACTTAAACGACAGCTAGTGCAAAAATTTCATCTTGAAGCAAGCCGGATATCGGTTATCTATCCGGGTGTTAACCCACTCTCAGCTAATCCCGAACCAAATCAAATTACCGTCGTTAGCGGCGGATCGGCAAACGAACTAATAAATGTGGTTGATATTGTGGCAACGTCGGCACTAAAGCACCGCACCAGACATTTTAATTTATTGGTAAACGAGGCGCGAGTTTTAACCACTCGTGCCAAAGTAGATGCGCGACGCGTTGGAAACATCTCGGTATTGCCAAATCGACCGGATCAATTAGAATCAACTCTGTCGTACACTCAATTTGTGATTGCCGATCACCTAAAGCCGGATACGCTACCATTAGCCCTGATTGTTTTGTCGTTCGGTATTCCCACTTTATGCGACAAAAACAGTTTTAATTTAGAAATTTTTGAGGATGGCGCATTATACTGCAACACCGCAGACACGGTAGAGATGGTGGACCAAATTAGCCATACCATTAAACAGACCGGCTTGCGCCAAATTTTATCCGAAAAAGCCGCGGAACAAAAAAAACGGTTTACTTGGGATGGCTGTGTCGATGCGGTCATTAATCTTATTCGCAATCAAATTTCTAATGACTAATGCCTAATGTCTAATCAATTTCTAATTTTAAAATTTCTAAGCCGTTTCAATATTCGGATTTCGAATTTCAATCGACATTCGTTATTAGTTATTCGTCATTGTTTGTCGTGGTTCAAGCAAAATTGGCATTGGGTGGCTCTGACGGCGATTATTGTTCTAGGCGCATTTTTAAGATTTTATTTGCTCTATTCCGGAATGCATTTTGATGTAGACGAAGCAAATCATGTTAAATCCGTCTACGGTATATGGACAAATCATCAGCTGCTAACCCAGGGGCCACCAACATCCAGCGGTCTGGGATTATATCACGGCGCATATTACTATTATTTGTTACTAATCCCAGCTGTCATTGGAGAAGGCAACCCGTTAGCGGTCGTTACTTTCTGCGCTTTGTTGAGTACCTTAGCCGTATTTTTCATCGGCAGTGCGGTGATGAAACAGTATGGGAAGCTACCGGGGATCTTGGCGGCACTGTTGATGGCGGCGTCATTCGACCTAGTCCAATACGGACGATGGATCTGGAATCCAAATTTAATCCCGTTTTTTATGGCGTTATCTCTTTTTGCCCTGGTAAAAACTAGCCCAAAACGCCCCAAATACCTAATACTGTTCTCGTTCGCACTAAGCAGTATTACTCAACTGCACCTGGGCGGCTTTGTGTTTGTACCAATTTATCTACTATTAATTCCATTTCTGATTAGAGTGGTTAAGAATAAGCGCATTTGGGCAATCAGTATTCTGGCATTCATTATCCCGTGGACGCCTACCATCTATTACGAAACCACCCACAACTTTGAGATGTTTCGAGGAATTATCTCCTTGCTTTCGGCGCAATCTAATATATCGTTTTGGCAACATCTAACCACCGGCTATAACTATATGTTATTTATGTTTGACCGAACGCTGCATCTACCCGAAATCACCCGCTCGATATTTATTTATTCCGGAATTGCAGCTCTGTTACTACAGCTTAAAAACTGGCGCCATGCCGAATCGGTTTTACTGCCCATTTATTTATTAATTTCGCTAATTTTTACCTTTTTGATCGTTTCTTTCTACCCGGATTATTTGTACGTTCATTTGGCCGAACAGTTGTTTGTGATTTATATCGTGCTAGTCGTATTTATTTTGCAAATATTATTTATGCATAATGAGACCATTATCGTTTCGCTACTGATTTTGGGATTCTTTTTGCAACAAAATCTGACCCTGTTTCAAGATAAGATTGTAAACGGCAGCCATCAATACGAAATAATCGATAAAGCGTGCCGATCGTTAAAAGATCAGCATTTAGACAACGTTGAGATGATGGTTAATAATCAGAAAAATCCGGTTTATCTAACGTACGTTTGTTTAAACCAATACGGCGTTCACACCGGTAGTAAATTCACCCTCACACTGTCACCGGATCAAGCAAAAGGACTGGGGCGCCCGATTGAACAATATATGTTCAATAATAAGGTGATAGACCCGAGCATTAAAAATTAGTGCGAAAACGTCCAGGTTCGATTAGCAAAAAAGTTCCAGAACATCGCCACAGCCGTAGCGGTGGCAAGCCCGTATATTGTGTCCAAATTGAGCATTTGCGGGGAAGTGATAATAAAAAATATCGAGTTGTTTATCACTAAGCCAACCAATGCGACCAATAAAAATTTGAGCGCCTCACGCCGAATTTGCGGATTAGTCGACCTAAATGTCCAACTTCGATTCATCGCATAGCTTGAAGATGCCGAGAATACGAACGACATCGCTTTAGCAATTTGAGCGCCAACCTGACCGGCTGGCCTGAGTGACAAGTGAAAAACATAAAAAAGCGCCCAATCTAGGGCGGTATTAATTGCCCCAACTATCGCAAATTTAACAAATTGTCTAACGGCTGGCTTGTCTCTCATTAAAATCCTTCATTTGAACAGATCAATCATAACTGATATTATGCGTTTATGGAAGAAAAGAAACCTCAATACAAGACATTATCAATCGTCATTCCGGCATACAACGAAGCCGCTACCATTGAGCAACTGATTGATCGGGTCAAAAAAGCCAAATGTTTCGGGATGCAAAAACAGATTATTGTAGTTAACGATTGTTCTAAAGACAAGACCAAGGACGTGGTGGCTAAAATCGCCGACATCAAATTAATCAATCAAAAAGTCAACGGCGGTAAGGGAAAAGCGTTAAAAACAGGTTTTGAAGCCGCGGACGGCGACATTATTATGATTCAAGACGCCGATTTGGAATACAATCCAGATGAATACGAAATTTTACTTGATCCCATTCTGCATGGCACCGCAGATGTAGTTTATGGTTCGCGTTTTATGGGTGATCACCCTCACCGCGTCCTTTACTATTGGCACAGCGTTGGTAACAGTTTTATTACCTGGCTTTCCAATATGATGACCAACTTAAACATCTCCGATATGGAAACCTGCTATAAAGTGTTTAAAAAAGATGTATTAAAACAAATTGTACCTAAATTGACCTCTCCACGTTTTGGGTTTGAGCCCGAGGTAACCGCCCGTATTGCCCACCTAAAACCGCGAGTTCAAATTTATGAGGTTGGTATTTCTTATGCGGGCCGCACCTACGAAGAAGGTAAAAAAATCAACTGGAAAGACGGCTTCGAAGCGATCTATTCGATTATCAAATTTAATCTGTTTCGATAGCCAGGCTAATAAATATGACAGGCGACCAATTTCTGATAATTTCTGGCTATTTTTTGATCGTATTTATCGCCGCATTTTGTTTGGGCACTTTGGCTGCTCAATTTATCCGATATGTTCTCAAGCGATTCAAAATCAACCTAAACTCAGACGATTCACCCACTTTTTACGGCGTGAATTTAATGGTCGGAATGGGGCTGCTCAGTAATTTATGGTTGGTTTTGGGGTTGTTGGGCTGGTTCACTCGGCCGGTAATTTTATCTAGCCTAATTTTAGTCGTATTTTTGTTTATTGGCATTTACTGGAAACGAATTCCCAGGCGCTTCACCATCAAACCAGTCGATCTTCGTCATCTTTCATACATTCACCTAGTCCTAATTGGCATTGCAACTTACTTTTTACTAACGTTTTATGCTGCCGCCATGCTACCTCCGCACTTATGGGACGAGCTCTCTTATCACTTGCCTGAAGCCGGTAACATCGTGCAACATCATCGCATATTCCCTCATTTTGAGGCGTATCTGTTTTTCGGCAACATCCCCAAATTAATGGAGGTTTTATACGCCGGCGCAATTTCGTTAAGCGGCACTACGGCGGTTGGAGCGTTGGCGCATTTGATGCATTTCACCGTGATTTTAGGATTGTTAATGTTGGTGTACCAATGGCTTCGCCATAGATTTGGCACCAGAACGGCGGCAATTGGCTTGATAATGCTCGTTCTGTGCGATCAACTGATGCAAAATGGGATTATCGGATATATCGACGCCGCAACCGCCGCATTTGAAGTGGCGGCTGTAATTATGGCAATTGAGTGGATAATTAGCAAAAACACTTACGCACTATCACTATCGATGCTGTTAATTGGTTTTGGATTAGCATCTAAATACTCCGCGTCTCCTTCCTTTTTGGCTGTTTTGGCATTGTTAGCTGGAGGACTATTTAGATTTAAACTACCCCAAGTACAAATTAAAAAACTGGCAGTCTGGTTAATATTATTGTTCGTATTTGCGTGCGGTTATTGGTATATCAAAAACATCTATTTTTATGGCAATCCGTTTTATCCGTTATATTTTGGCCACCGCTTTATTAGTGATTCGGAATACCTCGAGATACTGGCTTCGGTGCGACAAATAAGCGACCGCAGCTTATCCGGAATTATCGAGATTGTGACTAATTTTCTGACCCCGGCCAACTTTAACGTATTTTGGGCCATTATTTTATTTCCAATTGCCTTATTGGTGCGCAAATCTCGATCAATTACTGCCATTTTAGTAGTGTACGCAGCCAGCTATTTTGCATACTGGTATTTCTTTGCCTCACGCCAAGATCGATTTATGATCGCCGCAATCGTGGCCGCCACCATTTTGATTGCGATATTACTTGGCTCAATTCGTTATCGATGGTCAATTCCGATAGTGGCAGTTTTTCTGATAATGTCGTATTTCTTAATCAATCACCACGCCAATGGAGTGGTAGAATACCGCAAAGCGTTAAAAGAAAAGCGAAACCAAGTTGGTGTACAATACGTTCTTGGCCAGGTCTCAACCAGACAGTATATGAGTAGCTTATTTGGCTGCGCGTATCTCACTTTTGATGATATGAAAATTAATGGCTGGAACGGCAACGTAATTGATAACTGGACGGTCTGGCACGACCCAAACGTCGGTTTCTTCGCCACCAACATCGGGTTAGTTCAATTTAATGCCCCATTAGGCACTACCGACGCTCAATTAAATGAAATGGTGCACAAGCAAAGTCTCAAATTTTTGTACTTTAACCAAGGGACCAAAGAGCGATTTGCTCAAGAGACAAACACGGGAATGGTGGAATACCGCCAAGGCCGAGCAGAAGTGGAAGCTAGATTGCTGCAAAACGCCACACTGATTAGTCAGCAAGGGCCGTGCATGCTATACAAATTAAATTATTGATCGTAATTTTGCTTAAACGCCTAATTTAACCTAAAATAGAGTTATGCTAAAAAAACTGTTAATCGCCGGTGTAGCCATCACCCTAATTGGGGTGATTGTTTTGGTCGTCCTAAATTATCGAAGTAAGAACAGTAGCTCATCCCAAACTCCGGTAGTGGTCAGCCCCATCGCCGCACCAACCGACTTTCACTGGGGGGCGCAACTTAGAGCATACAATTTGTCTACTTTTGATGCTGCTGAAGTACACCAATCAATTGCAGATCAAATTGCTTTGGCAAAAGAGCTAAAATTAACCGATATTCGAGCCAATATAGAAGCAAGCGACGTAGTTAACGATGACTTTGTGAATCAAACCATCGCCGCCGGTCTGAATCCGGTAGTAATTATTGAACCCAATTATTCTGTGGCCGGATTTAATCGCCAAAGCGCCTACGATTATGCCTATAAATACGCATTACGGTATAAGGGCAAGGTTCATTATTATCAACTAGCCAACGAAGCCAGCGGAGTTACACTCAAACCGACTCATGGTGGCGATAAAACAGACGACTACGATGTTGCTAAATATCAAGCATTTAAAGAGCTACTACTTGGATTTAGCGAGGGTGTGTATGCCGCTGATCCGGCTGCAAAGCGTATTATTAGCTCAAATTGGGTTGGGGTAGCGGTAATTGATAAGTTAATTACCGACCAAGTTAAATTCGAGGTGATTGGTTGGAATTGGTACTCCAGTATGGGCAACGATTTAATCGTCAAAGCAAGCGGAAACACGCTGAATATTCCCGAATATCTTAAAAAATACGGCAAACCAATTTGGGTGGTTGAGTTGAACCGAACCGAGGGCACCCTAGACGGCAACTTGTCCGCTCAATCAGACTTTTTATATACGTTCATCAACAATACCCTTTCACATAACAATATTAATGGGATCTTCGTTTACTTATTAACCGATCAATGTGCTGAACTGAGCAAGGGCGTCGGCAACATGGGTATTGTAAAGCTAATCAAATCCGGCACCACCTGCACTCTGGGTGACAAAAAGCCGGCATTTACAACCTACAAGAATATCATTAGTCAATAGACTTTTTAAAGAACTTCCGATTGTTTAAAAATTTAAAATTTAAAATTTAAAATTTTCTATGTTACTCTAAATACGGAGGGGTTTATTGTGCCCAACAACGTCGGTGACAAAATTTTACAGTTAGACCGAGATCAAGAAGAGGTTCAGGCTAAAATTAAAGCCGAGGCTCTTAAAATGCCGTACATTAATTTGTCCGGACGGCACATTGACGAAAATATTCTAAAACTAATTCCCAAAGAACAGATTGAGGGTTTGCAGTGCGTACCGATCGCACTAGCCGGTCACCTTTTAACTGTCGGCGTAGTTGATCCACAAAGCCAGGGTGTGGTAGATGGGTTGAAAACTCTGCAAGAAATGACCGGCTATCAAATTAAAACCGCACTCGTATCTGCCACCAGTTTTGCTTACGGCAAAAAGTCATACGATCTTCTAGTTAAAACCAACGAGGGTGAACGCCCGGTTGTGCTTGATAGTAAAAATCAAGACGAGCTTTTGCAACTATCTGCGCAGCTTAAAAGTGGCAAAGTTGACCGAGAAGTAACGGTGTCGGATTTATTTCTGGCGATTATGGCCGAAGCGGTGCAGCAAAAATCATCGGATATTCACTTTGAACCAGATTCAGAAAGCTTAAAAATCCGCTTCCGCATTGACGGTGTTTTACATTTGGTAATGGAGCGCCCAACCGGCGATTATCACGGTCTGGAATCTCGCATCAAATATCTGGCAAAGATGCCCTTATCTGCCACCTCAAAGCCGCAGGACGGCCGTTTTACCATCCAAGTGTCAGACGCGGCACTAGATCTCCGCGTAGCCAGTCTGCCCACCGTATACGGCGAGATGATGGTAATTAGAATTCTAAATCAAAGCCAAGTAATGCTGCCACTTAGCCAACTGGGCTTAAGGCCAGACCTGGAGCAGATGGCCAGAAGCGCGTTTACCAAACCGCACGGACTAATTCTAGTTACCGGCCCTACCGGATCTGGTAAAACCACTACCCTGTATGCCATCTTGCAAGAGTTAAACACGCCCGAGCGCAAAATTATTACTATTGAAGATCCGGTGGAATATAAAATTGCCGGGCTAGAACAAAGTCAGGTAGATGCCGAGCGTGGCTATGATTTTGTCGATGCTTTGCGCGGCGCACTGCGCCAAGACCCAGACATTATTATGATCGGTGAAATTCGCGATAAAGAAACCGCCAACATTGGCATCCGTGCCGCTTTAACCGGACACATCGTGTTAGCTACGTTGCACAGTAACACCGCTCCGGCATCGTACAGTCGATTACTAGAAATGGAAATTGAACCATTTTTGTTTTCCGGCAGCATCAATCTAATTATTGCTCAACGATTAGTGCGACTGCTTTGCCCAAACTGCAAAAAGGGGCGCGAAGTCACCAGTCAGGAAGCAAAAACCTTTCAAAAAGAGATTGGCCGCATTCCCAGCCAAATTTTTGACGCGGTTGGTTGTAGTCAGTGCCGCAATATCGGCTACTCCGGCCGCACCGCAATTTTAGAGGCATTCACACCTAGCCGAGCCATCGAGCAAATGGCCATCTTACAGGCATCGGTAGCCGACTTTGAGCAACAGGCGCACAAAGACGGCATGATCACCATGACTCAAGATGGATTATTGAAAGTAGAACAAGGCATCACCACGATATCAGAGATCTATCGGGTAACGGCTGAATAAAATTCTAAATTCGAAATCCGAAGCACGAAACAAACATCAAGCACAAAACCTCAAATTCAAAATTTTTCGAATTTCGAGTTTCGAATTTCGTGCTTAAAAGTTATTTACATGAACATTCTGGCGACGGTCTTTTCGATCACGAACGCTAACACAATCACAATAATACCAATAACCGCGTTGACAATACCTTGTCGAGCTTTTCCGGCTTTGGCTTCGTCTCCACCGGCAGTAATGTATTGAATACCGGCAATTAACAGGTAAATAACGGCTAATGCACCGGCGATGAATAGAATATCACCGATAATAATGTCAACCAAAGCGCTGAACGTGTAGTTTCCGGTTAGAGGTTGTAATGGCGAGAAGTTAGCTGAATACCCTAGGTTCTGTGCATGTGCGGTGGCGATGTGGAATAGTGACATATTGTCCCCTTTGTTAATTATTATTAAAGAGATATTTGATCAGATACTGGAGTTGGTGAGGATGTCGAGGTTGAATCACCTTTGAAAATTCGGGTTGCGGCGGCCTGAATGGCTACTGCCAACAGAATGATAACAATTCCAATGATAGCATTCAAGATGGTGTTACGTGCCTTAGTCGCCTTCGACTCGTCGCCGGCCGAGGCAATGTAGCTAATACCTCCCCAAAGCAGGAAAATAATCGCCACCACGCCACCCACATAAAAAAGAATATTTAACACGGTGTCTATAATGTTGCCAATGCTCCAACCGCTATCTAAAACCGGCACCAACTTGGTGTAATATTTAAGGCCACTGCCTAATTCTTTATTAACGTTGGCGTTAATGTCGGTAGCTGCGTGTACAGCAGCGATATGAAACAAATTCGAAAAAATCATAATAACCTCTCTGATAATAGCTTAGATTAAAAAGCAAATGGTTGTCAAATGGTGTGGCGTTATGAAAGAATTCGGCCGATTACTTCTATCATCGTAAACGACAATATCACAATCATCATTCCAATTAACCCGTTAATGGCTGCTTGGCGGCCCTTTTTGGCTTTAGCTTCATCACCCGCCGAAGAAATATACAAGATTCCACCCCAAACAATCGCCACCACCGTTACCACGCCGGCGAGTGTTAATAAAATGTTAATCCCGATAATTGCAAAAGACACCAAATAGCTGCTCGAACCATCACCCGGATTCGGTGAGTTAATGGGGGTAAATAATTTGGCTAAAGCGGCTAAATCCATTTAATTTCCTAGCGGCGAAACCACGTTCACCGGAATTGGGTTGATGTTTGATGCGGGCATAATGAATCGCAACACTTCATAGATTATCACATTGGCTAGAATGATAATAATCATCCCGATAAAAATATACAAAATACGCTTCTTTGCCGTTTCGGCCTTGGCTTCGTTGCCATACGCCGTAAAGTAGGTGATAGACGCCATAATCAATCCGACAAAAGCGGAAACGGCGCCAATCCAAATTAGTAGGGTACGAGCATAATCTAAAATGTTTTGTACATCGGACAACGTTAAGCTGGTCGGATCTTTCCCGCCCGTGACAATCTCGATAATAGTTTTTCCGGTGTTCATTCCTGCCATGTTTCTATCCTAGCATCCTTATTCTAATCACCTATTGAATATAATTTACTAGCCGACTGACTATCGTGATAACGGTTATCGAAGAAATCATTATCGCCACCCCAATTGACGCCCAAACCAAATTTTTCTTCGCTTTTTCCGCTTTTGCCGCATCTCCAAACGATAATCCGTACTGTATGCCACTAACAATGAACGCAATTCCGGCTAGTAAGCTGGCAATAATAATAAACAGGTCAATCACCGTTTTGGCTAGCCAAACAATGATTTCAGAACCGGTTTTGCCTTTCAGTGTGGATAAATCTGGCACGGAAAATGAAATGGGCGAAAGAGATCCGGAGCCACCTGAGCCTCCAGAATCTGGCGGAGTGACACCATCTTTGCTGGTGGTTGTCACGGTGTTATCGTTGTTTTTATACGCGATGAAATCTGCCCCCGTCACCAACGATCCGGTTGATCCGGATTGAAAACGGGCGTTTAGGGTGTGAGCGCCTGCGGCACTGCCCGATGCGTCCCAAGTAAACGTCATCGCTCCACCCGATAGTTTATAATCAGCGGTTTTGTCCACGCCATCAACTAACAAATGGAACTGGTTGCCAGAAGTGTAAGCAGTCAAGTTTGATGCCGAAACCGACACTGTCACACTCGCCTGACCCCCGCTAATCCCCGATATTGCCAGATCACTGGCGTTAGGCACAATCTCGCTACTTGACGCGGCACAACCACCTTTGTAGCTGGCGATCACAAACGAGGTGGTAGCAAGGTCGTTCGTCACACTCGGCAAGCTGGCCAAACCGGTGCCTCGTAATATTATGGTGATATTTCCGTTAGTAAAGTCTTGATTACCGGCGCACAAATCCCAAGTATACGGAGAGTTAAAAACCTTGGTTTTGTCGCCACCATGTTTTTTGAATTCAGAACCACCGTTCATAATATACAGATCGTATATATTGTATAAACGTTCCGTTGGGCCTGATACCGAAATGGTAATTTGCGGATGACTGCCGCTTTCAAAAGTGTACGACGAAGTACCCAAGGTACTACCGGGGGTTGGTGATAAAGTGATGCTGTAATCAGCCGCGTGAACCGGCTTGGCTAGAAAAATGAACGCGAAAAGAAATAAGAAGCTTAAGTTTCTTAAGATACTTAACGTCTTGGAAATTTGTTTATATTTCATAATTATTTAAAATTGTGATTTGTTTTTCACTTCTGCAACAAATCAGTAACAGTATTGGCGGCGGCATCGATGGATTGCTGCAACGGTTGCCCCTTTAGCACGTTGTTAATCATATCGTTAAAGGCCGCAGTTACTTTTTCTGGTGATTTACCTTGTTCCCAAGTAGTAGATGTAGTTACCTGATCGATAAACGGATCTGAAGTTTTGGGGTTTCGCGGATCTGGCAATAACGCCGAGGTACGCTTGGTGGCATTCAAATAGCTATTGGCGTGTGTGGCAGCATAAGCCAGAAAGTCCCAAGCAGTTGATTGATTTCGACTGTTGTTTGTTACGGTCTCGGTCCAATAATTGGCGTAATTAACCGTGGTTGCGCCTTTAACTTGAGGCATATACGTAACTTGATATTGCAACGTAGGTGCTTGTTGCTTTAAGGTTTGAGCGATGTATTGGTAGCCAATCATCATTGCCAGCTGGCCGTTCTCGAATGCTTGCAGAGCATTAGGCTGGCTATTGTTCCATGTGTAGTTACTTTTTGCAGGGTTAGAAAAACTGGTATAGAAATCAAGAGCGTTAGTGCCATTATAAATTGGTTTACCGGATGCATCGTTGACCAGAGTATTAAACCGCGCCGATTTTGTTGGAGTATCAACCATGGTAGTGCCGTTTTGCATCATCAACAGAGACAAAATGTCAGCCGAGAACGACGTATTATTAGCGGTGCCAAGCGCAATGCCACCTTGGGTGATGTTGCCACTTGCATCCTTTTTAGTCAAATATGGCAGTTCAGCCAACAGCTCATCCCATGTACCCGGGAAATTGCGGAAAAGCGAGTCATCAAAGCTTTGATTATTCGAGTTTGCTTTGCGATAGGCGCTGCGGCCGTTATCCCATAGTTGCTGGTTAACGTATAACGCTAAGTTATCTACGTACATTGGCAATCCATAAATCTTACCATCGATAAGATTATCGTTGGACACGATTTTAGCGAACGTTTGACTGTAATAATCTTGATTGTTACGCGTCTCTTTCTTGGTCTTAAAGAAGTCGTCCGGCATCGTAACCAGCTTATCCAAATCTCGCGGGATCCAGGTGTTGTTAATACTCCAAATATCCGGCCCGGTACCGGCCGCCAAAGCATTTATTGTGGCATCTTCGTAATCTGCCAAATCTTTTTTAACATATTTGATAGTAACGTTGGGGTGAGCTTCTTGATAGTTCTGGATAATCTGAGAATACGTGTAATCTTCATCAAAAGTGCGCCACACGGTTAGCGTAATGTTACCGTTGGTTGTGGGGGTGGTGGTTTTTGTTTTGCCGCTAGACAACGCAAAAATCACAATAATTACCACAATAATTAGAGCAAATATCGCAATTGCCGCCGCAATCAGTTTGTTGTTCATCCCACCCCTTACTCGACTTTGTCGAAAAAATTCTAACCAAACTTCCAATTATCTCAATCCAGCCAATCAGTCCAATCTAGACCGATCGACATTCACAGCTTCCCCAGATACTTTCGTAAATCTTCCCCAATATCAGGGCGCTGCAATGCAAATTCTATGTTGGCTTTAATATATTCCAATTTGTTACCACAATCGTAATGACGCCCATTTTGGACATCATACGCCAACACACTACCATTCTGCGCTAATTGGTTAATGGCGTCAACTAACCAAATCTCGCCATTTTTACCCGGGGTGATTGATTCTAAAGCGTCAAAAACCTCAGGATTAAAAACATAACCTCCGACACTAACAGCGTAAGGTGGGATTGCAGACGATCCGGGTTTTTCGATTACCGATTTAAGCTTAATCAGTCGATCATCTACTTTTTCCCCAACTGCGATTGCGTACAAATCAGTCACCTTTGGATCTGTGCTTTGGTAAGTCATAATGATATTGGTTTGGTGCTGATTGTAAGCATCGATTAACTGCTTAATTCTGGGAGGATTTGCCTGAAACAGTTCATCACCCCAAACTACTACAAACGGAGAATCGCCAATAACCGATTTAGCTTGCAAGACAGCGTGGCCGTTACCTAATTGTTCGCGTTGGCGAATATAAACAAACCGCGCCATATCTGAAATGGCCCGGATTTCTTCGTACTGCTCAGTTTTTCCCGATCGTTTTAACAACTCTTCTAACTCAAAGTTATAATCAAAATGATCCTCAATCGGGCGCTTGGTACTACCGGTAATCAACACCACTTCTTCGATGCCCGAAGCAACGGCTTCTTCTACGATGTATTGAATAACCGGTTTATCCACAATCGGCAGCATCTCTTTTGGACTGGCTTTGGTCACCGGCAAGAAACGAGTACCGAATCCGGCGGCCGGAATGACAATTTTAGTTACTTTTTTAGCCATTTATCCCGCCTGCACCGTTACAACTTTAGTACGGGAACGCGCGTCTTTTGGTACAGTAATGGTTAAAATGCCTTCTTTGAGAAGCGCGTTAGCTTTGTCGGCAATCACCAGCGCCGGCAAGGTATATGTGCGTGAAAATGGCCCCCAGTAGCACTCTTGAACTAAATAATCGCCTGCATCAGCTTGGTTTTGATTATGTCTCTCACCTTTAATGATAATGGTTTCGTCGGTGATAGAGATGTCCAAATCTTCGGGACGAACTCCGGCAATCGGGGCTTTTAATACGATGTTCTCGACAGACTGATAAACATCAATGGCCAGTTGGCCGTCTTCGGTGTTTTCTGGGCTATTTGCTTCCATAAAAACCTCCACTTCTTACAAATATTATACCTTAAATACAAATATTTTTCACATGTCATTCCCGCGAAGGCGGGAATCCAGTCTATAAATAAAATATTCAATCATTTCAAATTTTAAATTTTAAATTGTTTTTTATACTCTCGCCACTGTAACACCAACCACTTTTTTTGCTCCGGCGTGCTTTAACGCCGCCGCGCAAGCGGATAAAGTTGACCCGGTGGTGGCAATATCGTCGATCAAGAAAACGGTCTGATTTTGCATCTCTAAGCACTCAAAAACACCTTCGAGATTGTGTAAACGGCCGCGTCGTTGCAGTTTCATTTGGGGGATGGTGTAAACGGTGCGAAACAATCGATTAGATAAAATGGGCAAACCAAACTGATCCGCAAAAATGCGGGCAATTAAATCACTTTGATTAAAACCACGCCACCACAATCTCTGGCGATAAAGTGGGACTGGCACGATTATACTGTCGGGTTTGATCAAAGAGTTAAGATCTTTGATAACGGTTTGATTTTGGTTGATGATTTGCTTAAAACTATTTAGTGCATCGACGCGGCCTTCGTATTTGTACTGATGCATTGCTTCTTTAATTGGCCCTTCGTAATAGGCAAAAGCGAGTAAGTTATCGAGCTCTGAATGCTCGCGACATTTGGGGCAAGTGCGGCCAAGCGAAGATAATTTTTCACACCTCACGCAGCGCTGTTTAAGCATCAGCGTTATTTGATCAAAACATTTGGGGCAAATAGTCTGGTCTGCCTCACCACACCCTACACACAGCCGCGGAAACACCGTGTCAACTATGGGCGTGATGATTTTCTCTGCGATTCTCATAGCTCAATAATACGCTTCACTTTACGGCCAGTGTAGGGGCAATTCACGTTGACCGGTAGGTCATCCGATGCGTTAGCTAGGACGGCGCCCGTCTAATTGAAAATATCCATCATTAGTCTAGAATAATTGGTGTCGGAGAGGAAAAATATGAATAAATATCAATCACAAATCAAAGATTTTGCCGTCGAACGGGACTGGAGTCAATTCCACAACCCCAAAGACCTACTACTTGGAATCGTAGAAGAGATCGGAGAAATTAGAAACATTATCAAATGGGAACAAGATCCAGAGACCTTACGCAAAGTGCTAAATGATAACAAGGCGAAGCTAGAAGACGAAATTGGCGATATCTATTGGTTTTTGGCTTTACTGGCAAACGGTACAGATATTGATATTGATCAGGCAATTGAGAATGTGATTGCGAACAATAAAAAAAGATTTCCGGTTAAGAAAGTAAAATCACGCCATACCAACCTGTACCTCGGTGGCTCCGACGGCCAATACGAAAAATAACCGAAGCCATCGCAGTTTTTATTGTACATTAGCTCAAAAAATGTTATTGTAAGTGTGCTGTTAATTGTTAATTGTCAGCCGTTAATAGTTGTATGGAGAGGTACCCAAGTGGCTGAAGGGGCGGGTTTGCTAAACCTGTAGTAGGCCGTAAGGCTTAGCGAGAGTTCGAATCTCTCCCTCTCCGCCATCCTTCGCTAACGCTTCGGAATGGCAAGCCATTTTGGAGCGATTAGTGAAGGAAAAGGAGAATTGGTATTCCGTAGCATTTGCGTAGGATACCTCTCCGCCACGCTTAGCGTGGCATTTGGGACGCTCAGCGTCCCGCCATATGTGCCTGTAGCTCAGTGGATAGAGCGTCAGATTGCGGATCTGAAGGTCGGAGGTTCAAGTCCTCCCAGGCATACCAAGCCAAAATTTCAAATTTTAAATTCTAAATTTTAAAACATTAAGGAAGCTCTTAATGGATCAAGCGGAGTATCGTTCTAATCCTAACAATCTCTATCACATTTCTTGTGGCGGCGTGGTTTATCGTCAAAATAATCAAAAAACTGAAATCGCTCTCCTCTACAAGAACAAGCGCACTGCATGGAATTTACCAAAAGGAACATTGCATCACAATGAAACTCTTGAACGCTGCTGCCTGCGCGAAATCAAAGAAGAAACTGGCTTCGAAACTATCGTTGAACAGTATCTTGGTGCGCTGACAGACCAGTGGTTCGATGAAACCCAAGGATACGACATCGATAAAACAGTGCATTATTTTCTGTGCAAATACGTTCCGTCTGGCAGCGAGATAATGGATGAAGAACACGACCGTGTTGAGTGGCTTGATGTCACGAAAGTTAGAGAACTCCTAACCGAGGGTCCAAAAAACGAGCATTTGATTATTGATCGAGCTGCTTTGCATTTTTGATTGATTGTGCCAGAATATAAATATGGCAGATGATAACGACAAAAAACCAATTGAAAGCGATTTAGGGCAAGTTTTTGCATTCAAAAACGATATTCGCTGGTATGCCAGTGCGTTTGGCATTGCTGTAATTTTGATCGCTATTGCCTTTGTAGCGAAAGATTATCTGTTAATTTCACCCTGGATAACCGTTGCCGCCATTACTGTTTGTCTGATAGCTTTAATAGCACACGGCCTGCAGCAGAAAAAATAATTATTTAGTATTTTCATTGACCAAACCACCATATGGTGGTATTTTGTTGTTGGAAGGGAGACGGACTAATGGACGAAGTGTCTGGAGTAGTGAAGGGCATTGATCCGACCATGGGTCATATCGCCGTGGACGTTCTCGACGAAGGCATCCGACACGTTGTTCGCGCAAAGGTGCGTGATAAGGTCTCAGAAGGCGATCCGGTGGTGGTAACCAGAGCTCGCGGAACCGAGATCATCACAAGCGTTCGTCTGGCAAACTCGGGCGTTAGCAGGTAGCGACGCCACACTCCCTATTCAATCATCGGCCGAAAATTTCGGCCGCTCCACGACGGCCGGCCTCCGGTCGTCTTTTCTTAACAAAAAAGGATTGAGTATTTAATCAATCCTCTATTCTCCACATTCCAAATTGGCTTGCCATTCCGAAGCGCTAGCGAAGGATGGCGGAGAGGTATCCTACGCAAATGCTACGGAATACCAATTCTCCTTTTCCTTCACTAATCGCTCCAAAATGGCTTGCCATTCCGAAGCGTTAGCGAAGGATGGCGGAGAGGGTGGGATTCGAACCCACGAGGAGCTTGCACCCCTGACAGTTTTCAAGACTGCTGCACTAGACCACTATGCGACCTCTCCATTAATATAATCATAACATAAATTAACATCTGCGTCTATTAACGCGAAAACAACATTATAAATAATCGAATTAGTCACATTTTTTGTTAACAAAACCGACCCAGAACCACTGGCGAATGAAAAATTATTCATTAGCCGTTAGTTATTAGCTTGAATAATTTCTAGATATTTCTCGGCGCTAGGGAAAGTACCGCCGCTATTAGTCTTGCTCATGTCTGTGCGGAAATCATCAAACGTATAACGGGTAAAGAAAATGCGCTCGGCTCCAGCCGCAATCGCACCAGACACGCTAGTCTTAGTACTTTGGTAATTTTCTTCCCCGGTAGTACCGTAAAATGCCTCGGCTTCTGTGACCCAAATTGGCTTGGCTGTCACACCAGCATCTGAGAGCATTTTTTTGTACGCAGCCACATTAAAATCATGAGTCATACGATCATTAGAAATGCAATGAACGTTGCCGATATCAAACGACGTCAACGCTTCAGCGTTAGTAAATACTTGACGATAAAAATTCAGCATCCGGCTATCTGCACCTGCCGCGCCAGCGATTAAAACGTTCGCATTTGTGTCAGATTTCTTTACCGCTTGGTATGTTTTAACTAGCAACTGAGCGTATTCATCTGGTCCTTGTTTATAAAAATTCAGACTACTTTCACCTGCCTGCGGTAGATTGTTTTGATATTGTAAATCGGGCTCATTCATTACTTCCCAGTACTTTACCGGCATTACCAGCCCGGGCATATCGTTTACCCCATCGCCGTCGTACCGCTCTACAATTTTTTGCACAAAAGTTTGGTACGCTACCCAGTCGCTCGGATTACATCGATACTGGGGAATATATGCTCCGCGACCCTTTTTATCATTCTTAGACAAAAACTCATCATTATCACCAACTTTGCAGGCTACGGGGTTGGTAAGTTTTTGTTGATCCCAATCTGCAAACGGCCAGATTGTTACCATTATTGCCACATTATTTTTCGAATAATTCTGGATTTCTTGATCGGCTAGGGTAAAATCGATCTCGCTACTAGCTGATTTCTGCATTGCATCCCATACAAACGAACCGGGGTGCGGCCGAACCCACGCACCTCCTCGATCGATAATCGTCGACCCATCGTCTTCAGCGCCACCACCTAACCAACCAAATTTATTTGTCAAAATCTTTTGTGATATTGATACAGGCGCGCCTGAGCTGGCGGTTGCGGATGCAGCGGTAGAGGTGCTATTTTTCTCGTTGCCTGACCGGTCTTTGACAACAAAAAACCAGATTAAAAATCCGGCGACTATTAGTACAAGTAAAGAGACGAACACCCACAACCATACCCTTGAACCATTTTGTTTATTTTCATCCATATTTCCCTCCCTTGTTTAATTATACAACCATATTTCAGCCCTGTACCAGAGTTGGCACAGGGCTGTTTCAGACATTGCGCTTAAAGTTCAGCGCTTCACCGGCGCCAGCGTCATCGTCCCACCCGGGACTAGTTTGGCGCCAAGGTTGACCGATCGCGGTGTTGACGGTCCCGACCCGTCCTTGTCTAGCAGTTGGAACCGCTTATGGGACGAGAACGGCCGATTGGCGCTGTCAGTACCATTCACCCACAGGTCAATGGTCTTGGCATGGGAATCGTACGATGTGTTTCCATACGAATTCCAGTACTTGTCGAAAGTACACCCGATGAGCGGCAACGCATACTCGCCGTCTCGCGGCACCGTTATGTCAACCAGCGTCCGGGTATCTGGGAAATACCCGCCGAAGAAATTGGTAGCGTACCACTGCCTCCAATATTCGGTTCCGCTCCGGTTGGAGGTTTTGAAGATGATCTCGTTAACATGGTAAGGTGCACCGACCGTTTGCCCTCCCAACAGGTCAACGTAATAGTTCCAGCCGCTGTCAGTCGGCTTGCCGTAGTTGGTGCCGATAACAGTGATAGATGGGCCATTATTCAGCTTGGTGGCGATCAGTAAGTCAATCAACTTGTTGCTTAGACTGACGGACCAGAAATCCGTATGACCGCAACCCCACCTCCGGCTCGTATCGCGCGGCCCAAGCGTTGCTCCATCGGGCAGATGAGCGGCGCTCCCCACGGTAACAAACTGGTCATTGGTCCCACCAACCGTGTAGTATGACACGCTGTTCAGATGATTGGTCGGGTAGTCCAGATCGTGGATGAAAGTGGACCAAGTCAGCATCTGCGTGATCGATAGCGCGATGGACTTGAGGCTGGACCACTGGCAGTCGGCGCTTTCCGGATTCATCACAGCGTCGTCACGCAGGGCAGTCAGAATCACATCAGCTTGTAACGACCCTGCGTTAGGTGTGGCCAACATGACCAGTTCTTGGACATGATTCGACGCCCTATCTGACAGGTCAGTGTCTTGCTCAAGAGCGTAGCGAGACACCAAACCGCCCATAGAATGGGCAATCATGACGACCCGCTGTTCTTTTGGTTGTAGTTTGAGTAGGCGATTCAGCTCTTGTGCGTTCAGTGTGATATCGATCGCCCATGGATATTCGAAGGCATAAACCGCCTTGAATCCCCCTTGACTGACAAGCGCCTGAGCAGTTGACTTCAGTTTGGAAGCGTCAGTCCACATACCGTGTACTAGCAACGCCACTCGACCGGTCGACGGGAAGACATGAGCGTCTCCTGTACCTGCAAGTAGCGAAATCTGGCAGACGGTTTCCTTTTGGTCAGAAAACGCAAGCAAGACGCCGTAGATGATAAACTGCGCCACGCCGCGGCTGGAGGATGACACTGGCATGGCAATCGTGGCCTTGCCGCCGGACTCGGTAACGTCTGCCCACTTCCACGTGGTACCATCAGACAAACGATACGCGCCCACCAACACCGTGTTGGCTGGGTGAGTTGATGGCATGGACACAGTTGCCACACCATCGTTCACCGTCGTCGCCGTCTTGGCTTCGAACGCCAGTATCGGATTCGGAGCCGATGGTGGTTTGGACGGGATTGACGCGCCCTTGTACACCGTCGCGGTTACCGTGCCATTGGCATTCAACACGCCCGATGGGACAGAGACCGAGACGCCGGTTGCACCTACATCAATCGTACCACCCGACGGAGTCATATCCTTGGTCACCGAGAACTTGTTCGACGCTGGCGGGGCGGGCGTTCCGCCTCCTCCACCGCCACATCCAGACAACGTCGGCGCTGTGAACAACACGCCGATCAAGCAGACCCACGAAAGCTTCATAGTCTCTCTCCCCCGAGAAAAGTGTTGTTCACGTACACTAGCTCAGCCATTACATCAACTTTGTTATAGCAGAAAAATGCATACCTGTCACGAAACTTTTGACTTTTTTTACATCATTCTTTACACTTAAATAAATAAGGAGGGCAAATGCATGTTCCCATAGAGAACATCGTTTCGGTTAGTTCTATGAAGGATAAATTAGAGAAGGCTGTTAATGATATGGGGCGTGATGATATTTACGTCATCACTCACGGCGATAAGCCAGCTGCTGCGTTAGTTAGCATGGATCATCTTAAAAGTTTGATGAACAAAAGCGGCGAGAATGTTGATGTTCCGGCGCCAAAACCATCATCACCTTTGCCTCCACCGCCATCATTTAACTCAAACCCAACTCCGCCACCAGCTCCGATGGCGCCAAAACCATTACCGCCGCTACCGCCACTGCCTCCTTTGCCACCGGCACCTAAACCGATGATCGATGAGAAACCGGCCGATGCGCCGCTAGTAACTGAAAAAGAAGCCGACAAAGCGGTCTCAACCGGCACAGTTCTACCACCGCTACCTCCTTTGCCTCCTATCGGATCGACCCCAACTCCTCCACCAGCACCTAAACCATTTGCTCCTGAGCCACCAAAAGTGACATCACCGTTTAGTAATTTGCCAAGCGCAGACATCAACGCTTCCAAACCGGCCGACGAGCCAGAGGAAGAAGATGGGGATAGCATACTATAGTAAAATTTTAAATTCTAAATTTTTAATATTAAAACAATGATGAAGAGCGGACCGAAACGTCCGCTTTTCTTGTGTTTTTGTGCTACATTAATAGAAAAGGAGAGTTATGAACGAACAAGGATTTGGATCACCGGAAAAAGAAGTAAAAAGCCCTGAAGAGGCTAGAGCGGAGGCAGCTGATCGAGATTTGCGAAAGCTGGCCGAGTTAAGAGAATCCGGAGAGATCGAACCAGAAGATTTTCCGATCGACACTCTATTACAGCTTAATGAATACGACCAGCCAGTGGCTCGCAAAGATGCTGGGAATCAGGCAATCGTGATTAACCCTGGCCAATTCGAAGAGTTAGGATACATTGACTTTGTTGGGGCGGGCGGAGAGTTAATTACACTCGACTTTGAAGATCAAGTTACAACGCACCCGCTGATAATTTTCCCATCCGAACTCGGCGACTTACCAGAAAATGTCATTCCGGGCCCGGCTCAGAATTTATAATAATAAAGTTTACTTTTCCAGCATAATTATCTCGCACAGTGTATATCCCAAGGCTATGCCCGGCTTGATAGCCATTTATCGTGTTTGGGAGAGCTTGAATAGAATATGAGTTACACAGACTGTTGAGTCTGATTAATTCTTGAAAATCCGTATCGTTTGAGACGACTACTACTCGGTTAGATACCAGCAGTACTCGTACTATTTCAGGATTAATTTGATTAAGTAACATGTCAATCTTATTCTTGACGGTGATATTCAGCTGTTCGACATTGCCTTTTCCTCGATTGCATAATAGACACAGGGTTTGATAGTTATTCAGATCTCCCGATCCCCCCTTGGAGAAAGGCTTAATGTGGTCAGCCTCCAGTTTGACCGCGTCGATCTCCAACTCAGGGTATAAAGAAGGAGACTTGCCACAAGACCGACAAGTAAAATTATCCCGTTGCAAAATTTGTAATCTTTTTTTGGCCGAAACAGGTGGCCGGCGCTTATTCTCCATTTGTTTAAAATCCCTTAACGATATCAACTTCTTTTTCTAGCACCGTGTCGCCCTCACCAAAGACAAACTTGGCTTTTAGCTTTTTGCCCTCTATTACCTGCGGCAACCAAAAAATATCGTCTGGCCACATTTCTTTATATGGTAGCTTATTTACCTCAAACCATTTTGGAGACATCTCTTCAGATTCGGTTGGCTCCCCTGTCCACTTTTCGCACAAATAAGCATAGACAATTTGATTCCACTCCGGTTTATGCGGAAAAGTAAAATCTATTTCCGCAACTTTGTCTAAATCTTTTACATCAACATCAATTTCTTCTTTGGCTTCTCTAATAGCAGCTTGTTCCACCGTCTCACCTTCGTCAATTTTGCCACCAACCCCGTTCCAACGATTAACCCCGAACCCGCGCTTTTTCATCGCCAGACAAATTTGGGTTATCTTTCCCCCATCACGTTTGATTAGAAATACCAACGTAGCATTTTTCATCATCAGCCTTTCGTGATATTATTCTCCGCGTTTTTGTGGTTGTATTTAGCTAAAATCTCGGTTTTAACCTGATTAAATGCACTTTCGATATCCACATCTAGCTGATTAGCCAACCGGCACGTCGCAAAAAACAGATCACCGATACCGTCTACAAATATCTCTTTATTTTCTTGCACAAATTTGATGCGCTCCGGCTCAGACTTGTATCGCAAATGCTGTGACATTTCAATCAACTCTTCATGCAAGTGATCAAATTTATCGACGTTGGGCACGTCTTTCCAGCCGTTTCGTTCGGCAAAAAACCGCAGCAACTCCTGCGCCTCTTTCAAGGTGGAAATTCGCTTATCTTTCATTTATACTCCAACATTTATTCAATAACATAATCCCAACCCGGTTGCCAAGCTTTTCTTTTGCGCCAATCTTCCGCAAACGCCTGCTCCCATGATTTACCCTTGAGTAATACATCAAGCGCTAATTGCGGCGCTTTGTGAGCAACTATAGCCACAGTTTTGCCATCATAGTCATCTTTTAGGAAACTGACGAAATTGGATATACGATTTTTAACATCCTCGTAACTCTCGCCTTCTGGAAATGGCTCGGAAATGCACTTTTCTTGCATGGGCTCGACAATTTCTGATGATTGAGCGTTAAATTTTCCATAATTGCACTCTCTTAACCGCTCGTCTATTACGATCGGCACGATCCCCTTGAAAGTCAAGTTTGCAGAGTCAATGGCTCGTTTTAAATCGGAGCAGAACACTGCATCAAACTTCTTACCCACGATTTGCTCTTTGAGATCAATTGACTGCTTGACGCCTAAGCCTGATAAGCCAACATCAAACCAACCAGACGACACCCCTTTTTCATTGTCTGTTGTAGTGCCATGAACGAAATAAGTAATGTTTATCGACATCACGATTTCTTTTCTAATTGCTTAACCAAATCCTTAACTCGTTCGTGGGCGTAAAGCCGGCCGGTTTCACGAATCCGAGGCATTTGCGAAAAGTCATACCAACTGAACTCTTGTACCATCGGTGTAAAGACAAAATCTGCCTTGTCTAGCTCGTAAGCGTTGATACGGCTTTCCATAATATCAAACGCGCGCGAGGCAATTTGCACTCGGCTGGGGCGACGCAGTTGTTTATTAAAATCCGCTAGTTTATATACCGATGATACGATCACAAAACCAACTCCTTGATCTTTTAATGGGCTAACAGGCAAGTTTAGGCTGATTCCCCCATCTATATAGTGATGCTCACCCACTTTTTGTATTGGGAATAACCCCGGATACGCGGCCGAAGCGATGACGCACTTAACCGGATCTCCGGTAGTAAACAATTTAACCTCACCGCTAATAATATCGGTAGCAACACACGAAAAATGAATTGGCAGCTGGTCAAATCGATCAACTTTTACAATCTTGCGAATAATTTCTTCCAGTTGTTTGAATATTCTTTCCGGACGGCGCAGGCGGATGACGTTCTTAAACGTAAAAATGCCCAGCTTATCCAGTTGGACAAAAAATTCATCTATACCATCACTACCTTTCGCAGCGTATAAAACGCCCGCGATTGCACCTACCGATGTACCGCAAACACTGTTTATTTTGATGTGATTTTTCTCTAGACTTTCAATCACACCGGCGTGTGCCGCGCCCAGAACTCCCCCACTACTTAACGCTAATCCAATTTTCATAAGTTAATAATATCATAATATGAAATTATTGAAGCGGTGGTGAAATTATGATGGCTTTTGAATAATCAACTCTAATACCTTATGCTTATGCTCAACAGGTACGTAGTCAGTCCGTTCGAATACAACTTGATCAATGAGGCTAAATTTTGCAGTTAATCCCGCCACATCTTCTAGTTTATACGAATAATCGACTTTACCAGTTTTGTCAGATATTTCGATATTAAAATGAACAAAGAAATAGCCGTTTGGTTTTAGCGCTCTAACAATCTCCGAGATCGCTTTTTCTTTATCCACGTAGTGGATTACATTAATCATATAAAACGCATCTACCGAATTGTCAGCAAGTTTCAATTTTTCTACATCTTGAACTTCAAACGTTAACTCCGGGTAATTTTTACGCGACAGGGCAACCTCATCGGTTTTGTTGTCGACCCCGATGGAACGAAATCCCATTTTGACAAAACAATCTACGTCGCGCCCATTTCCACATCCAATATCGACTAATAATCCGCCAAAGCCAACCTCTTTGAGAAATTTCGCAAAAGTCTCGGCATACACGGTTGGGTGGTTTTCCCAATGACGTCCATTAGAATATTTTTGGTAAAGTTTTTCTGATTTCATAGCGTAATGTTAGCACATTTTGCTAGATAACTTGTAGGACGTCTGTTAGTTGTTTGATCCGGATGATGTTTTTGTGATCTGAAACGCCATGGTTCCACGGCCTGTCAAACAGCAACACCCTCACCCCGGAATTGGCGCATTTCTCTGCCCATTCCGGCGAATCGTCAATTATCAGATCAACTTTTTCACGTAAACAAACATCGTTTTTCTCTCCTCGTGCGTTACCGTCATTAGAAAAATGATGGGTCAAAATAATCTTAGAGAATCGTTGTGGAAAATGGCTGTCTAACCAGCTTGTAGTCTCAGCGGTTAACTGTGTTGGACGGGAAGTGATAACAATTAATTCGTGATCTTTTGATAATTTTTCCACCACGTCGACCGCTTTGTTCTGAGGTTGCAATGACTTAAGACTGCCCGATTGGTAAAACTTAAATACCTTATCGACTATCTCTGCGTGAGGGCGCTTGAACAACGGCTGTAAATCGTATTCAAGAACGTCTGATAATACAAAACTCGTGCCGTCGTTTTCGTTGCAGTAGCGCAAAAACTCAGACACAAAGTCGGTTAGCACATCATCAAAATCAAAAGCAATTTTCATAAAGCCATATTAGCACATTTAGGAAACGCCGGCCTCATCTTCCGAGTTAATCTGATGAAAATACTTCATTACGGATTCTCCAATAATGTCTAGGTCCGTCAATAATTCTTCGCGATCATCTTTTGGATCAATAATTCCTTTTGCCTGCGATGGAGATAAAATATAGTAAATCGGCATATCCATAGATGTATTGGCGCTATAAACTTCAATAAGCCACGGGAATTTCTTGTGTACAGTTCGCCTATAAACTACTTCGATGATATCCTTTAATAATTGTTTATCGTCGCAAGCAAACCAAATTACTGGTAATTCCTCGCCGTGACCCTCACAAGATTCTACGGTTATAAGACCGTTGTTTGTCAACACCTGACAAATTCTTTTCATTGGTTCGTCTGTGATTGGTAAGTTCAGTTCAATATCTCTGTACCGCTGAACTGATTTCTCGGTTTCCGCTCTGTATTGCGCAATTCCCTCCGGGGACCATCTTTCATCACATATTCGACTAACAATTAAGTCAGCACTAATTCTTGGCTTTACGCCTGATTGACCAACCTCGGATTCGCCTGAGATATATTCATTCATTTGTGACTCCAAATGATTTAATTTTCATAAAGCCATATTAGCACATTTAGGATTGTTAGGGGATTTGGGGGGATTGGGGGCTTTTGGGAAGTGACAATTCCATCCTCCATCTTCTATTTTCCATCCTCTGATATGGCGGAGACGAGAGGATTTGAACCTCTGAAGGGCTTGCACCCTTACCGCGTTTCGAATGCGGCGCAATCAACCACTATGCGACGTCTCCATTTAACTTCGTTATTATATCACGATATTGCTGTTTTAGTAACCGCTTCCCCTCAGTCGTTTTTAGAAATCTTTCGCGCCTCTGTGCATCGGTTTTAAGCGCGTAGCACTCGTACCCGATTAAGGTTAATGGTCGCTTGAATTTTGTCGACGTTACGCCACCTTGATTATGTTGACCAACGCGTCTTTTTAAATCGCTGGCACTACCAGTATAAATATGACTGTCGTTTTGCATTAAAAAATAAACATAGTACATGGCTTCATAATTTTACCGCATTTCGCCCTATCATTCGATAGCGCGCCCTGTCGCATGACAGGGCGAAACCGGAGCACTAGGCCACTATGCGACCTCTCCAGATAACAGTTAACATTTAACTTGAAACAATTAACAGGATCGACAAGGGAAAATAAGGGATTGCGATGGATTCCACAAAGGGATGCGACGTCTCCATTTGACTTCGTTATTATATCACGATATTGCTGTTTTAGTAACCGTTTCTTCCTGGCTTGATTTGTTTCGACTTTGCGCATAAAATCAATTCGGAGCAACACTGTCTCAGAGGAGATAACGATGCAGATGATTGGAGACGTGAATCTGCTATCGCAATACTCGGGTTACGGCAACCTGCTAGCCCATCTAAGGAACCTCCCAGAAATGCTGGAGTTATACAGCGGTTACTGTTTCGAGAAGGGAAGCCGTGGCAGGGGAAATGGGCAAGCATCATCACCGCTTGCTGGGAGTAACATTTGGCTTGCGGACGAAGACGAGTGCGTCATCATTTGCCAAGCCGAGAGAGGCCGCGGCGCGCTGGTAATCCGTGTCTACACGCTTAACCATGGTTCGAAGTGTCTTAGTCAGCGCATTTGGCAGATCATTCATCAGCACAACCTGCCTTACGCCATCACTGGCTCGCCGTAAAAGCGGGCCAGCTATTTTTTTATTCAATTAACAGGGTGCTTTTAGATATTTAGGAATTAGACATTTTTCTATATAGATTCAAAGGTCTTGCCCGGAATGACAGGTGATTATTTTTTCTTCACCGTAACCGTAACGCCGCCTTTTTTCTTCTCCACCTTCACCGGGGCAGATGAAGTGGGCGCACTCGAGGTTGTTTTTTCGGCTTTATCAATTGTCTTTTCAGTTCGGGTGGCTTCTTTTTGCAGCTCTTGAAGCGTCAAACCCTGTTTTTTAAGCACATATTGCTGTTGAGCCACGCCAAACAAGTTGGTCACCGCCCAGTAAAGCGGCAGGGCGGCCGGCAAACTACGGGCAATTATTAAGGTGATTAACGGCGCCAAATAAATCATTTGTTTCGAAAACGCCGCTGTTGGATCGTCTGGATTGTTGTTCGGGATAAAGGTTACTTTGGTTTGCCAGTACTGAGTTAGCCCGGCAATGATAGGTAAAATGTACAGATCTGGTTTAGCTAGATTGATGCCAAAAAAGTTAGTATTTACGTCTGACGGGCGCAAGGTGAACGAATAGAGCTGATCAAAATGCGCGGTAGTTAAACCGTTACGGAAGACTTGGTACAACACCACCAAAATTACCAGCTGTACGATCATCGGCAAACAACTTGAGAACGGGCTAACGCCCTCTTCTTTATACAGCGCCATTAACGCCTGAGACTGCAGAGCTTTGTCTTCTTTGTGCTTAGCGCGTAGCTCGTCTATCTTTGGTTGCAGCAATCTCATTCTCACCTGAACCCGAGCGGTGTGAACTGTAACCGGCAAAAGTACGATGCGGATTATTAAGGTAAGAATGATGATAGCCCATCCCAGCTCGTGTCCCGGCATAATTGCCATCAAAAATACCAAAAAATTGAACATTGGTGTGTATAAAATGGTGGTGAATAATTTGATCATTGTTGTCCTTAAATTTTATGGAACTGGATCGTGGCCAACCTCGTGCCAAGGGTTACATCTTAAAATTCGGGCCGTTCCCAATCGTACGCCCTTAACAATACCATATTTTGCCACTGCCTGATAGGTGTATTGGCTGCACGTTGGGGTAAACCGACAAACGCCACTGGGATAAAATACCCTTACCCAGCTGTGGTCAGGCGACAAAGTGTACTGATAGATAACGATCAGCATCAATACAATTTTCCGTGGCAAAAGATATATTTTTTTTAACATATAGTTATAAATTCGAAACTCGAAGCACGAAATAAATTCGAAAGTTCAAAATCAGAAATTCAAATTTTTGGATTTTTTTATTTTTTGTACTTGTTTCGGATTTCGGATTTAGTGCTTCGTGCTTAAACTTTTTGGATTTGCCCAAAAAGTTCCATGCACTCTTGCTTAATATCCACACCGGCGCCGTAGTTGCTAACATAAACACACAAATCGAATGCTAGAGCTGGATTATCTTTGATAAATTGATCAAATTGAGCACGAATTTGGCGCTTGACTCTGTTACGATCCGTGGCGTGCTTGATGGTTTTAGTGCCCACGATAACCGTGAATCTAATGTGCCCGGAGCGATTTGGTAAAATTTGGATACGTAAATTGCGCCCGGACAGCTTTTTGCCTTTTTGCTGTACCCGACGCACATCGCGGTTACTTTGCAATCGATATTTTCGACTGACCATTATTAGATCCTACACAGTTAACTTAGCGCGACCTTTGTTTCGACGTCTTTGTAGTACGTTTTGACCGTCTTTATTGGACATACGCGCCAAAAAGCCGTGATCCTTTTTAGATTTGACGTTCTTGTGTTTATAATTTAGAAACATTACATTGCTCCGCTGTTGTTTGTCTTAAAATATCACGTTTCGGCTAAAAAAGCAAACGGCGACCCCCTACAAGTAGAAGGCCGCCGAATTGTGTCTTCATGCCGATTCCTTAGCCTAACTCTCTGCCACCGTCACCAAGATGGCATTGCAGCCCTGGTACTTCACAAACAGAACGTCGTTGAACGCAATGTCGACGGCATGGAGGCCGCCCCCGATCGGGGAACAGTCAGCAAAGTGAAGCCATTTCGGTCCCCGATAGAATCGCACCCTCCATCGTTCTCCGTCGAGACGAACTATGCGCATTTTGTTGTGTTCGTTGATGGCCTGGTAGGCATCCTCCGGAAATACGGCCTTGATTGCCGGCCACCAGCCATCAACATGGTCGTCGTTGACCTGCCTCAGACGAACCAGGACCGCGCCTGCTGGAATAAGCGCGTCGCGAACCGCTGCCCTGATCTTCATGTGCACGTACGCTAGAAATACAACAGCCAGCGCCGCCGCAATCCAGAAACTCGCGTGCATCTCACCGCCCTCCTAGAGCTTCGGTAGATAGCTGGAAACCACGATGCGGTCGCAACCGCACTCCGCTGCTAGCCGTAGACAGTTAGCGGTAATACGAGCCCCGCCAAGAGTCATTGGCGCATACTCAGCGTTGCTTTCGTCTAGGTACACTATGGTCGCGTCGCCCCGCTTGAACTCCACAACGACCTTAAGATATGATCGCTTGGCAAAGACATGCAACGCGTACTCCCCAGACACACAACTAGTCTCAAAGGAGGACTGAAGGGTGAATTGCTCGGGCGGGAAGAGACTCCTAATCCGTCCCCAGCACTCCTCACAGACACGCCCCTGAGTCAGACAATCACAGTCAAGGTCGATCGGCTCGTCCATCAGCCGCTTCTTGCGACCCCGACCTAGTGTCAAAGCAGCGCCGAATGCGATGACACAGATCGCCGCGAAGGCCACACTCAAAACCCCGATCCCGATCACCAAAGGCACATCCACGGTCACTTTCGTAACCTTTCTGCCCCCAAATGGGCGGTATATGTTGTCAGGTACTGCGCTATCAGATTGATAAAATATCACATTTCGGCTAAAAAAGCAAACGGCGGCCTTACTGTAATGGAAGACTGTCCATCCCCCATCCCCTATAGATACTATGCATCTAAGAGCCAAAAACTCACAGATTGAGGCTCTATTTACCATCTTCCAAATATGCTATGCTGTGGATAACTTTTAAGGCGAGGTGATTATGATCGACAACGAAAAATTATGGCAAACCGCTCTGGGAGAGTTTGAGGTTAGCTTAAGTAAAGGCAACTACACCACCTGGTTTAGGGGCTCGTTTATTTATAAAATTGATGATCACTTGGCCACGATAGGCGTATTCAATAACTTCTCTCTTGAATGGCTGCGGAAGAAATTTCATCAGCAGATTATTGATACTCTTAACAAGCTAACCAAAGGACAGGTTACCGAAGTTGAATACATGGTGGCTAGTAAAGACGAGCAGCCAAAGCACATCAATAGTTCTCCACTTATCAACAACCCTGTGGATAAAAAAGCGACCCCTGTTAACCCAACATTAACACCGTTGAGCAAACCGCAATTGAACGCGAAATACACCTTTGACCACTACATTGTCGGCAACAGCAACCGCATGGCACACGCCGCCGCCGAAGCAGTAGCAGACAATCCCGGCCACGCTTACAACCCGTTATTTATTTGGGGTGGCGTTGGTTTGGGAAAAACTCACTTAATCCAAGCTATCGCGCATCGTGTGTTGCAAAAAGACAGCAATAAGAAGGTGGTCTATACCACTTCGGAACAGTTTACTAACAGCTTTGTAGATTCATTAAGAAAAGGTAAAGCGAACGAATTTAAGCACCTTTATCGGGGCGTCGACGTTCTTATCATCGACGATATTCAATTTATTGCCGGCAAAGAAGCGGTGCAAGAGGAATTTTTTCACACCTTTAACGCCCTGCACCAACAAAACAGTCAGATCATTATCACTTCTGATCGAATCCCCAAAGCCATTCCCACATTAGAAGATCGCTTGTCATCTCGCTTCGAAATGGGATTGATTGTGGATATCAATTTACCCGATGTCGAAACCAGAACCGCTATTATTAAATCTGCATGCGAAGAAAAGGGATTTGAGATTACCGATGAAATCGTGAATTATTTGGCGGTTAGAATATCGCGGAATATTCGCGAAATCGAGGGAGCAGTAAACCGATTGGTAGCTTATTGTGGATTAAGCAACATTGAGCCAACCGAAGCTTTAATCGAATCCACCTTACAGCAATATCTAAACAACGAAGAAACCAAACAAGTAACCGCCAACAAAATCATCAAAATGGTTGCATCGTTTTATAACATCACCGTTGATCAGATTTTGGGCCAACGTCGCACCAAAGACTTGGTGCACCCTCGCCAGGTAGCAATGCACTTACTTAGATCAGAACTAAACATCTCATTACCAAACGTAGGCAAAGAGATGGGTGGTAAAGATCATACTACGGTAATGTATGCCTGTAATAAGATTGAAAAAGAATTGCTTAAAAACAATACACTTCAACAAGAAATAGCTACTTTGAAAGAAAGATTGTATTCGGTATAGACATTAATATTATTTAATTAATATACCTAGTAGTAATAATAAGGGATGTTAATAGCGGGGATAAGTGGTATTTTAATCTTGATAATACCGGTAAAACGTCTAAAAACTCTGGGGAAAATAAAGGATAAGTTGGGTAGTTTTGCACAGGTTAGCGGTATTAACAAGATCAGGAAAATCTCTGTGGAAAACAATAAGAGTAATTAAATAATTATCAACAGGCAAAAAGGAGATAAAATGAAGGTCGTAGTTACACAAGAAAACCTACATAAAGCGATGAACGCCATTAGTCGGGTGGTTAGTAACCGCGTTAGCCTGCCAATTTTAGGAAACGTTTTGTTACAAACCGATAACGGTCGGCTTAAATTATCGGCTACCGATCTTGAAATCGGCTTGACCACTCAAATTGGGGCCAAGGTTGAATCCGACGGGGCCATCACTGTGCCGTGTCGCGCCTTTAATGAATTTGTTGGCTCGGTGTTTGATTCCACCATCACCTTGGAAACATCAGAGTTGATTCTAAAGCTGTCCAGCGAACGTAATAAAGCTAATCTACGCGGTGTGGATGCGGAAGAATATCCGGTTATCCCAAGTGTGGATAAAAAGTCCGACTTATCGGTTACCGCCGCCGAATTCCTATCTGCCCTCAAACAAGTAACCATTGCCGCTGCCACCGACGATACACGTCCGGTATTGGCGGGGATATTGCTGAATTGGAGTGAGGATCAGCTTATTCTGGCCGCAACCGACAGTTATCGCCTGGCCGAAAAGAGATTAAAGTTGGCCGAAAAGGTAGCCGAGGAGAAAGCGGTCATTGTGCCGATTCGCTGCGTTAACGAGCTAATTCGAGTGCTATCCGGTTACACGCAAGAGAAGGTTAGCATTACCATTAAAGATAATCAGATTCTGTTTGCGTTTGGCGATGTTGAAATTGTGTCGCGTTTAATTGACGGCAAATATCCCGACTACGTCAAAATCATTCCTGACAAAAAAACCACCACTATTACCGTGAGCGCCGAGTTGTTTCGCCAAACATTACGTTCGGCCAGTATTTTCGCCAAAGAATCGGCCAATACCGCTAAATTAGTATTTAACACAGCAGGCACGTTGGCAATTAAATCGACCGCTTCGAATTTAGGTGATACCGAAACCACCGCGGCGGTAGAGGTGGATGGGGAAGACGTAGAAGCGAATTTTAATATCAAATATCTGCTAGACGCGGTCAGCGTGATTACCGATGAAAAGGTAGAGTTTGGGCTGTCCGGCAAGTTCTCTGCCGCCCTGCTGGTTGGCGTCGGTTCACCAGACTTTAGATATGTAATAATGCCGCTTAAAACAGAGTAGGGGCAGTTAGGGGGGGGCTTAGGGAGATTTGGGGCATTGGGGGAACCGTTGGCTCTCCCAATCACCCCAATGTCCCCAATCCCCCTAATAGGCCTTTAACTATGATAACAAATTTAACTCTAAAAAATTGGAGATGCTACTCTGACGCTAGTTTTGACTTTGGTCAAACTACGGTAATTTTGGGACCAAACGGGGTGGGCAAAACAAACATCATTGAGGCAATTTATTATTTATCCACCGCGCGTTCGTTTCGTACTATTCATGACAAAGATTTAATCAAGGCCAAAGCGCCTTTTGCCCAAATTTCTTCGGGCCCGGTGCAAATTACTATCGTTGATGGTCTAAAAATCCAAAAACAGCTTAAAGTGCATCAAAAACCGGCGCGGATGTTGCAAATTTTAGGGGTGCAACCGTCGGTGCTGTTTACCCCGGAAAGTATGGCGCTTGCAAACGGCTCACCGAGCTTAAGACGGCTTTTTATGGATGTGGTGCTGTCCCAGACCGATTTGGTTTATGCGCGCCAACTGATCGAATATCAGCGTGCTCTACGGCAGCGCAACTTACTACTACATCAAATTAAGCTAGGTACGTCCTCAACCGAATCGCTTAAAATGTGGGATGAGTTGTTGGTAACGTGTGCCATTCCGATTGTGCTGGCGCGTAAAAAATTTGTAAATCAGATGGCAGGCATCAACCAGTACTATCGCCAAATTAGCCAAAGTGCCGGCGAGCTATCAGTTAATTATTTGTGTTCGATTGAGAGGCATGGGGCGGTGGTTGAAACCGAAGCGGCGCTAACCTCGCGATTTCATCAGCGTTTAATTGATCGCCGGGTAGCCGAAATGCAAAGTGCACGCACGTTGGTTGGCCCGCACCGAGACGATCTGGAAATTTTACTGGATCAGAATTTGCTGGCGACGTTTGGCTCACGCGGGCAAATGCGCACCGCGGTAGTGGCGCTAAAGTTGTTTGAGTTTGAATATATGAAATCTCAGTCTGATAGGGTGCCAACATTGTTGTTTGATGATGTTTTTTCCGAATTTGACTTAACACACCGCCGCCAGATGTTAGATTTGGCGCTTGGTGCTCAAATAATCTTCACCGCCACTGATCTAAGCGGGTTAGGGGAGTTGGGGAAAGAAGTAAAGATTATAAACTTAGGGGCGTAAGGGTGGTTTGGGAAGTTAGGGGTGTTGGAAAAGCCGATGGTCTACCAACCGCCCAAACTACCCCAACGACCCTAACCGTCTTAGTTGACAAAAACTGGCAAAAAGTGTATAACCTAGTCAGCTAGGTTCTTTAAGATTGGCCCAAACCGTTGGGCCATTAACCGCCTCTTGTGGGGCAGAAAGAGACAGGGCTGACCATGTCTGATGACATGCTCGGCAAGGTTGTAAAGAAGCTCGCGAAGGTCCCCGAAATGTGGGGGTTGATCGACGACCTTCTGACGAAGATCGAGAATCCTGATATGCTCGCGGCCATTAAGCAGTGTTTGCGCGGGAGTAATCCTTGGCCGCGCACGCGGCGAGAACTGCTGCAGGCCTGCGCTAACGCTGGCATTTCGTTGTTTGGTGGGAGCGTTGAGTCGGCGGACCACGAAGGCCAACAGCTTCCGATCAGGGGTGATCTACCAGAGCTGCTGCGCGACTTCGACGAGGTCCTCCGATTGCAGGAACAAGGAAAATCGCCAGTCGACCCGATCTTAGGTCAGCCTGACGATGACAACTGCCGACTGCTAAGTGTCGAAGAGACTCTCGTGGTTATTCTGGCGTGGTTTCGCAAGAACAAGCGGGCGCCGGATAGAGTTGTTTATCTGAGGTGCCGCAACACCTGCGGCCGCGGCTTCTCGCTCCTCGTCTACTGGGGCCCCGATGACGGGCTGTGCGTCCGCTGGTACGGCAATGGCAATCGCGTTTCGGACGCCGGTGGGCTGCTCAGGGCGTGACGGGGGACATGACGGGTGTGGTGCAAGATGCACCGCACCCGTTTTCATTATCAAAAATAATCAGATAGAATCAAGCCATGGATGACATTAAAGAACTATTACTAAAGCGGATGAATCAACATCATTTGGGTAGTGAAGCGATTGCCTCCCAAGTGTGCTACAGCATTAACCAAATTGCCGAAGGTAGATTTGAAGCCATTCGGTATAAAAATGGCGTGTTGACCGTTACAGTGCCGTCTAGCAGTGCCGCCAGCGACCTTCAAGGTGGTATGTCGGCCTTAAAAATCAGATTATCACAAAGAGTCAGTCCGAATAGAATTATTAGAATAATTATAAAAACAAAATAATTCCAAATTTCCAATCAAGCCAATTTATCCAATTTGGCCAATTGGATTTTTTTTATACAGATTTCTCCAACAGCTCGACAAGGCTCGCAGGGTCGAAATGACAGGCTGTGGCATTGGCCTAGAACCCTAGGTGAACTCTATCTGTCGTTTTATCAAACCATCCCGGGCCAATTTTGGCTGGACGGGTGGTTAGGTTGCCGTAGAGCGATGTCGAAATTGTCTCAAACAAATTTAGGTCGTTGGTATCGTACGTGCCAATTTGATTTGGTTTAAGGTTGGTATTGCGGGTGCGATCTTTCATTAACAATAACGAACCAATTACGCGCCGTACTTCGTATTGCGCCCCCGCTTTGATCCCTTTGCGATACGAATCGTTGCTGGTGCCGCTAAACTGGTTGGGTAGTTTAAGTTGTGAATCCAAGCTGGAGCTGGCGGTGATGTTAGCCGTTTCGGTAGTCTGACTGTTTAGAGCAGTTTTGAGTGCGGCTAACGAAGCGTTAGCTTGATTGGCGTCGGCTGATCCCGAAAGCGGGTAGTAGTCGATGGCGCAGGTAACGGTGGTTTTTCCCCAGATAAAGTTGAAGAAGATAAATAATCCTAAGCTAATTGGATCGGGATGAATTAGATATTGGATTAGGTAAATTAGCGTGCCGGATTGCAATCCCAGCACTGATTCAACTTGTCCAATTTGTTTTTGGAAGATCACGTTGGCTACCGCGGCAATAATCATCGATGTCTGGGTTTTAAACTGACGCGAGGCAGAGTTCATGTTACTGCTGGCGTTATCTAACGCTTCGTTAAACGCTTCGGTGCCCATGGTGCTGGCGTCTGACAGGCTTTGCATCGCTTGCATAGAGGCGTTTTGATAGGTGGCCAGGGCAGTTTGGTATTGGGTGATGCCTTGGTAGATGGTCATTGTGGTGCCGGATTGCATCCCTAGCGTTTTATCGGCCCAGTTAAAAGCGGCACCTTGCCACGATGTCCACAAGTTGGCTTGCAATTTGGCAGTGTCGCCACTGAATGCGTATCCAACCAGCGCTGAGCCGGTGCCCGGGGCCAGATCGATGTTGAATACTTTGTTGGTTAGTCGATCAAAGCTGGTGCCCAGTTTATCGATGCCGGTGCGGCCGCCGGCGTCTCTGGCGGTTAGTTGAGTCTCGAGCCAAGCGTCATCACCGGAATGTGAAGTAACGTAGTCGGTTAAAATCCCCAGCGTGTCGGCCGGAATGCCCATATCTTTAAGAATTGGGATGTTGTTTACCGCGTAAGACACCATAAAGTCTTTGGCGTAGCGCCAGCGGGCGGCGTCGCCGGTTAGGCTGATCGTTTTGCCGGTGATATCAACGTAGGTGTATTGCCCGCCAATTAATGCTTTGGCGAATCCGGGCTGAATGAATTTGGCGACATCATCAGGCAACAGTTTGCGCGCCTGATAATCCATATATTTGTACGATAGATTTTGGCGGGCGTTGTTCATAAACTGACGGTTTAGAGATTCTACATCGGACATATAAAGTAAGGCAATGTCGCCACCGGCGGCCGCTAGCTCAGGGTGAGCGGTTGCTAGTTGGGCGTTGATGTAATCTTGCTGTGCAATCGGATCGCCGATAATCGAATTACGGATGTCGGCGTAGGTAATGCCAGCCTCTTTCATATCAGCGGTGTTAGCCATCATGGCGGCGCCGATGTAGGTCATGCCAATGGTAAAGTGACCATTAAATAGGTTTGCCGCATCCACGCTGGTAAACCCGTTAACGTTGACTATCTTAGCCGCTTCTTCGCTTAGAGCGTTAGTGTAGTTCCCTCGAAACATCATCTGGAGCGAAACGGTGCTAATGCCGGTGATTTGCGATAGTTTGAGAGCGCCTTGATAAATTAGAGTCCGTTTAAGCTCGGTAACGTTGTTCATATTGGCCAGCAAGTGCGAAAAAGTACCCCTGTCCCAACCGACTTGCGCGTCAACATAAGTGCCACCAAAGCCGCCGACTAAATCTTGAAACGCTTTCATATTCTCACCGTTGGCCAACGCGCTGATTACGTCTTTGCCGAGAATCGAATATTTATCCGGAATACCTAAAATGCTAGCCAGCTCACCCGCAATGCCATCGGTAACGGCTTTCTTGCTGGTGGCTTGAACATAATCATCGGGTGATATGCCGCCTTGCATCATCTTCAAGGTCGAACCGCTTTCAATGCCTAACGATTGGTCGATAATATCAAATCGTTTTAGGGTGACATCAGAGAAATGACCTTCCGCGCCAACGCTTGGGCCGATGGTAGAGGTTAGATAATTGTAAACAATTTGGTCGCGCTGAGATTTCATCGCATTGGTGCTGTACGAAAAACTGACTGCGTTTAGTTGCGCTTGTACCGTGCTAGGTAAAATGATGCCGTACGCGCTGGCAAACGATTCCGCACCGGTTTTCTTAGCCACATCTAGCACGGTATTACCGTAAAATGAACTTGCGCCGAAACCAAGTGCTTGTTCGATGGTTGACTGCCCGATGGCGGATTGTACACCGGCAATCGAATTGGCGTGGGATAGATCGATGGTGTTAAGGTGAAAGACCGAGGCGACTACGTTAGTACCTAAAGCATACAGGCTGATGTTATCTGTTCCGGTTAGCAGAGAGGTTGCCAATGCACCCACCGGCAGACCGTGATTTTTTTCGGTGATGCGCTGGCCAATACGATTTAGGACGTTATAGTACGAACCATCAATCAAATCGTAGAAATCTTGTCCGCTTAAACGATAACCGGCTACTTTGACATCAAACTGCGACGCTAAAACCGATCCGGCATTATAACGCAATTGAGCATTGCCAATGCGTTTTTTATAATCCGCAAAGGTGATTTTGCCGTCAAATAAATCTTTAGTCGAGCCGTAGTCGATGTGGTAATAATCATCGGTTGAGCCAAGTTGAGGCGCGATTGAGGTGAGATATCCACTGTCTTTGTTCACGATTTTAGTGTAATCAACGGACTGTAATCTGAATATTTGTTGCGCTTGTGATTGGGTTAGCGCCGATTGCCAGTTGTCACTATTTAGACTACCGGTCAATAATCCGGCAATGTTCTCTAAAGCGGATTGTCCCACGCCACCAACTCCGCTGTTACCGTTGGCGCCAAGTAAGTTGGCGGCAAACGAAAGGGCGGTTGGAGGCAGGTTAAGGGCGGTTGAAACCTTCATCGCGCCATATTGCAAAGCGATACTGTTTAAGGCGGTCGGGTTGTTGAGTAGCGAATAAACCAGATTCGGCGTAATTTCGGAAGGATTCGAGGCTTTAGTGGCAAGGGCGGTGTACTTGATGGTGACGGTGTTGCTACCCAGGTTGTTGTATTGGTTGCTGGGTAGAGTAACGGTGGTGCCATCGGCGCTGACACTGTAGCTGGACGGCGAAAGCGGTGCCCCTTCGCGATCGGTAACTGTAACAGACGAAACTTTAACCGCTTTGTTTGATAGATGGTAGGTCAAAGCACTGGCGTCGCTGACCGGGAACGACTCAATGGTTTCGCTGGTTGACGGCCGAGATCTGTCGTATTGATACAACAGATTAGCTAGGTTTTGATCGCCGATTGCTTTGGTAGCAATATTGCTGAAAGTGTAGTTCATTTGGCTTTCCGCAACTTGACGAATGGTGTTTTGGCGCTGGGTGGCCGCGGTCTGGTAGTTTTTTGATGATGAAGTTGGTGCCAAAAATGATCCGACAACACTCAAAAACTGGTTTGGTGATAGATTTGAGGTTAGACTGGCGTTGGCGGCGGAAAAATTAAACGTCCGTTTGCCGTTAATGGCATCAAACACCATTCCGGTATTTGATAGCACCGCATTATCTTTGTAGCTCTGGCTGAAGATTTTATCTGAGCTCATTTGCAGCGACTTGGCCACGGCATCAACCCCCAATGCTACCCAGTAATTCTTATTGCCTTTAATCAGCTCGGATAAAAATTGATTTTGCGGATATTTGTGCAGAGTGGCGCTAGGTGGCACCGGGGTGGTTCCGCCGAAAATACTAGACTCAATACGCACGTTTGTGCCGTCAGACGTGGTGTAATAACTCGGTTGATCCATCGGTAGATCATAGGCGGTGGTGGTGCTTTGATATGCGCCGTATTGGTTTAATATTGACCCGTATCCCAACGCCGCTTCGTAATCGGGCAGGCTTAAATCACCCACTACAAAACGGTACGTCATATCGTTGCGGTCGGTATTTTTAATCTGGTCGATGTACGAAATGTAACCATCACTGAAAACCGATTTATTCTCGGTGTTAGACATATCCGGGAAAAGCTGTTGATCAAAATTACTTAAGTTAGCTTTATATTTTTGGCCCTGGGCGCTGTTCCAAAACGAACTGTTTTTATTGGTCAAATCGCCTACCGACACGCTCGTTGGGATATTCAAGGCGCCTTTGATTAAACTGCTGGCGTAGCTAGAACTGGAACCGGTTAGACCTAATTTTCCGGTAATATTGTTGATGATGGTATTGATGGCCGAATTGGCTGAATTAGACACATCGCCCGCACCGGTGGGTAGGTGATAATAGGTTTCCAGCTTTGCTTGCCCGATGGATAGTAATACGTTTTGCGGGCTATCTAGACTACCGCGCAGGCTTTGATTTTGCAGCCCCAAGCTTTTTTCTAGATAGCGCTGGCCGGCATTGGTCATTACTTCTTCTACAGAATTACCGTTTAAACTGCCAGCGGACAAGTTCAGATTTTTTTCCACTGATCTGAGTAAACTGTTAGAAAGTAACGTTTCGACGTTGTTTTGGCTGGTGTTAAGTGGATTAGCGGTAGTGTCGGAAGCGTTGATGTAAGGATTAAAGACGGCCGAGTTAGGTAAATCCATTAGGTCGGCTAATGCAGCATAACCAAGAGTGCGATAATCGAGTGCGGCGGTGTTAGGATCAAACGTAGATGGTTTAATGCCCATTTGATTTGCCAACAAGTTATATCCCATCATGGTAAATGCGCCTTTTAAGGCTTGAGCTTGAAAAGTGCCATCAGACGATTCAAATCCGGCCAAAAACTGGTCTAGCCCGGCAGTGGTAGACATTGAGTCATAGGTGTTGCCGAACGGTGTTTGCACATTGGCTACGCCAGCGTCGGTTTGCCACGCCACTTTGACCGGCCGCGGCGCTTGCCGAGTGATTTTAGCACCAATCCCCATTACTCCACCCGATTTAGTGGTGCACATCACCAAGCCAGCCGCGGTAATGTCCGCCGCCTGGCCTTTTTTATGCACCGTAGACACGCCGTTGGGTTCAGTCTGCGCAGAGGTGTTTACGCTCGCGGCTTCGGTAAGCGGGGCGATGACCCCTGAGATCGACTTGTAAATCTTGATGGCGGCCGAGCTGTTAGATGGGCTAGCGCTAGCACTTGGTTGTGAGCTGGGCGCGGTTTTAAGTAACGGATAACCCGGGTTGTTTGGATCGGCTGTCTCGCCGTCAAATATTACCGGATAAGCGGTGCCAATTGAATCCGGTGAGTTCTCTTCGGCGCAACTTTTACCAAAAGTCACATAAAGGTAAGTCATACCGGCGCCGCCATTGCTTACCGGAGTAACCAAGTAGTTTAGTGATTGCAGTACGCGCTGATCAATTTGACCCGATCGTACCAGCTGTTGATCGCACTGAGACATCCCAATTTTGGGTAAGGTCTGATTGTTGTTGCTAAAGTTGGGGCGACGCGACTGCATATCCGATAAATTGCTGTAAATATTGGCAATGTAGTTTGCGGATAAACTAGGAGTAAAATCTTGGGTGATATCATCTTCCCCATCTCCGGTGTCTATCTCGCCCGAGGTTACAATAGTATCACCAATACCACCCTCGGCACGCGCCTGGCCAAGTTGAGCCAACGCAATTGATGGCACCATAGTCAAACAAATTAAAATATAGGTTATGACTTTTTGCATGATGCTACCTTTAATCTGGCAATAGTGTCGAGTATTTTGCTGTAACTTTTTGAGACTGTGGGATTGTGGCTACCGATTGAAGCGGCAGCGATCTGGCCATTGCCGATGTAAAAACCGACATGCCCGTATCCTCCGCCTACTTTCTTACCGTGCGAGTCGTATCTGATGGGGCTTTTGCCAGATCGGTAAAGTAAATCACCCTGGGCAAATTGTGAGTAAAAATCGGACCCGGACTTTGAGAAATCAACCTTAATTACTTCATAGCACGCTGTTTGTTGTTTGACGTATAAATACTGATCGTAAGCGACACCAGTGAGGTTATCGTCAGCGTCGGTCTCGTGCATCACGCGAATGGCAAATGAGTTACAAGCGGTTTTATCACTAACATCGCAAGTTGCGTATTTTTTAATTCCTTCCGGATCCGAGGCGTAATATCGAGCCAACTTAGCGATTTTTTGTCCGATTTCACTGGCTGGCACGCCACCGTATCCCCAAATGTTTAGTTGATTAATATCATCCATCATTGCGATCAACGATTTTTTATCCACATCTGTGTCGTTGCTGGAGTAGGTAGCTAGTCGAGTGGATAGATCGGTTAGCTTGTCTAGCGCAGCTTGATCTGGTTTTGGCCGTCCGGTTGGGGGATTGTTGGTGGCGGCACTTTGGGCGCTTTTGATTACATCGAGAATGATTTGTTTACTGGCCGCGTCTAACTGACGGCGCGAGATTATATCCCCGGCATTCATTAAGGTGATGGTTTTTTCAGACGAGGCACTGGCTTGTTTAGGACTACTGCCACCGTTTATTGAGACGGCGATAGCAATTGCGATCGCAATAATTATTAGTATAACCAGAAAAATAATCGCTGATACCGGATTTGCAAATAGCGCCATCGCCCCTCGCGCCACTCCTTGCCCGACTAACTTAACTCCCTGAGCTACGACTTTTGTTGCTTCAGTAGCGGCTTTTCCCGCTACTTTACCCACTTGCCCGGCGGCTTTACCGGTTTGGCTGGCTACTCTGGTGGTCTGCTCGGCCGCTTTACTGGCTTGGCTGGCAACTTTGGCTGATGCTTCAGTTGTTTTACCAACTTTGCCTACCGAGGAAGCCTCTGCCGTACTTTCCGGGCTATGCAAAAATCGATTAAAAATTGACTGACGCGGATTTACATCGTCATTAATGCCTTTACTGGGAGTGCCGGTTGGGTTGCGGTTAATTGGTTTAAGGCCGGCTTGCTGGGCTTGGTCGTACCGGGTTTTCTGATCATCAGCATCGACAGCGCCAACCTCGCCCGTTGGTATTTCGGGAGTAACTTCATCGTCTACTATGTCAAAGTTTGGGTCTGGCATATTTTACTCGTAGGTTGGGGTGGTTAAGCTAATCGACATTAATTGATTGCCAACAGTAAACATCACCCGATCGTCGTTTGGAATAGTAATCAAATTGTCGGGAGAAAAATCAATTCCGCTTGGCTTAGTGTATTGATAATCTGTAACCGTGCCGTCAAGCGTCACATTGACCAGTTTTTGTCCGGTTGCGCTTGAAGTAACGGCAATGATCGATTTGCTACTATTCACCCAGGCAATTTTGGATACGCCGGATAGTTCTACGTTCAATGGTATAACACCACTGCCGTCAGATTTGGCCACCCACAGCAAGTTAGATGTTCCCCCGCTGGAAGTAGTGCCCGGAGCAACGTAAGCGACGTACTGGCCGTTTGGACTCCATTTTGCCCCTTCAACATCGCCCTCGGTGGTTAGACGGGTCATTTTTTGGGCAAAAATATCGTAAACATACAAATAGTTGGTTTTGGTCTGGGTGCTGTTTGATTTAAGGAAGATCTGCTGCCCGTCCGGTGACCAGGTAATAGTGGGGTGATCGATGTTGTCGATGGTCAAATTGTAAACGCGACGCAAGTTAGCGTTTTGGACATCGGACAAGATTAAAGTTTGCTCGCCATTGGTGCCGTAATAGGTGTATGCTGCTTGAATGGAGCTTGGCGACCACGCAAAATCATCAATATTGGTGCCCCATAAAGTGAGAGTTTGATTTAGTAAATCGTGGCGGGCAAAATCATATAAATACACCCCGTCTGCCTTTTTCATTAGCGCTACCGCTCCGTCCGGGCGCATTTGCACTTTGGAAATATCGGTGAGGCTGTCTGGAGTAAGCGCTACTACGTTAACGGCGGTCTGGCCGGTGACGGTTTGAGTGCGGTATAGGGTGTGCCCCAAATTTCCGACAAAATAGACGTCGCTTTTATCTAGCAACTTAGGCGAATTGGTGACCGACGCGCTAAGCACTACCGGTGTGGGGATGTTTTTCATTAGCACGGGTAGCACCAGCTTTTGAGCGCGGGTTAAGGTGATTTTTTTCTGATAGGTTACGTATCCGTCGGCGGTTAGTTTGACCAAATGATCGCCAACCGTGGTAGTGATGGAATGGCTGTGAATAACGGCGTTATCAAAAGTGATCTCGGCGTTGTCCGGGCTAGATTGAATGATCAGCTTGGGTGAACTTAAGACAAAAGTGTACAACAAAAGCGCTCCGGCCAAAACGGCCAGCGTGGCGATAATTCCGATTAATAAGGCTTTATGTGCTTTCATTCATCTCCTACGACCCCGACAATGATGGTAAGGGAGACGCAAAATTATCTCGGGTGCAACCATTCCCTACATATATTGTAGCACCAGAAACGTTTAAGTCACCTAGGTCGCCATTGGTTGAATTAATATAGCTTGAGTCGCTGGTGGCGATGTCAAAGTGAAATGGATTGTTACCAAATTCACTAAATGCTCCGGTATCTACTATCCGAAACTCAATTCCTTTGCCGTTTAATTTTGCGGCAACACCGGCTTTTTTCTCTAAATCCGGAATATATGCCTTGGTACCGTATTTGTAAGTATTAGTGCTACCCTTTAATGTCTCCAGGTTGGCGGCCAAGCCTGCGTAATTGCCCTCCTTGGCACTTGAATATTTGCCATTAAGATAATCTTCAAGTTTGTGTACTACTACGCCGCGAGCATCATTTACCCCTCCTTCAATGCCGCCTTTGCCAGGAACATAGGTGGTTGCCTCTTTTAGCGTGACGGCGTTGCAATCCGGGCCAACGTTGACTGTTCCGCCGGCGACAGTTGAATTGCCGGTTGGTTTATTCCACGTGCCGCTGGGGTTGTAAAAAACAGCAAAGATCACGCCAAACATGATCAACGGGATAGCAATGGCGGCCACGCCTAAAATAATCATCAGAATTTTGCGTCCGGATTTCTTTGGTGCAGGTTGTTGATTTTCAGTCTCGTCAGGCATATAAACATCCAAACAATTTTTAATTTTTAATTTTAAATGAAAGGTAGCCAATTTTTAAATGACTAAATAAGGAACCATTTTTAAAATTTAATCATTCGGTACTTATTCATTTAAAATTTAGCCTTTAAAATTTAAAATTATTCTTGTACTTTCTGTTGATCCATAATTTCTTGTGGGTTGGTGGTGATAATTTGGTGCTCGTTATAACTGGCGATAATCTTAATGGCCACGTGTTCTTGACCGGCAAAGAACAGCCCTTCACCAATGTCTGATTCTAATAGCAGCATTTTCTCACCGTCGGTTAAGCCAAATATTTGACTGATTTTTTCGATTGATGAGGTGGATTGTTTGAGCAAAATCTGTAATGACGAGTTGGAAACCACCGCCTTACCATATTGCCCTTGCAAAAAATCCTCAACGTCTTGGCTGATAATGGTTAATCCTAAGAAATATTTACGCGATCGCTTGGCTAATCCGTACAAAAATCGCGCCGAATCTTCGTATTGCATCATGGTCCACGCTTCATCCACCACCATAATACGCTTCTTAAAGTTAAGTCTAATTTGAGTCCAAATGTAGTTCAAAATCACATACATTGCTACCGGTCGTAACTGCTCTTCCAAATCGCGAATGGAAAACACCACAAAGCCCTCACCCAAAGCAAAGTTGGTTGGTTGATTAAACAGGCCGGCATAGGTGCCCTCAGTATATTTGGAGAGGCGCTTGGTTAGCGAATCTGTGCCCGAAAGGTTGGCCAGCACCGAGACTAAATCGGACATTACCGGCGGCTCGTTAGTTTGAGTTTTTGGATCAACGGTAATATCTTTGATGGCGTAGGTTTCATACAGCGCTTTGTCCAAAATCGAATCTTCCTCGGGAGTTAAGCCGCCAGTCATCAGTGAAATTAGACCGTGTAAATCGGTGATAGTCGAACGTAAAACATCGTCACCGGTTTGATCGTTGTCGGCGTGCGGTAAATCAAACGGGTTAATGCGTTTTTCGGAATTCAGGCTAACCTCAAGATAACTGCCTCCTACTGCATCACACAGTGCTTTGTACTCGTTTTCCGGATCAACAATAATGATGTCGGTGCCTAGCATTAGGCTGCGCAGCACCTCTAACTTGACCACGTATGATTTTCCGGCGCCCGCCTTGGCAAAGACCACCGAGTTGGCGTTTTCCAACTTAAACCGATCAAATAAAATTAACGAATTATTGTGACGGTTAACGCCATACAAAATGCCTTCGTTGCTGGTCAGTGTGGCGGTGGTAAAGGGGAAGGTGGTGGAAAGCGAACCGGTGTCTAGGTTGCGGGTGATGTTTAGTTGATCGTTGTGCAAGGGCAGTGAGGCGTTAAAACCCTGCTCCATCTGATAAAGCGCCTGTTTGGTGTAAATTAACATTCCGCCAAGCACCGATTCCAGCTGTCTGGTGATGGTTTTCAAATCTTCGCGTGATTTAGCGTAAATAGTGAAATATAACGCGTAGTGAAATAGGCGAGATTCGCCTTTTTGTAACACATCGCGCAACTCTTCGATATCACCCACCGCTGTTTCTAATTCGGGATCTCGCACCATCCCTTTTTCCTGTTTGATGGTGACGGACGATGAAAGTTGCCCCAACTCTTTTTTAAGATCGGTCATTACATCTTTGGTATCAAGCGGATAAATGAACATCGAAATGTCCATTGGGATATCGTAGTCAATGATGTTAGCCAGCCAGTTAGTCTCCAAATAACGCGGGTAAGTGTAGGTGAACAGGGTTTTGACAAACTGTTCGCCCAGTTGAATATCGTTTGGCGACACTACAAAAACCGACGGCGCAATAATATCTAGCACGCTCGCCATGCCCTCGGTAAAGACTTGCTGGGCATTGTTTTGAGCCGCAACTGCTTGCTTGTCTAGTTTAATTGGGTTTGGCGTGTCGGTCATGTTGTCTTGTTTTCAGTTGATATTATATTTTCGGTTAACTCGGTTGGTTGCTCAACACGCTCAGATGCGGCAATGTCAAAGTTATAAGTGTTATAAAGCGATCGAATGATACCATCGGAGTCTAAAACAGTAGTCTTCAATCCAAAAGATGCCAAGCCGCTGGCAACCACGTTGGCTCGCTGCATCAACTCTTCGCGATGAATGTTAAATTGTGATTCGCTAATTTTTAAGTAAGATGGCGCTTTGCTCTTAAACAATCCGGCAAAAAGTGATTTGCTGTCCTGCACCACCGGCGAATACGAAATCACCACAAAAAATTTTTTATCCATAATGTTAGCCACCGTAATTAGCTCGCGCACATAGGCGACGTAATCGGTAGTCTGAGTTTTAATCAGCTCATTTTTCTGCCCCACGGTAGTAGATTCAAGCTGTTTTAAGTACGGCTCCAAATCTAACGAACGTGATTGCATTACAATCTGAATTGAGTAATTAAGAGAGTTCAAAAAGTTTTGATAGGCCATTATGAGGGCGTTTTGTTCTTGCTCAGATTTCAACATAAAGTTGGTTGAGCCAACAGAAATTATGGCACGATAAGATCCATCGTGCATAATTACTACCCCGTTTTCAACTCCAACCAGAGGAAGGTGAGACTGGGTGCTGGCCGGTTTGGCAGTTTTTTCTGCCATTACAAAACCCCTCCTGATTTAAGGATAACACAATTATTTAATCTTTGTAATTTTCCTTTTAATCGTGTCGAGGGCGGTCAAAATAAAAAAGCACTAAGCACTAAATTCTAAATCCGAAATAAATTCAAATTGTAAATTGTAAATTTCAAATTCGGTCTATATCGGCACGTATTCCGTGACCCAGGTGATAATCAGCGCTACCATTTGTATAATCGCTTTTTGAATATACTTAGCCATTAATTTTAGCGCATTACCGATAGTGTTATTGAGAGCCGTATTAACTGCGTCAGAATTTATTGTATTCCCCTGTGATGTAAATAAACCTTTTTTTGTATCAATTTGGCATCCCCCGGTAGCTTGTGTCATAGCAATTGTGCCGAAATCTAAATCCGCAGTTGTAGTGGTGCTTTCTTGGGCTGATGTAATGGTTAAGCTTTTCTTTCCTTCGAAATTATCACTCCCAACGGCTTTGCAGGCGTAAAGAAACACGGTTTGTCCTTGCGGAACATAATTTAATTGTATCGCTTCAGTACCGGACCCTGGCCAGGAAATGGTAGCGTTATTATCCTCGCCTTCTAATTGAGGTTGGGATGGGACATCGACATGAAAGGTGACTCGTCCATCAGCGATGTCAGGGATACTGGCTTTGATGTTAAACTTTGCCAAATGACCACTAAGAAACTGATATCCTGGCGAATTATCACCGTTTATTCCATAGTCGCCCATCCAAACGAGTGGGGTATCGCCAGATAGCGCAGTCCATATCCCACCAAATGAAGGAAGTGTTGCGTAAATATTCCAGTAATTCGGGCCAGCGGCTGCAACACATCCCGAACTTGAACAAAACGCATAAGCGTCACGTCTAACTGGGCTCCCTCCTGACACTGCATTTCCTAATGCGGTGTAACTTGTGATGTGTACAACGCCAATGAATGCATAAGCGGTGTCTGCTTTTGAATATCGGTAAAGTGTTTTATAGGTGCGTGGGTCAAGAAAATATGGGTCAAGATCTTGATAACCACTATCTGACGCGTGGATTAGTATCAAGTGGGATGCGTCAATAACATCAGTCGAATGGTTGTTGATGTAGTTTGATAAATCAGATTGATATGGGTCGCTTAGATTGCTGGTTTTCTGGGTTGCCTGACCATTAGAGTCAAGAAAATACAAACCATACTTAATTGAAGTTGGCGTTGTAGTCGACAGTATTATTCCGATATTAGTATTGGATAATTGGTAAATCGGCCCCGAGAAAGTACCCCCACTATTATTGTCAGCAGGGATACTCGATGTTTTACCAGTATTTTGAAATTGTGCGGTCGATTCGGTAACATTACCATTAACCGTTGAAAGATATCTGTCTGTGATTGTGTTTTGCCCGTTGCTGTAATAAAAGTAATGGCTGAAAACATTAGTGCCAGATGGGGTTGGAATATTTGGCGTGTCGGCGCGGGCGGAGAGCTGATAAATTGTGTATCCAACCACAGCCAAGATCACCAAAACCACGCCCACATTGACGTAGTCAATCGAGCGCTTTGTTAGCCATTTTCTTAAAACTTTTTGGCGCATTATCTTTAGCTTAAGACAAAGCGTCATTAGTTGCAATAAAATGCGAAGACCGCCGTATGGAAACGTCCACGCGGCGGTCTATTAGGCGGATGATACTTCATGATTGTTCGTATCGCCGATCGACGACCTTGTTTGTCGCTGGATCAACGATTATATACAGCACCTCAAGCACGGTGTGCGGGTCAGCGGTGCGATATACGTCATATGGTACCCACACAAGCCCGCCGACCACCTTGGAGTCCTGGGTTCTCGAGCGCCCACTGAACTTATCCAGTCCGAACTTGGATGTGCCGCCGGTCAGGAAATCGGATGGGCTGAGCAATGCAAGCGACTTAGCGAACTCGGACGACATGTACTGAGTCGCGGCGTCGAAGGCAGCGGTGTCGGCGTCGCCCCACCTGACGTTGTTCATCATCGTGATGGCGGCTTGAATTGCTGGGAAGTACTGGCTGTTCGATCCGACCGGCTGGTCGAAAACGACTTGATTGGTCGTTGATGGTGCAGTTGTCGTGCGTGGCATGAACATTACTGCTAGCACAAGCAACACCGCACCGATGCTGATCCCGCCGGCGGCTTGAAAGACCACGGGCGGAATGCGGGAGCTGCTGACGCTCCCATGAGGATGTGCGACGGACATTGTAGTTTCTCCTACCCACGCGAAGTGGGTCTGGTATGGGCGGTTAAGCCCGAAGTTGTGAATGGGGCACGTAGTGAAGCCCCTCGATTGATATATTAACTATACACTATTACGCTTGATTTGTCAATCACGCACATAGTATGATGAGCGTGAGAATAGCTTATTGATCTCCATAATTTGGATCGAGCTCGAGTGCGTGCTGATGGGCGGTTGCGGCAATATCAGCATTATTTTTGGCTTTTGCGACAGTTTCTAAAAGTGCCCAACCATCGCGAAACTGGGGCCAAACAGTGGTTAAATTCTGAGCACAAACCAACGCCAGTTCTGGTTGATTCTGGTTATAAATATTTTGGCAGACGGCCAGGGCTGTTGGGGGAGTTAGGGCGGTTAGGGATTTTTGACTGGTTTGATCAAATAAATCAATCATTTTGGTATTACCTTGATCAATATAGAATTGGCGCAGGGTCAGCACGTCTTTTTGTCCATCTCGCGCCGTTTTTATCAAGCTGATGGCTTTAGCGTCACTCATTTTGATCAGGCGAAGTTTTTGATAATCGGTGATCGCTTGGGAATAGTTACCATTTGAGAGCGCGTTGTTGCCCGCTTTCATAATTTCACGGTAGGCGTGATTTTTTAACGGCTGCACGGCCAGAATTAGCATTAAAACCATGGTCCAATAAAAAACCGACCAACGTTTTTTGGTGGAGGTGGTTTTTTTAATTAGGGATTTTAGGGAGATTAGGGTCATAAGGGTAATTGGGGGTTCTTATGTTCCCCCAATATCCCCAATCACCCCAATGTCCCCAATTGGTCCTATTATTCTGGCCACTTGGCCGATATAAGCATTGGTTCGGTGACCAATTTTTGCTTACTCAGTTCTTGCCAGATTGCTTCGGTCACAAACGGCATAAACGGATGAATTAGTTTTAATGACGTGGTTAGCGTGGTCAATAACGCGAATTTGGTCTCGTCGGCGTATTTTTCATCTGCCATTAGCAGTTTTGATTCCTCAAGATAGACATCGCAAAACTGATGCCAGAAAAAGTCGTGTATGACATCGGTGGCTAGCGCGTATTGGTGTTGGTTGAATGATTTGGTCACTAACTTAACCGTTTTATCTAATCGGTGCAGAATTTCTTTATTTTGTGATTGTTTAACATCGCACGATTTAACTGTTGGGGTAGATTGCATCACAAATCTAGCGGCATTCCAAATCTTGTTGGCAAAGTTTCGTCCACCCACCACTCGGTCTTCGGTCATATTAAAACTTTGGCCGGCTGATGTCCCGTGAATTACCGCCCAGCGCAACGCATCGGTGCCGTATTTATCCATCAACACCAGCGGATCAACCACGTTGCCTTTGGATTTGCTCATTTTCTTGCCTTTGGCGTCTAGCACTAGCCCGTGCAGGTAGATGTGCTTGAACGGAATTTTGCCGGTAACATAAAGCGACATCATAATCATGCGCGCTACCCAGAAAAACAAAATGTCGCCACCGGTTTCCATTACGCTGGTGGGGAAAAAGCGCGCGGCTTGATCGCCTTTGGGATAATGCAGCGCGGCAAACGGCAGCTGCGTAGACGAAAACCAGGTGTCAAAGGTGTCAGTGTCTTTTACCCACCCGTCTCCCGGCGAATCGATCTGAATTTTGGGCTCTTCGCCATCCTTAAACCACGCCGGAATCGGAATGCCCCACACAATTTGCCTAGAGATATTCCAGTCGGTAATATGCTCAAGCCAGCGCGTTAGTTGCGTTTTGGTCTCTTTGGGGGTGATGGTGATTTCGTTTTTGCGTAAAGCCTCGATAGCGCGGCGAGCCAAATGGTCGGTTTTAACCCACCACTGTTCTTTGGGCAAGATTTCGATTGGAGTTTTGCATTTGTAGCAAACACCAACGCGGTGCACGATTGTTTCTTCTTTTTCGATCAATCCGAGCTTTTTCAGTTCGTCGATAATTAGCGTGCGGGCTTCGTTTGTTTTCTTGCCGATCAAGTTTTGTGGAATATCTCCACACATTTTGCCGCGAAAATCGATTACTTCAATTGAGTCTAGCCCGTGTGTTGCTCCGATTTCAGCGTCGATGTGGCTGTGGGCGGGGGTAACTTTAACGTTGCCCGAGCCAAAGTCTTTGACTACGCTTTTATCAATCACAATTGGAATTTGTCGCTGAACTAGCGGCAGCTCGACCATTTGGCCGGCGTGTTTGGCTAGTGGGCTGGTTGGCGCTACCGCTACCGCTACATCACCCAACATGGTCTCTGGTCTGGTAGTGGCTACCACCACGTGGCCAAGTTTTTTATCGACAAACGGGTATTTGATGTAGGTTAGGGTGCCCGGGCGCTCTTCGTACTCTACCTCTAGGTCGGAAAAACTGGTGCCGTGTTTGGTGCAGTAGTTAACCAATCGTTTGGCGCGGTAGAGTAGGTTATCGTGATGCATTTTTTGAAAAGTGGAATAGGCGGTGTCAACGATATTTTGATCAAGCGTAAAGTAAAGTTTGTTCCAATCACAAGATGCCCCCAGCTGTTTGATTTGCGAAATGATCGTTTGCTGTTGTTCTTTAACGTAGTGATGTATTTGGCCGCGTAGCTCATCGCCGGTAAAATCAAACCGACTTTTATCTTCTTTCTGCAATTTGCGTTCATAAACCACTTGGGTTTCGAAGCCAGCATGGTCTGTGCCCGGAACCCATTCAACGCTCATTGAGTTCATGCGGGCGTAACGCACCATCACGTCTTCGATGGTTACCATTAAAGCATGGCCAACGTGCAGGCTTTCGTTAGCGTTTGGCGGTGGCATTAATATCGAAAATGACTCGCCATCTTTGGCGGGTGCAAAACTGTTTTTAGCCAACCACAAATCGTAAGTGTCTGATTCGTGATTTGCGGCGATGTATGATTTTGGGATTTCGCTCATTTATTTCTTTCAACATCTACATTATACCAGTTAAAGCGTGTTTCAGCGAGTGATAGGCGATACGCCGCCGCGCCAATCATGGCGGCATTGTCGGTGCAAAATTGCATTTCGGGCATAACCAGCTCAAGGTTGATCTCGTTTGCTTTTTGCTGATGCCTGTTTCTGAGCTCGGAATTGGCAGCCACACCGCCACACAGGGCAATCCGTTTGGCTTGGTATTTGGACGCAGCAAAAATAGTCTTGGTTACTAAACTGTCAACCACGCTATCTTGAAAACTAGCGGCCAGGTTTGATTGCTCTTTTCCCAAATCGACTCCGGATTTTTCGAGCTTTTTCATTAGGTCGGCCAATGCTGTTTTCAAACCAGAGAAAGAGAAGTCGAGCTCAGATTTTTGCGATAGCCCACGCGGTAGGCGATATTTGGTATAGTCGCCTTTAGTGGCGGCAATGCTTATCGATGGGCCGCCCGGATAGGGTAGGTTTAGCAACGCAGCTGCTTTATCAAAGGCTTCGCCGGCAGCATCATCACGCGTTTGCGAAATCATTTTAATCTCTTCAGCGGATGTTAAATACAATGCGGTGTGTCCACCAGAAACAACCAGAGATACGGTTGGGTATAGGATTTCGGTGTTTTTACTCAAATAAGGGCTAAAGATGTGGCCAAAAAGGTGATTAACCGGAATAAGCGGCTTATTTAGGGCAAAAGCGAGGGCTTTGGCGCTGTTGACGCCAACTAAAAGTGATCCGATCAAGCCGGGGTGAGTGGTAACGGCAATAGCGTCGACGTGCTGTTTGATTAAGTCTCGAACATCGCCATCACCAAACGCTTCCAAAATTGCCTGCTCAATCACAGGTAAAATTTGCTCAACGTGGGCGCGGGCTGCAACTTCGGGCACGACCCCGCCAAATCGTGCGTGCAGTGGAATTTGGCTGGATACCACACTAGACAGCACCTCGGTGCCGTTTCTGATCACCGCAGCCGCCGTCTCGTCACAGCTAGATTCTATGGCTAAAATAGTACGAATTTTATCTGACATAACACTTTTATATCACATTTTGCGCGCTTGAGCAAAGTTTATGCATTGACAGTAATGAATAATAGTGGTAATATGCAGTTGCTCGTCAGTTTCAGCAACAGGGCTGAATGACAACCGTGTCGTGGCGGCCACGTTAAACACCCGCCCCCTTCCGTTTTCACGGAGGCAAAGGGAGACGCAGATGAAAGAGTACCCCGTCGGGTTGCATCACCTGCTGACGAATGATCCGCGACGAGAACGTGTAGTCCAGTACGATGGGAAGATCCTGGCGATGTGTCTGATTCTGCGCGCAGATAAGCGAGCGCAGGGGTTTGTCCCCGACATCAGTGGCGACGTCTACCCTCCTGAGTATGAGCCCACTTGCCCAGGTGAGAACATCCCGCATTGGCTAGCATGTGCCTTTCGACGTGTTGCTCAGCATTTTGACACATTGGTGTCATACAGAACGGGGACTGTCGATCCGTATTTCGGTGACAACGAAATGACGCGGTGGGTCGAGATTTGCGTCACTGGGTTTGACCAGATCGCGTCTCCGAGTCGAGTTGTTGCCACGATCGCACAGCTTTTCGCCGGCGAGGAGCGACGACTACGCTGAAACATGACGCCTACGCCCCCGTGCCGATTTATGGCCCGGGGGCGAACTTTTTATAATCGGGCGGACATCCCCCTTCGCTCTCCAAGCTACGGAGGACAAGTATGAGTCCGCCCCTACTACCACTTTCTTGGTAATTTGTTTAGACTTAAGATATGCAAACAAGTTATATGCAAACAAAGTGGTGGGGGGATTTTAAGGCTGCCAACGGCTGGCAAGCGCATCATGCTTTAGATTTATCTGTGCTCGAAAACGCGCCACGCTTAAATAAATCTTTCTTATATATACCCGAAATCTCGATTAGTGATGACCATCTGCCCGCAATGGCAGCTAAGGCATCAAGCGCTCTAAATCATTTTAAAAAATCAAACACCGTATTCGGCCGTGCTGAATTTTTGGTGCCGTACTCCGATGAAGCTGCTGCAGTTTTGCGTCAGGGCGGATTTATTAAAGCCAAGGACGAGGTGCAGCCGGAACATCGCCAAGAAATCGACATTACGCCGTTGGTGCAGGATATTTTGGCACAGATGAAGCCAAAAGGGCGATACAACATTGGGGTGGCTCAGAAGCACGGTGTTGAGGTCGTCGCCACTAATCAGCCCGATGATATCGTCGCGTTTATTAAACTAAACGAACAGACCACTAAGCGCAAAAAGATCAGTGGTCGCGGCGGAAAATATTTACGCGATCTAATCCAGCTGTTAGAAACGAACGGTGCCGGTGGGCTGTGGGTAGCAAAATATCAGGGTGATGTGCTTGCTGGCGCTATCGTCGCGCTGTGGCAAGGAAAGGCAAGTTATCTGTATGGCGCCTCATCAGACCAAAATCGAAACGTGATGGCACCCTATCTGTTGCACTTTACTATCATCTCAGACGCCAAAAAGTTTGGGTGCTCGGTATATGATATGATCGGCGTCGCGCCGGAAAATGCATCACCAAAACACCCGTGGCACGGTATATCGCGGTTTAAGCGCGAGTTTGGCGGCCAGACGGTGCACTATTTGGGTAGTTTTGATAAGGTTTATAACCCGGTTTGGTATAAGTTGTACCAGCTTGGGAGAAAAAAATGAAAAATACGATTAAAAAAATAATTGGTCGAGGACCTCTCAAAGCGTATCACTCTGTTCGCTCTGAGATAGTTTCACGTCAGTTCGGTCGGCCAGCAAAGCAGATGCAGGTAATTGGCATTACTGGCACGAACGGCAAAACCACCACCGCCAATTTAATTTCCTCAATTTTCGAGACGGCCGGTTATCGAGTCGCTTTGTTGACCACTATTCAGTTTAGGATTAACGGCGAAGAGGTGGTTAACGGACAGAAGATGACCGCGCCTTCTCCTCGCATACTAAATCAATTTTTAGCCAAAGCGCGCGATGCAGGGTGCAACTTATTTATCGTTGAGGCAACATCACACGCTCTAGACCAGCATCGATTTGCCGGCATTAAGTTTGATTGTGGGGTGCTAACCAATATCACGCACGATCATTTGGATTATCACGGCACGTTTGATAGATACGTTGCGGCGAAGCGCCAGCTGTTTAACGATTTAAGATTGTCGGTGGTCAATTTAGATGATCCAAATGGTGCGGAGTTTAACGATTTGCCGGCAGATTTGCACATTCCGTATAGTCGTGACGTGACAAAACAACACGCTCTGGCTTTGTCCGAAGTTACAGCACAAGACGGATACTCAACCCTAACATTTAATCTGCCTAATTCAAACAGCCAGTTACAAGTGAACACTAGGCTGGTTGGGCAGTTTAATTGGCAGAATATTATGGCCGCGGTGGCGGTGGCGCTTGGCTTCGGTATTCCTACTCATATTATTCAAAACGGTATTGCTAAAATGACGGCAGTGCCCGGGCGAATGCAGAAAGTAGAGTGTGGTCAGCCATTTACGGTCATTATTGACTACGCTCATACGCCAGACGCGTTAGAGAAAATGTACGATGCATTGAAACCGGTGCAAAATGATGGGGCGATACTATCGGTTTTGGGTGCGTGCGGTGAGCGAGACGTAACAAAACGCCCAATTTTGGGTCAAATTGCCGGGCGAGAGGCGAAATATGTGGTGATTACTAATGAAGATCCGTATTCGGAAGATCCGCAATCAATCATCGATAGCGTAGCTAGTGGAATTGAAAAGGATAATCCGCGACAAAGTGAGGGCGTAACGTACTGGCGTACTTTGGACCGTCGCGCCGCTATTCGCCATGCATTTTCGTTAGCAAAACCAAACGACGTTGTAACCATCACCGGAAAGGGTGCCGAAACCGCAATGGCGGTTAAGGGTGAGTTTGTGCCTTGGTCTGATAAAGAAGTGGTGATTGAAGAATTGGTTCGCGCCGGGTATGGGAACAGGTAAGGGCATAAAGCAAGTTTTCTACACAGTGTTTTTGTAATAACATAAGCTAGAGGGGCAAAAATGAGAAGTATGGTTGAACATTTAGTACACGCCGGACTAACGTCTTTGCAGGCACGAGTTTATGTTAGTGCGCTTGAGCTTGGTGAGGCTGGTGCAACCGAATTGGCAGCAAAATCGGGTATTAAGCGTGTTACCGTTTACACCGCACTGAACGATTTGCTTGAAATGAACTTAATTACCTCTGACGATTTCGAAGCGGTGCGAGTATATAAACCAACTCCTCTTGAGAATCTGGATCAACATTTTATGATGCGAGCCAAAGAAGCAATTCAATCTTATCGTTTAATTCAAAGCTTGTTACCGGATCTAAAACAGATCACCAAAGCTACGTTTACCGATCCAACTACCACTTTAATCGAAGGGTCGGTGGCCGTTAAGCAGTATATTGAGAGCGTTTTGCCCAAGGAGCTTTTGCATTCTGCTTACATTAACGATCAAGCGCACTACGAATTGGTCAAGCCTCTGGCTAAAAAGGCCATCGATTCCGAGTTTCGTCCCAAGGTAATTGTGCCTAACTCGGTTAATGCCGATTTAATTGTTTATTTGGATCATCGTGTAGTACCGAATAAAAAAGTCCAATTTCCGGCCACTACTTTGATTTTTCAACATCGCGTGGGCACTTTCCTAAGCGAAAATGGGATGATTCAGCTTTATTTGCAAAACGATGACCGCATTGCCGCTCAATACCAAGCTATTTTCGATCTTGAATGGCGGATTCTCTCCGGGGAACATTTAATTCTGCCTACGGCAGAATAGAATTTGAATTGCGTCACGACCTGTCATTTCGACTCCCCGATGTTCAAATCGGGGGTGGAGAAATCTCAAGAAAAAACTGGAAGGGACTCTTTCTCAGATTTCTCCCTCCGGGCGTAGTCTACGGGCGGAGCCAACGTAGTCGCTCGAGCCAGCTTCTAGGGTCGAAATGACAGCTCTACGTGGTGCTCTTTGACTTTTGGTGATCAACTTAGTTTAATGGTGGTATGCAAACACCAAAACCGACTTTACTTCTAATTGATGGTAATGCCCTGATTCATCGTGCCTATCACGCGATACCATTAGGCATGAAAACGGCCAGTGGTGAGCTGACAAACGCCATTTATGGGTTTACTAGCTCGTTAATTACCGCCATCGCCACCGCCAAACCGTCATACGTGGTGGCGTGTTTTGATGTTAAAGGAGACACTTTTCGCCACAAGCAGTATCCGCAATATAAAGCTCAGCGCAAGCCGATGGAGCAGGAGTTGGTTGACCAAATTCCGCGTATTCACCAAATCGTCGAATCAATGCAAATTCCAATATTGACCCAAGTAGGCGTAGAAGCAGATGACCTAATCGGCACCATCGCCAAGCAACACGCAAATGGAACTCACGTTTACATCCTCACCGGCGATAAAGACACGCTGCAGCTACTTGACGACCATATTTCGGTCATCACGCTTGGCTCCGGCATCAATAAGTCCGAAATCATCACTCCCAAAGAACTTGAACACAAAATGGGGTTAACTCCGGCCGAAATAATCGTTTACAAAGCGTTGCGCGGAGATCCGTCTGATAATATTCCCGGCGTGGCCGGCATTGGTGATGTAACAGCGACCAAGCTGGTTACGCATTATCATACCCTGGACAAGATTTACGCCGCGCTGGACGACGAAAATCAGCCGTTGTTGCAGGGTAAAGTGAAGCAGAATTTAATTGATCAAAAAGAGACAGCGTATTTGTCTGAGGTGCTGGCGACGATTGATACTAATATTAAGATTGATTTTGATTTGGACAAAGCCAAATGGGACGGCCGCGTAACGCCAGAGACCGAGAAAATATTTAGCGATTTGCAGTTTCACAGTTTAATGACGCGATTGCGCGGGTTGCGAAGTGGTCATCTCGACACCGCGAGTGAATCGAACGGCGAGCGACCCCGTCTGGCTCAGATAAAAACGGAATCTCTCACTGCGTTCGAGACGGCAGGTGATAGTGTCGCATTGGTCTTAACCTATGAAGGAGATTCACCGCGACGCGGTCAAATTACCGGAGTCGCAATCGCCACCAGCGCAGATCAAGCATATATTTTAAAATGGGACGATAAATCAAAGTCGATATTAAATAAAATACTGGCATCGGGCGTCGAAATAATTTCTCCAAATATCAAAAATGTCATTTTCTTACTCGAAAACGCCGAGTCGTCACTCAAGCAGCCGTATTTTGACGTAAATCTTGCCATCAACCTAACACAAGACGAGGCTAGAATCGATAATGTGAAAACGTTAGAAGACGCCGCTCAAATTGCATGTCAATGTTTTGCTCTAAGAAAAAATTTGGGTGAAAAAATTGACGAATCTAAAATGACCAAGCTTTGGCAAGAAGTTGAGCTGCCGCTAATTCCGGTTATCGCTAAAATTGAAAACAACGGCATATTAGTAGAGCCGCACAAGCTAAACGATTTATCAACTGAATTCACAGCGCAAATTGCCAAAGTGGAGAAAGAGATATGGCACCTGGCCGGCCAAGAGTTTAACATCGCCTCGCCTAGTCAATTAAGCGATATTCTGTTCAACAAGCTCCAAATTAGCGCTAAGGATGTTAAAAAAAACAAAACGGCGTATTCAACCGATGCCGAGACGCTAGAGGTACTCCGGTCGGCGCATCCTGTGGTGGATTTGGTGTTGCGATATCGTGAATTAGCCAAGCTTAAAAACACCTATTTAGACGCGTTGCCGGCGTTAATTGACCCTAAAGACGGGCGAATTCACACCACCTACAATCAGCTCGGTGCGGCAACCGGCCGATTTTCGTCAACTGATCCGAATTTACAGAACATCCCAATTCGATCCGAGTACGGTGATCAAATTCGTCAAGCTTTTGTGGCGGCGCCCAAAACAAAATTAGTTTCGGCCGATTACTCGCAAATTGAGCTGCGCGTTTTGGCGCATTTGTCTGGCGATCAGAATATGATTTCCGATTTTAATTCCGGTTTGGATATTCACACCGCTACGGCAGCCAAGATTCATCAAATTGACCCAAAGTTGGTTACTAGTGAGTTACGACGGGCAGCTAAAACAATCAATTTTGGTATATTATATGGGTTGTCTGCGCATCGCTTGTCCGGCCAACTTAGTATTAGCCATGCTGAAGCAAAACAGTTTATCGATCGATATTTTGCGTCCTACCCCGGTATCAAACAGTTTTTGGAAAAAGTAATTGAGCAGTCCAGGCGAGATGGCTATTACACTACTTTATTTGGACGCCGACGCATTTTCCCCGAGATCAATTCGGGCGCATGGGCGGTACGGGCGGGGGCAGAGCGCATGGCGATGAACTTTCCAATGCAGGGCGCGGTGGCTGATATTTTGAAGATGGCGATGATCAAAGCTGGTCACGAATTTGCATTGCACCAAGATCAGATTAAGCCGGTGTTAACGATTCATGACGAGTTAATTTTTGAAGTAGCCGAGGCCGAAGTTGATTTTGTGGCTAAGAATTTGCCTCAAATTATGACTAGCGTGTGCAAATTGGATGTTCCGCTGGTAGCAGAGGTTAAAGTGGGTGAAAACTGGGGAAACATGAGCAAATTCGAACAATAGAAACTTCCTGTTTCTGTCATTTCGACCCTGCGAGCATTGTCGAGCTGTTGGAGAAATCTTAATTAAGAATTTGAAATTTGAAGTTTGAAATTTGAAATTTTTAATTCTGGAAGGGATTCTATTCAGATTTCTCCGCCGCGGTCGTGTTGACACACTCCCCGAGTCGAAATGACAGGTGATAGAGGTAAAATTTATGATTAAAAGCAATATTTATTTATTTTACGGTGAGGATAGCGCGGCGATACGGGCTAAATTAAAGCAATGGACCGATAAGCTATCTAAGCAGACAGATTTATTATTAGACAGCATAGACTTAGATGCGTCTGAAGTTACTTTTGATCAAATTCAGAACGCCGTATCACTAGTGCCGTTGTTTTCCGGGAAAAGATTAGTAGTGGTACGCAACGTTTTTTCAGCGCCCAAAAATGTGGCCGAGAAAATGACGGCGTACTTGCCTAGTGTGCCAGAATCAACAGTGCTGGTATTAGTCGAAGAGGGCAAAATTGATCCAAAAGACGCTTTGCTTAATCAGCTTAAAAACAACTATAAGGTGGATTATTTTGCACCGGTTTCGTTGGCCAGCATTAACAAATCCGCTACGCTGATTATTCAAAAATCTGACATCAAAATTAACTTTGCCGCCAAGAATTTACTATTAAATCGAATTGGATTAGACAGCTTTCGGTTGGCAAACGAGTTGGAAAAATTGCGTTTGTATGCAAATAGCAAAGAAATCACCACAGAAATGGTCGAGACGTTGGTGCCGGAAACGCTCGAATCGCGTATTTTTCAACTATCTGATGCTATTATGGGGAATCAAGTAAAAACTGCGTGTTCGCTTATGCTTAATGAGTTAAGATTTGGTGCTGATCCGTTAAAAATACTAGGGCTATTAATTAGCCTGGTGAGAAAACAACTAATAGTATCTGATAATGCCCCGGGGAAGATGTCTGATGCTCAGATAAGTGTCAAAATGAACATCAAACCGTTCGTGATTCAGAAGATGAAAGCGACTGCGCAAAAGACTGGCCAAGTTAAGCTAATAAACTACTATACGCGGTTGTGTTTGGCAGATATCAACCTAAAACTCGGCCTTGAGGCCGAGCCGGTAATGCTGAATTTATGTAGAATTTGAGAAGACGGTTAGGGGGCTTAGGGTGATTAGGGGTATTGGGGGAAACCGTTTGTTTTCCCAATCACCCAAATGTCCCTAATTCCCCTTATTGGTCTTTTTCTTTTTCGTGGCTGTTTTGGCCTTGGCTGAAACCGCTTTTTTGGTCGGTTTTACGACCGGAGACGTTGCTTTTGAAGCTAATCTTGAGAGTAATCGGCTAGCGGTGCGGCGATGTAGCAATTTGGTTTTTACCGCTTTGTCTAGCGAGCTTTGGGCCTGAGAAATCGCGTCGGTTGCGCTATCCGGGCTAACCAACACTAACTTGCGCGCCTCTTTTAGGGCACGTTTGTAGGTGTTTTTTAGCACGATGTTTTCGCTGGCACGGCGTTTGGCAACAGATACAGCTTTTTTGGCAGATGATGTAATTGGCATATCTCAAAATCCTTTTGATGGTTGGTTTAACTAATATATTAACATATAAAATTGTCTTGTGCAAATATTTTATTAGTAATCGTCCACATTTATGGAAACCCTTCTCCTCACGAGGAGAAGGTGCCCGTAGGGCGGATGAGGAGCTCCTCACCCGGCTTGCAGCCACCCTCTCCTCAGTAAGGAGAGGGGACAAAGGCTATTGCTCTTTTGTCGCTTTTTTGCTATATTAATCTGTCAGCCAATTTGATAAAGGCAATATGGAATTAACTCCAAAACAACAAATCGTCGAGTTAGCAAAAGGGGCAAACAATATCTTAATCGTAACTCATGATCGCCCAGACGGCGATGGTCTTGGTAGTGCGTTGGGGCTTAAGCTGGCTTTAACCAAGCTAAACAAATCGGTAACTATTGCTGCTGCAAACCCAGAGCATCAATTACATCATTTTTTACCCGGTATCACCGAAATTCAATCTCAAATTAGCGCTCACAAAGATCTAATTATCTCTATTGATACCGAGCAGACGCCGGTAAAAAAGGTGATGTATCAAAAATCACCCGATAACCAACTAAATATTATTGTGACGCCGGATCAAAATATTACTATTGATGCATCGCGTTTAACATTTTCGACCGGCCAATACGCGTGGGATCTGATTATTGCGCTTGACTGCGCCGATATTGAGCGAATTGGAGACGTTTATACTCAGAATCCGGATATGTTTTTCGATGTGCCGGTGGTAAATATTGACCATCATCCCGGAAATGACCATTGGGGTCGAGTAAATTTGGTAGATATGACCGCTACATCCACCTCGGAAATACTGGTTTCGGTGATTGAATCTTTGGGTCGCGAACAGAATTTGCTTGATGAAGACACTGCTACCTGTTTGCTGTGCGGCATTATTAGCGATACCAACAGTTTTCAGAACAATAATACTACGCCGAAATCGTTTACGGTGGCAGCACAGTTAATTGCGGCCGGCGCCAGACAGCAAGAAATCATTCATAATCTGTTTCGCACCAAATCTTTGTCAACACTCAAGCTATGGGGAACAATTTTGGCGAATGTGCAAGAAGAAGCTGATTTTGTGTGGTCTTACGCTACCGCAACCGAGATTGCGGATGCCGGCGCTGCTCCAGAGCAAACCAGCGGCATTATTGACGAATTGCTCAAGACTACTACCGGGTCTAGTTTCGCTTTGATGTTATCGGAGCGAGACGGGGGAGTTCATGGCTCGTTGCGCGCGATTAATAAAACGGTTGATGTTTCGGTGATCGCCAATCTTTTTGGGGGTGGTGGACATGCGGCCGCGGCTGCGTTTGATATTCCAAATACCACGCTTGCGGACAGTCAGGCATTAGTAATCGACAAAGTGAAACAGCTTCAAGCAGATCGGTCGGGGAAATAGGGTGTTGCGGGGAAACCTAAAGCAAGAATTTGAAATTTGAAATTTGAAATTTTTAATGGTGGAAGGGATTCTTTCTTAGATTTCTCCACCCTCGAGACAATGCTCGAGGAGTCGAAATGACAGTTTATGAGGCTTGTCTTGACCAAATCAACTATCAGTGATATAACTAAGCAGTAGGATAACAAAAGTAATTAAGGATAAACATGGCAGAGAAGAATCTGATCAAGAAATATCAAACCCACAAAGAAGACACCGGATCAACATCGGTGCAGGTTGCGGTATTGACCGCTAAAATTAAAGAACTAACCGAGCATTTGCGCGAACATCGCAAAGATTTTGATAGCAGAGTCGGTTTGTTAAAAATGGTGGGCAAACGTCGTCGCTTGCTTAATTACATGGCCAAAACCGATTTAGAAGGCTATGAAAAAATCATCGCAGATTTAGGTCTGCGTAAGTAATACTTATCATTTAACAAATTAATGTTTTTGGACAGTTTAGTCTAATTAGTCTTTAGCGAAATGGAGCAAGACCAAAAGTATTTCGTGCTTCATCCGATAAAGTCCAATTAGTACTACTTGTCCTAAAGAAAGGGCACATGGACATAAAAACGATCAAGACCGAGCTCGGCGGCAAAGAGCTTTCTTTTGAGATAGGTAAATTTGCCGGATTAGCCGATGGATCGGTAACAGTTCGATACGGTGACACGGTAGTATTAGCCACGGCAGTAATGGCGCCGGAAGCTAAAGATGGCACCGATTTCTTTCCACTCCAAGTAGAATATGAGGAACGATTGTACGCGGCCGGCAAAATTTCCGGTAGCCGCTTTATTAAACGTGAAGGTCGTCCGTCTGACCAAGCCATTTTAACCTCGCGCTTGATTGATCGCAGCGTACGCCCGATGTTTTCAAAATACGAACGTCGCGATGTTCAAGTAATTGTAACCGTGTTGTCTTTTGATAACGAAAATGACCCAGACGTAGTCTCCATCGTTGCCGCTTCAGCCGCCTTGATGGCATCAACCGTGCCATTCCGCGGACCAATTGGTGCTGTGCGCGTTGGTTTAGTCGATGATAAATTTATTATCAACCCAACTCGCAGCGAGCGAGAAAAAAGCTCGCTTGATTTAGTAGTTTCAGGAACATCCGAGCGAGTGGTGATGATTGAGGCCGGCGCTAATCAAGTACCGGAAGAGACGGTAATTAAAGCAATCGCTTTTGCGCAAGAAAATCTTAAACCAACCTTAGAAATCCAGAAAAAATTAGTCGATATAATCAATCCGGTCAATCAAACCGAAACCGGCCTAGACACCACCATGCACGATAAAGTGGCGGATTACGTTGGCGGACAGCTAGACGAAATTCTAACCATGGCCGACAAAGAACAGCGCGAAACTAGTTTAGCTGCGTTTGAAACTCAAGTGCTGTCTAACTTTGATGGTGATTACAAACAAGTTGATCTAAAAGTGGCGTTTGCCAAAGTGGTAGAAAAGAAGCTGCGCGCTGCCATTTTAGACAAAGGTATCAGACCCGATGGCCGTCATCCTAAAGAAATTCGACCGTTATTTATCGAAGTCGGATTGCTGCCTCGTACGCATGGTAGCGGTTTGTTTACTCGAGGCCAAACCCAAGCTCTAACCATCGCCACCCTAGGAGCGCCAGGCGAAGAGCAAATTATTGAAACGATGGACGAAGAAAGCACCAAGCGCTTTATGCATCACTACAACTTCCCACCTTTCTCAACCGGTGAAGTACGACCGGTGCGTGGTGCGTCTCGTCGCGAAATTGGCCACGGCGCCTTAGCCGAACGCGCGTTATATCCGGTTATCCCAGATCAACAAACATTCCCATACACCATTCGTTTAGTGTCCGAAGTGTTGTCTAGCAACGGCTCGTCATCGATGGCCTCAACCTGCGGCTCCACCTTAGCGTTAATGGACGCGGGCGTGCCAATTTTAGAGCCAGTTTCCGGTATTGCCATGGGCTTGATGACAGACGAAAAAGGGAAATACTGCGTGCTATCCGACTTGCAAGGGTTGGAAGATTTCTCGGGCGATATGGATTTCAAAATCGCCGGCACCAAAAATGGTATCACCGCAATTCAGCTAGACGTTAAAATTGCCGGGCTCACCCCCGAAATTATCCACGACACGGTGATGCAAGCCAAAGAAGGCCGAATGTTTATTTTGGGTGAAATGCTTAAAGTGATCCCAGAAGTGCGCAAAGATTTATCACAATTTGCCCCGCGAATTACCGCTATTAAAATTGATCCGGAAAAAATCGGCATCGTAATTGGTGGCGGCGGTAAAACGATCAACAAAATCGTCACCGAATGTGGCGGCAAAGAGATTACCAGCATCGACATTGATGATGACGGCACCATTATGGTTTCGTCCACCGATCCCGAAATGTCTAAAAAAGCGATCAGCTGGATTGAAGGGCTAACCAAAGAAATTAAAATCGGTGAAAAATACACCGGTGAGGTAACCAATATCGTGAAAGACCGCATGCGCGGTAACGAAATTGGCGCAATTGTGCAAATTACCCCGAATCAAGATGGAATGGTGCATATTTCAGAAGTAGCACCGGAACGTATTGAAAAGGTGTCCGATGTGCTGAAAGTTGGCCAAACCGTTAACGTGGTTGTTACAGATATCGACAAAGAGCGTGGCCGCATTGGGCTCTCTATCAAACGATACGGCGAACAAAACCAGCCCGTTGAACAACGCTTCCACGAATAAATAATTGAATTACGATGAGCGTCGTAGGGGCGGACTTGTAAGTCCGCCCTTTTGGTATCTAAAAAAGAACCGCCCAGCGACTACAAGAGTCGGGGCGGTCGGTCGAGGTAATCCGCGCGGTCACTGTTCGCCGTAACCCCTGTACCACGCTTCCAGCTCGTAAGATCGGTCAGGCGCTTTTCTGCCTGTATGGGGTGTACGACGGGGCGCAAAAACGCTGGACGTCATGCCTGCCAGCAGTTCTTTAAAGGTAATCGCGTGCGCCATGTAGCCACAAGCCCGGAGTCCTTCTATCGAATTGAACTCAACGACTACGCGCACAAGCCCTTCGACTTGGGCGATTGGCGTCTCGGTGAGCTGGCATAGACCAGCGTCCCGAGCGTAGCGAAACGCCAGTATATCCGGCGATTTGCACCCTACTACGGTTTCTTGACGCAGAGGTACGCACATGGCCATCACCCCGAAGCGAGATAGTTTTATAGTACAGTATTATTCAGTTTTGTCAACAGGAGGTTCTTCTACTTTTTTATCATGAAAAGCAGTGTGGATGTCTTTTAAGTGTTGATTTGTTACGTGCGTGTAAATTTGCGTGGTATTCAACGAGGCGTGCCCCAACATCGCTTGAACATCGCGAATGTTGGCGCCATTCATCAACAAATCGGTGGCAAACGAGTGGCGCAAAGTATGCGGAGTGACAGTTTTAACAATGCCAGCCGCTTTGGCATATCCCTGCACAATTCGTTCAATTGATCGGTCAGATAAGCGTAAGCTGCGGTCAAGTTGTTGCTCGGCCTCTGGGATCGGATCTTTTAACCGAATAAACACGGCGTTATCATCGTCGGTGCGGCTAATTAAATACTGGCGCAGATACTCGGTAGCCACCGCCGACAAAAAAACAATCCGTTCTTTGCGTCCCTTGCCAATCACCGCAAATTCGCCGCGTTCCAAATTAACCTGATCTCGATTAAGTGATGCAATTTCGGACACTCGCAATCCGGTCGAGAATAAGGTATGCAGCAATGCCAAGTCACGCGCACCTTTAATCGTTTTGGGGTTAGGCATCTGCAACAATCGCACCAATTCTTCGTGATCCAAAAACTGAATCTGGCGCGAGTCGTTCGCCGGTAAATCAATCTTCTCTGCTGCCATCGCCACCACATTTTTGCGATTTAAATAGCGCAAAAGTGATCGCAGCGCAATTAAATGATAGTTTTGAGTTGATTTTGACAGCGGTTCGTCTTTTTGATTTTTGAGACGATTCAAATACTGGCGAAATCGCAGCACCAAATCATCGGTAATTTGATCAACCGAGGTAACGTTTTGCTCTTCTGCCCAAGCGTTAAATCGGTTTAAATAATGCGAATAGCTCTCGATCGTGTGTAATGATCGATTTTTTTCAAGCTCCAAATGCTGCATAAAAGCATCAGTTGCGTCGGATAATGTCATAAAAAAAGTATAACACAAAGAGACGAATTTTAAATTTTCAATTTTTAATTAGATGCTTAGCATCGAAATCACTCGCGGTACGCTCGAGATTATCAAATGAAAGGTAGCCAATTTTAAATGACTAAATAAGGAGCCGCCTTTTTAAAATTTAATCATTCGGTACTTATTCATTTAAAATTTAGCCTTTAAAATTTAAAATTTTATTGGCTTGTGTTATCCTAAATGTAGGAGGGCCAGAAACTGTAATTTCTGGGTGAAATGCAGGTAAAATTTAATCTCCGGCAATTTGGCGTATCTTGCGCTTTACTTATGATAGTTATAAGCGCTGGTTTGATGTCGGCTAGGCCGGCTTTTGCAGGAACCAGCTTGAATGTACAAGCATCTTTAAGCGCTGATAACACTGTAACCGTAAAATTTGACCAATATGACAACGCTCAAACGTATAACATTTCTAGAGTAAGTGGCACTACCGTTGCTCCAATTAGCTCGGTTATCGGATCTGTTGCATTTAGTGGCGGGGTCACAACTACCTCCCAAACACTATCTGGCGAGCCGGTGGGAGTGTGGGAATATCAAGTGGAAGCGTTTAGTAGCTCAACTGCCAGTGGTACGGCACTTTCCTCGCAAAAGTCATCTGCAATTACTATTTCGGCTGCGGCTGCTTCTGGCGACACAACAACCCCTGTGGATGAGAACACGGTTATACTTAATCCAACTACTATGATGGCGGATTGTGTAGCGGCCAAGAAAACTGTTGACGATGACAAGAGCAAAGCCAGTAGTTCTATCTCTAGGAGAAGTTTATACGATGCCATCAGTGATAACAGCGTTAAGGCAGTTTTCAAATGGACACTCAGCTTAGTTAATATTCTGGTACTAATCTTTCTGCTTGTGGTATCATTCTCCAGTATTTTACGTGTGCAAATAGACACCTATGCGGTCAAAAAAGTGCTGCCCGCGCTAATTATGGGCATCGTTTTGGCCAACTTTAGCTGGCTAATTTGTCGATTCTTAATCGAGGTCTCTACATTAATAACCAACTCACTGTTGGCACAGTATGGTGGCGCTGGCGAGCTGTTTAGAAAAATTGCCGAGAGCTACGGACTAAGAGACACCTTATGCACCACCGCTACCACCGGCAACTTTGCCAGCGGGCTGTTAGGCGTATTTGTTGGCACGGTTTTGGTGGTAGTAGCCGCTATCTTAATGCTAACGCTGTATATGCTACTGGTGGCACGCATCTGGATTATCACCTTGCTAATGATTTTAGCGCCGTTAGCGTTCATCTCGCTCGGCTTCCCGCTAACATCAAGCTATTTCAAAAAATGGTGGACGATGTTCTTTAACTGGGTGTTTATGACGCCGGCCGCATTCCTTATCCTCATATTAGCGGAAAGGGTGTCGATTATTGGCAAAGAAGCAAACTTAACTCGATATATTTTGACCACGGCGTTGTTGTACTTTGCCATTCAAGTGCCGTTTAAGATGGGGGGCGATTGGATGCGCCAGTGGGGTGGCTACGTCTCGCAATTCAAGAAAAAAGCGTATGAAGGAACTGCTAAAGCTGTCGATCATTCAACCAAAGGTACGCGTGAAGATTTAGCTAATCGGGCTAGGTTGATGTATCGCAATAGTGCGGTTGGGCAAGATGTCGGCCGCCGCATTGCCGGTATCCAAATGCGGCGAGACTTGCGCAAAAAAGAGCTGGATAACTTAAAAGCAAGAGATCGCGGAAATGCCCGTGATGCCGCGGTTAAGTCAAGAAAGCTGACTGCCGCTCAAGCGGCTCTACAGGACGCCCAGCAAGTTGGTCCAAAGCGTAAAGAAATTGAAGACAATATGTTGAAGGCTTTCGGTGGAAATACAGCAAAATTAGAACAATTTAAATCTCTTACTGAAGACGAAAAGTCGCGTCGAGTAAACATGGCCCGATCTACCGATACGTCTCTGACAAAGAAGGAGCGGGACAAAGCGGCAAGAGCAGTAGCTAGTTTGAGTACAAAAATTGCCAGCTCGAGATCTAGGTTTTCTGCAGCTGAACTAGCTGACATCGACAAGCAGATGCCAGGGAATCTTGACGCACACAAAGCTGATCAAGACAGAATAAAAGCCGCACAAGACCGTTTAGCGGCAACACAGAACAAAGTGTACGGTCGATCGTACGAAGCTGCTGAGAGCGCTCTAGAGTTAATGAAAGGCGAGGAAGGCTCGAAAAAAACAAACCAAGCCGCCTTTGACGAAACAGAGCTTGGCAGGCAGCATATGAACTGGATGACTGAGTATGCGTTCAAGATGGCCAAAATGGATGCCAGAACTCAGATTGCGAAAGAGCAACAATCAGGCCGATGGCTTAAGGCTTTTGGGGTTGATCCAAATAAACCCACCGCCGAATTAATTCAATTGGCTAAGGAAATCGGGGCAGATCCAAAGGAGCTTGGCAAGGCAATCAGCGACAACTTTACACTGCGATCAGATGCAGCGGCGCTTAAAGATCGCAACGCAAAAACAGACGAAGATAATTTGGTTAAGGTGGCTCGAGAACAACTGACTCTGCATAATACTGTGTATAAGGTTAGAAATTTACGCGATCAAATGACTCAAACGCAAGGTTCGCTAGACGCTGCAATTATTTCTGGTGATAAAATTCAAGAGAAGCTTTTGACTGAGATGCTTAAAGTATTAAAATCACAACATGACGCTGCCGTTGTAGATCACGACTCGACAATTGATAAATTACGTACCGACAGTAACAACAATTTTTCTGCGCTTGCACCGCATCTTCAGCAGGTAATGACTGAGGGCGCTGGTGGGACAATCGCAGGCGCTAAAGAACTTGATAGTGGTACTGTGTTGAGATTGGTTGGTCGTGTAAAGGCGTGGGAAACGGGTAAAGCCGCAAATAGATTAGATGATACTGGAATATTGGCTCTGTCGCAAAAGTTACAAGCCGGTAGCCCCGAGGATGAAATTACGCAGAAGCAGGTTGAGGCGTATCGTGCAGGAAATTTTGCCGCCATAGATGATGATATTTCTAAGCGCGCGGATATAGTTTCAAAAATAAATATTTGGACAGCGGCTGTAAGTAAGACCCTGGGCGGAACTACAAATCCTGATAGCGATATGGTTTCTGAGATGAGCCTTAACCAACTCATAACACCGGAGACAAGGCACTCAGTGGCGCTTCAAATAGCACGTTCTGCAAAAGGCAGAGGATTCTTTAAAGATAATGGAATTGATGTGGAAACTGCATCACCTGATTGGTATACTACCCCAGCTGCAATGAATGTTATGAACAAGGCACTGACCAATAATAAGAGTCGTAGATTAGTAATTGGTGCGCTTAAACAAGTATTTACCACCCAAGGGAAAGGTAACTAATCATGGCTGATGAAAATACCACCACAACTCAAAATCTTGATCCGGATGATTATCTACTGGAGCTAGAAACAGATCCGGAAAGCGACTGCTATAAGCTTATTCAAGATCAAAAATACGATCAAATAATGCCGGTGCTGGCACCGCTACCGTTAAAAGTGCAAATTAGGGTTTGCGAGCTGTTGCGCGAAACGTTTATCGATCAAATGCGCCACCTGATCAACTCTACTCCAGCCGATATCTACCAAAAAATTACCGCTACTATTACTAAGACGAGTGGTGATGATCAGGCAAAACTGGCTCAAATTCGCGACCACTATTTTGTGACAATTAGTATGTTGATGACCTTAAAAGCGCCGAGCACACAAAAACGTTTGGTCAAAATTGCCGCTCAAAAATATAACGCAGACACCTCTTATCGTCAGATTGACATCGAACAACAGTTGGCCGAAACCATGTTGCGCGCGTTGCCAAATATTGCCGAGACAGAAACAGATTACATTCAAAAAATCGCCGAATTTACCGGGGTCGAAATGAGCGATCAGCCGTTTACCGATTTTGTTTCTAAAGCGGTTGATGCGCTTTATTACATCGCTTTGCTAGACGATTTATTGTTGCTGAAAATTGGAACGCAGACCGGTGATGATAAGATCGACTTGACGGTGTTGCAATCACAGGGAGTGATTGAGTTCGTACGTATGGTGATGATGTTGCGTGATCCGTTTTTGCAGGCGTTGTATAGCGAATCTGAGCTGAATACATCAGTTGCTGCGATGCCCGAAATTTCACCCGAGACGGTGAAGCAGACTCCAGCGCCCGAAACTGAAACAACTAATTATGATATCGTGTAATTAGAGGAAATATGCAATACAAAGTGCCGCAAAATATCGATAAAGAGGACGAAATCGTTGGCCCGCTAACGCTGGTTCAATTTAGCTATTTGGCCATCGCCTTTGCCATTGACTTTTTGGCATTCAAATCTTTGCCATTGGCACTAAGTTTGATCATCATTCTGCCTCTTTCGGTATTGGCTTTTGCTTTGGCATTTTTGAAGATTCAAGATCGGCCGATGCTGACATTTTTGATGGCGGTGCTGCATTTTTCTCGTGATGATAAAGCCAGAGTGTGGAGTAAAACATCTGACCGCCCCATTTTGCAGATCGACAAAACGGTAGCGCCGGTGGTAGCTACCGATGCTACACAGCACAAACAGTTCGATTCTGCTAAAGCCGAAGCACTGGCCAATGTCATTGACGCACGCGGTCAAGCCCCAGCACCTGCCACGCCCGAGCCGACTAAGATGCCGTTTACAAATGTAGATCAAAACATCTTGAAAAAGAACGATTAGGGTCATTGGGGTAGTTAGGGCAGTTGAATCCCCCTAACCGTACCTACCGCCTGACAGTCTCTCAAACAATCTTGGCAAAGGGTTTGGCGTTTGTTACGCTACCAAAGTAAAGGATGTGGGCAAGCGTGTTTTCGACTATCGACAGCCAGATTGTGCTGGCATTAAATCATTTAGCCCTCACAAACGACTTGACCAAATTCGTCGTCGTTTTTTGTTCGAACGGTTTAATTGCGATTGTGGTCTCGGTGGCTATTATGTATTTTTTATTTAATTTTCCGCTTTCAGCCGGTCAGCGAGTCCGCCCGATTATCGGATACGCCGCAGTCAGCATTTTGCTGGCGATGGCGGCGGGCTACATCATCGAGACATTTATTGGTCGCGCCCGCCCATTTGCGTTGCTAAGTGATATTTCGGTTATTGGATCAATCCCCAAAAACACCTCTATGCCCAGTTTGCATACGTTGGCTGCATTTGCCTTTGCCGGTGCGTTTATTTTTTGGCGACCAAAGGTAAATCATGCATGGTGGTTAATTGCCGCCGCCACTTTGGTGGGATTATCGCGTATTGCGGCCGGTTTGCATTACCCAACCGACGTGTTAGTTGGAGCGGCCATTGGCATCACCTGCGCTTATCTGGTAGTATACGAAGGATCCCCGGTGTTTAGATGGCTTTCTAGAGGACAGCAAAGATAATTTGAAATTCGAAATTTGAAATTTTTAAACATTTGGGAATTTTTTATTTTAAATTCGGATCTTGTTCATTTCAAATTGTAAATTTTATATTTCAAATTCTGGAGGTACCGTGTCTTATTTACAAGCAATCGTTTTAGGATTAGTACAAGGATTAGGTGAGTTTTTGCCTATTTCCAGCTCGGCTCACCTGGTATTGGTCCCGTATATTTTTGGCTGGACCGCACACACGGATATTTTTGATGTAGCTTTGCACTTGGGCACGCTTTTAGCGGTGGTGATCTTTTTTGCCAAAGACATTTGGCGTTTGCTTAAAGCCGGTTTAACTCAGGGCATCAAAACTGTTGATGGCAAGCTATTCTGGCTGATTATGGTGGCTACCGTGCCAGCCGGATTGATTGGCTATCAATTTGAAGGCTTTGTTGACGATAAGTTGCGTACCGCTTACTTGGCCATTGCACTGGCGATGGCAATTATGGGTGTTGTACTATGGCTTGTCGATAAATATGCATCCAAAAAACTGGATGAAAATAAACTAACGTGGGGACAATCAATTTTAATTGGTGTTTCGCAGGCGCTTGCGTTGTTACCAGGTGTGTCTCGATCTGGTGCCACTATGACCACCGGTTTATTGTTTGGTCTAACCCGAGAATCGGCTGCCCGTTTTTCATTTTTGATGTCGGTGCCCATTATTGCCGGCGCCGGATTACTTAAATTAACTAAATTGCATGCATCAGACGTTGATGGGCAATTTATCGTTGGAGTGGTTGTGGCGGCAGTAGTTGGCTATCTAAGCATTCGCTGGTTATTAAATTATTTGAACAAAGGTCGTTTTGATATTTTTGCTTGGTATCGGTTTGGCTTTGCCGCACTTGTGATCATCCTTCTTGTCGTCAGACGGTAACCAAGGGTATAATTTCAAATTTTTAATTTTTAATTAGATGTTTAGCATCGAAATCACTCGCGGAACGCTCGAGATTATCAAATGAAAAGTTGCCAATTTCTAAATGACTAAATAAAGAACCATTTAAAATTTAATCATTCGGTACTTATTCATTTAAAATTTAGCCTTTAAAATTTAAAATTCAAATCGGGGTCAAAATGATAAACGTTTTAGTCAATTTTGTTACCAATGTCATTGGGCAAGTAGGATACGCCGGGGTTTTTGGCTTAATGCTATTGGAGTCGGCGAACATTCCTATTCCGTCCGAGGCCATCATGCCGTTTGCGGGCTTTCTGGTGGCCCGTGGAGACCTTAACATCTGGTGGGTGGTACTAATTGGCACCTTGGGTAATCTGGTGGGTTCTATGCTGTCCTACTGGGTTGGCGCTACCGGCGGGCGCACTCTAATTGATAAGTACGGCAAATACGTACGGCTTAACCATCATCACCTTGACCTGACCGAAAAATGGTTTGCCAAATATGGCGAATCGTCGGTCTTTTTTGGCCGCTGGATGCCGGTGGTTCGCACTTTTGTTTCTTTACCCGCTGGTTTAGCTAAAATGAACTTTACCAAATTCTCAATTTATACCTTCCTTGGTGCGCTGCCGTTCTGCTATCTGTTAACTTGGATAGGGTATAAATTGGGGCAAAACTGGGAACAAATTCGTCCATACTTCCACTATTTGGATTTGCTGGTGCTTTTTGTAGTGATAATTTGGCTGCTAAATCTTTTGCTTAAAAAACGTACTAAACCTGTTGCCAATTAGTCTGATTGGATAAATTGGATTTTTTGGTGTGTGGAATTTTTTTGTCATATAGATTCCGGGTCGAGCCCGGAATGACAAACTCCAAAAACCAGTTGACGTGCTCTTATTTATATGACATACTGCGGCTAACACTCGGGGTACACTCAAGCGCCCCACTGACAACAGAATCCGGAGGGTGGAACGATGCAAGCTAAGATCGTCCTGATCATCGTGATGGTCTTTCTGGTAGCCATTTGCGGCATGACTGCGCTGGACTACTCGCGTCACACCGGGGCGTCGTTGCTGGAGATCACAGTTACCGGCGCCGAGATTGAGTCGGTGGGCAATGGCGGTACCGCATCGTCTTTGTCCGCCGACAAGACGGTTGCGCACATGGCTTTCGTCGGCGACAGGTGTGTTACCTCACTAGAGGTCAAGCCGAAGGATGACTTAACTACTGAATACCAAGTTCGGATAACGGTGATTGACCAGTCCGGGCGGAACTCGTCCAGCCGTGACTTCACCATGAAGCCCGAGGACGAAGGGTTCAACCTGGAGGTGCGGGTCTTTCCGCCTGAGCCCGGGCAGATCCGGATTGTGGTTGCCCCGCCTTCGATCGATTAGTGCGAGCAACGGGCTCGGGTGGCAATGCGCCGCCCGGGCCTATCTTTTTGCCCTTAAATCTGCTTTAATTATGTTAATGAAATACGAACTAAATACATTATCAAATGGCGTCAAAGTTTTACAGATCCCAGTCGCCGGCGTCAAATCTGTCACTGCTCTGGTGCTTTTTGGCGTTGGTTCGCGCTATGAAAATCAACCGATAAACGGTTTGTCACACTTTTTGGAACACTTATTTTTTAAGGGCTCCAAAAAACGCCCCACCGCCGAGCAGATTTCGATTGCGGTAGATGAAGTGGGCGGCGAAATGAACGCTTTTACCAGCAAAGAATACACCGGTTATTACATTAAAGCGGCATCGCAGTTTGGCGAGCTGGCGTTAGACGTTTTGTCTGATATGTTGCTTAACCCGCTGTTAAAAGAGGATGAAATCGATCGCGAACGTGGGGTGATTATCGAAGAAATTAAGATGTACGAAGATCAGCCAATGATGTATGTGGGTGAGCTTTTCGAAAATCAACTTTTTGGCGATACCCCGCTAGGTTGGGACACTATTGGCACTCGCCAGAACATTAAGGCGATGCAGAAAAAGCAGATTAACGATTATCGTCAAAACTTTTACACTGCGGATAATATGTTAGTGGTAGTGGCCGGTGATATCGCGCAAACTACGCCGCATTTGGAAAAGTACTTTGCTCAGTTTTCCGGATCGCGCCATCAAAATTATCAGAAATGGGCGCTTGAATCGCGTTCAGCATATAAAATGCACGTCAAACCAACCGAACAGACACATTTGTGGCTAGGTTTTTTGGGCTTGCCTGCCAATCATCCCGACAAATACGTGTTAAAGGTGATTTCGGCCATTTTGGGTGGGGGGATGAGTTCGCGGTTGTTCCTCTCGGTGCGCGAGCGCCAAGGTTTGGCATATTATGTTCGTGCCGCATCTGAGCACTACCTAGACAGTGGTTACTTGGTTGCCTCGGCCGGCGTAGCGACAGAAAAAGTGGAACAGGCAGTAAAGGCGATTTTGCTTGAGTTCCAAAAATTGCGCGATGAAAAAGTTAGCGCGACCGAATTAAACAAGGTAAAACAATATCTTAAAGGTAAATTGTTGTTAAAAATTGAACAGACCGATGAGTTGGCTGGAATGCTTGGAATGCAACAGTTATTGCAGGGTGAAATTAAAACGCCTGAAGAGATAAATCAGTTAATCGACGCGGTGACATTGGATGATATTTCTCGCGTTGCCAAGCAAATTATCACACAGCAAAATCTTTGTGGCGCGTTTATCTCGTCTGAGGATTTCAGTAGTTGGCTAGACATTAATCTAAAAATATAACCAATTAATCCAATTAGATTTTATTATATAGATTCCAAAGTCGAGCCCGGAATGACAAAAAAATATAAGGAGCAGAATATGCAACATCCAAAAGAAGAGCGAACGGTCGTTTTAGTAAAGCCCGATGGGGTTATGCGCGGTTTGGTGGGCGAGGTTTTAACTCGTTTTGAAAAACGCGGTTTGAAGATTTTAGGTTTGAAAATGGTATATCCGTCTCGTGAACACGCTGCGGCACACTATTCGGGCTCCGAAGAGTGGTTGCGTGGGATGGGCAATAAGACGCTTGAGGCGTTTGCCAAATATGGCATAGACGTAACTGCAGAAATGGGCACTGCCGACGCATTGGAAATTGGTAAAAAGGTGCAGCAATGGAACGTTGACTACTTGGCAATGGGTCCGGTAGTGGCAATCGTTCTGCAGGGTATGCACGCTATCACCACCGTGCGCAAAATTGTGGGAAGTACTTTGCCGGTGTTAGCCGATCCTGGTACCATCAGGGGCGATTTTTCGGTTGATTCAAATGTTGCCGGCAATTTTGATAAGCGCGCGATTCACAATATCGTTCACGCCTCTGGTGATCCATCCGAAGCCGGGCACGAAATTGCGCACTGGTTCAAAGAGGAAGAACTAATTAAATATTCTCGCGCCGACGAACAGATAATGTTTGGATAAAAAAATAACCCAACGTGGGTTAAGACGTGTGATTAAAAAGAAGAACGGTCGGGCACAGAGTGCGCCCGACCGTTGTCGTGCTTGGTGCTAGAGAGGCCGGCACCCGGGGCTAGACCGTGTATGCCCGGTTGCCGCCGTGCAGCGGTTCGTGTCGCCCGATGTTCGCGTTGACGTCGCTCAGGTAGAAGGTATGGTTTCCGCCGTTACAAGGTGCCCGCAGAGCGGGCGCGGGACGAACGCCGGATCTGGCTGTCGCGTAGATGCCGTGGCCGTCGATGGCCATGCTGTTCGTCGCGTTGATCGTCGCCCAATGGTTGTACGTGTCGCCGATGTTCACCTTGACGCCGTTGGCCGGCGGGCCGGTGTCGATCGCGTTGAGGCCGGTGACCGGGGCCGTGTCGAAGTCGCCCGTCGCCGTCGTGCAGATGTCAGTCGCTGTCCATAGATTGTACGTCGAATCGGCCGTCGCCAAAGTCGTCAAGGTGACGACGGTCGGCGGCGAGCTGTCGACGGCGAACGCGGTGTCGTTCCGCACCGTTGCCGTAGCGGGCAACGTGAACAGGACGAGCATCGCGAACACCGCCGTCACGAGAGCGAGCACATTCCTCATGGGCTTGTCCCTCCTTGGGGTGGGGTGTTCGACTTGTCTTGTACTAGGATATTTGCATTATAGCGCAAACGCTACAGTGTGTCAAGAGTTTTAAAGAGTGTTTTTGGAGGTAAAATTAGCAATTTAATGCTTACGCCGTGACGAAACGGAGATATTTGGATAAAAACATTCCCCCCGCGGCATCATTTTGCCTCGGGGGTGGGGTTCGTAAACAGCTCTTGGTTGCAGTAGGCGCAGCGTGCTCTGCGGTCTTGTCTAGAGAGGTGGATTCGAGTGCCGTCGCGCAATTGAAGGTGATATCGCCGTGGCCCACAGTGACCGCATTTCGACATATTTGGGGCAATGGTGTAGAACTGATCCCAGAAACTCCTTTCTCTGACAATGATAATCTCTGGATCGATTTCAGGCATCCGATTTCCTCCGCGGAGTGGTCATTACTAAGTATAGAATAGGACGATTTAGCAAATTGTCAAATTCCAATACAAAAATCCGGAAATTAATCCAAGGGAGATTATTTTACCTGTCATCTCGACCCTGTGAGCGTTGTCGAACTGTTGGCTTCCTGCCCTCTTAGGGCGTAAGCCCGGAGGGAGAGATCCCGCCAGTAGCTAGATCAATACGGGATTTCTCCATCAAGCGGGCGGACATATGAGTCCGCCCCTACACCAAGAGATTGTCGAAATGACAATTACTGGGATTATGCCTAACTTTGAATTGTGTTATATTTGTTGTATGAGTAACCTAGTTTGGCCGATTATTATTTCTACGCTAGTTAGCTTTGTGCTGACCTATTTGGTTAAGCAATATGCGTTAAAACACCATTTAGCCATGCCAATTCGTGCTCGCGATGTCCACACCAAACAGATTCCGCGCCTTGGCGGCTTGGCAATTTTTGGCGCATTTTTAATTGTGGTGATAATTTATCAAGTTGCGAGCCAGAATAATTTTTCCGGTTTTGGCTTTCCGTTTGCCATTTTTGGCATTAGTATTGATAAACGATTGTTAGCGGTTCTGATTGCGTCTGTCGTTTTAGTCGCGACGATGGCTTACGACGATATTAAAGGTCTAAAACCATATCAAAAATTATCGGCGCAGATTTTGGTGGCGTTAATCATTATTGCCGGCGGAATTGGCATCCGTTATATCAATAATCCGTTTGGCGGGCTGGAATTTAGGCTTGACCAGTGGCAAATTCCCGTTCAAATTGGGGCAGCCACTTATCATTTTGTGGTGCTGGCTGATTTGCTTGCCGTGGCGTGGTTATTATTGTTGATGAATGTGGTTAATTTTAGTGATGGCGTGGATGGCCTAGCCGGCACTATGACTGCGATTGCGTTACTTGTGCTGATGCTTTTAAGCTTACGCGACCCTGTTAATCAACCGGCCACCGCGTTGTTGTCATCGATTGGTTTTGGCGCAGTGCTCGGGTTTTTGTTTTGGAACTGGCCACCTGCCAAAATTTTTATGGGAGACAGCGGGGCGATGTTTTTGGGGTTCCTAATTGGGGTGATTGGGCTGATTGCCGGTGGAAAGATTGCCACCATTTTAGTGGTTTTGGCCTTGCCAATATTGGATGCGCTGCTGGTGATTTTCACTCGCCTAATTCACGGTTATAACCCGCTTACTCATCCCGATCAGAGCCATTTGCATCATCGATTTTTGCACGCAAACTTTTCGGCTCGCCAAACATTAACCGTGCTGGGTGTTTTTTGCGCCACCTTTGGCATAATCGCTTTGAAATATACCGGGTTGGTTAAAGCGGAAATGTTTGGTATAGCTGTAATCGCACTGGTGATTATAATCATCGCGTTGAGTGCAAAGAGCCGTAATGATAATTCGAAATTGTCATCTGCCAATTAGTCCAATTGGGGGACGACTGTGGGACGTGGATATTTTTTTGATCTGTGCTAAGCTGATAGTATGTTAGACATTCATTTTGATGGACAGCAAAAGGACGAAGAAGTGGTGGCGATGTTTCATCGTAGTATTTGGGTTTATTTTAAGTGGATCGTAGCTATTATCATCTGCCTGATGTTCTCAATTGTTGTACTGATTTTAAGTAATTTCCATACTCCGGGATTGTATATCGCCGGTTTGCTATTTTTTGCTGTGGTTTATCTGATTGTTCGGACATGGTACATTTGGTCGAACAATTTATTCATCGTTACTAATATGCGGGTGATTGGTCTGGTGCAAAACAGTGTTTTTGAGCGTCAGCTAAAAGAATCTTACCTTGATAGTATTTGTCAGGTGACGGCGGTGGTTAAGGGTGTGATGCCGAATATGTTTGGCTATGGGCAAGTGCTGGTGCAAACAGAGGAAGTGATGATTTTGGAAGGAATAGAGACGCCGTTTGATGCCAAACATGCTATTTTTATGGCTATTGATCAATCAAAAAGAGCTAACCCGAATCTTAAAAGAGACTAGGAAACGAATTTTTAATTTTTAATTTTTAATTTCAAATGAAAGGAAGCCAATTTTTAAATGACTAAATAAGGAACCATTTAAAATTTAATCATTCGGTACTTATTCATTTAAAATTTAGCCTTTAAAATTTATAATTATCTAACCTCGGTCTGGTGTGGGCCAACTAATCGCGCAATTTGATCTAACAAGCTGAAGTCAATTTTTACTGTCAGCCTTGGTTTAATTTCTTTTTGGTCCGGTAGATGCAAGATGAAGGCATTTACGCCGTTATGTAGTGACAAAACGTGTTTTAGCTCGGACAAAGTTTTGGTACTGGTGTCTTCGGGAATGGTGATATGCAAAATAGCGGATTCGGGAAACATCTGCACCGGTTTTTCACTCGCTCCGGTTGTGGGTGCTGCGGCGCGTCCGTTTTGGCTTTTGCCGTTACCGTTTTTATATGACGTAAGTGCGGGCAAATCTATACCATCCACTGACCGCGCCTCGGTGATATCCCACGCCGCGTTGACTAAAATTTTTAAGCTGCCATCTTTATCGTTCACCTTGCCATCTGCCACTATAATGCGGTCATTTTGCCATAAATCCTTGGTTTCGGCATATAAATTGGGGAAGATGATTAGCTCAATATTGGTAGTAGCGTCTTCCACTTTCACAAACGCCATTGCTTGGTTGGATTTGGTGATAATCGATTTGACACTGGTGATCATACCGATAATGCGCACCGATTTATCTACCATATTTTGTTTAATTTCACCGATTTTAATGATGTCGTGCCCCGAAATTGAGTTCAAATCTGACATTGGGTGCTCTGAAAGGTAAATGCCAAGCAGGTCTTTTTCCCATTGCATAATTTGTTGTTTGGTGGCGGGAGCGGTTGGGGTTAAATTAAGCAAAACCATCTCTTCGTTTTCGTCTGAGCCAAACAACCCAATTTGGCTGTGATGATCTTTGTGAATACCGGTGGCGTACTTTAGAATTGCTTCGATATTAACAAACAAGGTGTTTCGGTCTGAAAAACTATCCAAAGCGCCCGCTTGCGTCAAGCTCTCCAATGTTTTTCGGTTGATTACTTTTCCATCAGTCCTTTTGATAAAATCAGTCAAACTAGTAAACAAACCATTTTTTTTGCGCTCTTTGACGATCACCTCTGCCACGCCGTGCCCCACATTCTTAATTGCTCCTAGCCCAAACCGAATATTCTCGTTTTTATGTTGATCGTTCGGGACTACGCCAAAATCCGGAAAAGACTCGTTGATGTCCGGAGGCAGCACCTTAATGCCCATTCGATTGCACTCGTTTAGGGCGAACGATACTTTTTCAATGTCACGGCTTTGCTCCGAGGTTAGCCATGCCGCCATAAACTGGCTGGGATAGTGCATTTTAAGATACGCGGTTTGGTACGCAATCATCCCGTAAGAGGTGGCGTGCGCTTTATTAAATCCGTAACGGGCGAACGGCTCTACGAAGTCGAATAGCTTTTCGGCCAAGCTTTTGGTGATGCCGTTTTGCACCCCTTTTTCAATCCATTTATGCCGCTGTTCCAATAATAATTCTTTGATTTTTTTACCAATCGCTTTGCGCAGAACATCGGCTTCGCCGTATGAAAATCCGCACAAATCGCGAGCAATGCGCAAAATTTGTTCCTGATAAACGGCAATACCGTATGTTTCTTTTAGAATTGGCTCGAGCTTGGGATGAAGATAGGTGACTTTTTTGGTGCCATGTTTGCCGGCAATATAATCTGGAATTAATTCGATTGGTCCGGGACGATATAGCGCCACCATCGCAATAATATCGTTGATGACGGTTGGTTTTAGCTCTTTTAAGTACCGTTTCATCCCATCTGACTCTAATTGGAACACCCCAGACGACTCGCCGCGAGAAAGCAGCTGGTACGTTTCTTTGTCATCAAGCGGTATTTCGGCGGTAATTATATCAACATCTCGAGTGGCTTTGATGATCTCCAGCGCCCGCTCAATGATGGACAGGTTGGCTAGACCCAAGAAGTCCATTTTAACCAAACCAACTGCCTCTAACTCTTTCATGGCAAATTGAGTCACGATGCCAGACTGCTCTTTATCGCCGATACGTTGCACCGGTACATAGTTGGTGATGTCTTTGTCCGAGATAACTACGCCAGCGGCGTGCACCGAGGCGTGGCGAGCCACTCCTTCTACCTTGCCCGCCAGATCAATCAGCTTTTTAATTGCGGGCTCGTTGTTGTAGCGATATTTTAACTCAACGTTGGTTTCTAGCGCGATATCCAGTGTTGACCCGAGCGGGATCAGTTTAGAAACCGCATCTACTTCGCCATACGGCATGCCCAAAACTCGCCCCACGTCGCGGATGCTGTTTTTGGCTGCAATCGTACCAAAGGTAATAATCTGTGCCACCTTGTCGGCGCCGTATTTTTCGGTGACGTATGCGATTAATTCGCCGCGTCTGGTATCGGCGATATCCAAGTCAACATCTGGCCAGTCAATACGTTCTTGGTTTAGAAATCGTTCAAAGATTAGACCGTACTTTAACGGATCGATGTCGGTAATGTTGATTAAATACGAGACTAATGAGCCAGCGGCTGATCCACGAGTGTTGGTAAAAATGCCCATTTCCTTGGCTTTGTTGTTGTAGTCTGCCACCATCAGCATATAGCTGGCAAAGCCGGTTTTGCCGATGACATCAAGCTCATATTCAAGTCGGGTTTTGTACTCTTCATCTAAATTGGACGGGTATTCCGAGCGTTCGCTGGGTTGATTAGTCTTGACCACTTTAGCCCATAATCCGGCAATACATCTCTCGCGCAGATAATCATCCGGTTTTGCCCCACCCGGTATTGGAAACGCCGGAAAGATATATTGACCGGTCTTGATTTCGAATTGGCACATATCGGCAATTTTGCGGGTGTTTGATATTGCCTCTGGCAAATCTGCAAAATTGGCGGACATTTCATCACTCGTTAGCATTGATATATCAATGTAGCGACCATCTTGTTTCATTGACATTCGATTTTGATCTGCCATAAACTTGCCGGTTTGAATACACAGCAATGCATCTTGCGCCTCGGCATCATCATGCTCTAAATAATGGACATCATTTGTGGCCACTAGCCCGAGCTGGTGTTTTTGCGCCAAGCTGGTTAGATGCCGATTGGCTAAGACTTGCGCTGGAAGCTCTGGGTGGTGCTGTAGCTCGACAAACAGTCGCTCATGCCCAAAGATCTCCAGATACTGTTTTAACGCCTCGTCGGCCTTTTCGGGGTCATCCTGACCGGCCGGACGCGCCACTTCGCCTTGCAAACAGGCGGTCAGACAAATTAGCCCCTCGTTGTACTGCTTGAGCAGGTTTTTGTCCACGCGGGGTTTGTAATAGTAACCATCTAAATGGGCAATGCTGATTAATTTTAGTAAATTATGATAACCGGTTTCATTTTGACACAGCACGATTAGGTGATAAGGATTTTTATCAAGCTGACTGACTTTTTCGGTGTGCGTGCGTGGCGCAACATACAACTCGCAGCCGATGATTGGTTTGACACCGGCTTTTTTGGCCACTTTACTAAACTCTACCGCCCCGTAAAGCACCCCATGGTCGGTTAAGGCCAATGTGTCCATATTCAATTTTTTGGCATGGTCAACCAATTTGGGTACGGTACCAAGCCCGTCAAGCAGGCTGTAGTGAGAGTGAACATGAAGATGAGTGAAGTCAGACATAAGAAGGTTTCTTTCGTTCGGGGGATTAGGGACATTAGGGAAGTTGGGGATTTTGGGAGTGCCTTTGGCTCCCCCAATGCCCCTAATCACCCCAATCTCCCTAATTTGTGTTATAATTATTCATAATGAATAATTGGTTTGCAATCACGGGCAAAACACCCGATTTATCTTTAGCCGAGCTGCGCGCGCTAAAACTAGACGTTGCGCCTTTTAGCGTATCGAAACAGGTGATCAATGGCAAGGGGGATTTTCCTTCAGTCGAGACGTGGAATCGACTGGGCGGCGTGGTCAAAGCCGGAGTTTGGGTGGCGGAATGTACATCAGCTCGACTAGAAGATAAGTTGATTGAAGTCCTGTCATTTCCATCCCCAGATTCGGGTCGCATTGACTTTGGTTTATCATTTTATCCTACTACTTACAATCCGAAACAGATTGAACGATTGTCGCTGTCAATCAAAAAACAACTTAAATCATCTACCAAGCAGCCGGTAAGGGTTTATCTGCCTACCGACGGAATAATTTCGCCCGTTATTACCGCAAAAGAACTGTTGCCCAAGGGTGGCAAAGAATTGGTGATAATGTTGGAGCACGGTCAGATTCAAATTGGTGAAGTGGGTTGGGTGCACCGGTTTGAAGATTGGTCCAAGCGCGAATTTGGCGACAAGCAGGTTGACGCCAAAAGCGGGTTATTGCCGCAAAAATTAGCCCGCATGATGGTCAATTTGACCGGTTTAAACGCCGGAGACGTGACGATTTACGATCCTTTCTGCGGAGATGGCACGGTGTTAATGGAGGCTTCTGAGCTTGGATTTAATATTCTAGGGTCAGACATTAGCCCAACCGCTGTTGAACACAGCAAAACAAACACGAGGTCCGACAATTTTATGGTAGAAGACGCGCGCATTACTCGTCCCAAAATTAGTACTAGCGAAATGGCCATCGTAACCGAACCGTATTTGGGGCCGGTAAATGCAGAGATAAATCAATCAAATCACATCGTGAATCAATTAACTGAACTGTATTATCAATCGTTAAAGCAATGGCGATCGTTCTTGAAACCCGGCGCAGCGGTAGTGATGGTATTCCCGGTAATTTCAAATCTTTCCACCTTTGCAAAAATCGTTGACAGGTTAAGTAGTTTAGGATATAGTACCTCTATAGGTCCGCTACGATATGAACGCGTAGGTCAATTAGTGCAACGTGACATCGTACGGCTAACGGTAATATAAGCAAAATTCTAAATTCCAAGTTCCAAATTCTAAATAAATTCTAAATAAAAAATTCAAATAGTTTAGAATTTAGTGCTTAGTGCTTAGAATTTACGACTGTAAGGAGTATCTGTGGCTCATAAAAAAGCCGGTGGTTCAACTCGGTTAGGTAGAGACAGCCAATCAAAACGATTGGGAGTTAAGGTTTTTGGTGACCAAATGGCCACAGCCGGTGCTATTATTATTCGTCAAACCGGTCAAAAATTTCGTGCAGGAGAGAATGTCGGTGTTGGAACCGATTTTTCGTTGTATGCAAAGACAGCTGGAAAAGTAAAATTCAGTAATAAAAAAATGGTTCGCTTCACTGGATTGCTCAAAGACACTCGAATTGTATCAGTTGAGCCGTTCAAACCGGTTGCCAAAAAGGAAAGTAAATAATGGACAAATTAGCTACAGTTGCACAGTCTTCACTAAAGCAAAACCCACCGTTAGTAAAACCCGGTGATACGGTTAAAGTGTATCAAATTGTTCGCGAAGGAACGAAAGAGCGCGTGCAGATTTTTGAAGGCGTGGTGCTATCGGTTAAGGGCGGTACAGGCATCTCGGCTACGTTTACGGTTCGTAAAATTTCCTTTGGATACGGCGTCGAACGCACTTTCCCATTGCACTCACCTCGTGTGCTAAAAGTTGAACGCATTAAATCATCTAATACTCGTCGATCAAAACTTTATTATCTGCGCGAGCTAACCGGTAAAGCGGCCAGATTAAAGAATGAAAAAATGGATTACTGTCTTTGGGAAGAAAAAGGGGCAGAGGAAAAATTAGAGCAGATTGAAGAAGCGGTGGCCGAAGAAGCCGAAGCCAGAGCGGAAGAAAAAGCTGAAGAAGCTGGTGACGTGGTTGTTGAAGAGACAGTGGCACAGACCGATGAAGAGAAAGCAGCCATTGCAGCCGGGGTTGAAAACGAAGTCAAATCAGACGACGAAACACCAACTGAAGTAACTCGTCATGAAGAACAAGACAAAGTAGAAAAATAACCAAAAATTTTAAAAAAGGTCCCAGATGGACCTTTTTTTGGTATAATAAACTCATGGAAAATAAGCAAGTCGGTAGAATTGGTGAAGATATCGCGACGGATTTTTTGCGCAAATTGCATTTCAAAATCATTGGTCGTAATGTGATTCGGGCAGGGGTTGAGGCTGATATTCTGGCTGAGGATGGTAAATGTGTGGTTATTGTTGAAGTCAAAACCAAAACCAGTGATGAATACGGTTTGCCGCAAGAAATGGTTGGCCCGGCCAAGCAACACCAGCTAATCCGATTTGCCAAAAGCTATTTATCTGAGTATGGTGAGGTGGCAATACGGATAGACGTTGTCGCCGTCACCTTAACTAACGATGAGCCGGTTATTGAACATCTAAAAAATTGTGTGGGAGAATAATATGTCTGAGCAAATCAAATATCGCACTCGTGTTGCCCCTAGTCCAACCGGTGATCCGCACGTTGGCTTGTTGCGTAACGCTTTATATAACTATTTTTTGGCGCGTCAAAGCGGCGGGCAGTTTATTTTGCGGATCGAGGATACAGACCAAGCGCGTGAGGTTGAAGGCTCAATTGATCGCATTTTAGCAGCCTTGAATTGGATTGGTACCGTGCCAGACGAAGGCCCGTTTAAGCAATCCGATTATAAAGATGAATATCTAAAATTAGCTAAAGAATTGATTAACAAAGGCCACGCGTACTACTGTTTTTGCTCATCAGAGCGCCTTGACCAGTTGCGCGCAGAACAGGCTAAAAATCACCAAGCGCCACGTTATGACCGCAAATGCCGTGAATTAGATAAAGCCGAGTCTGAAAAGCGATCACTTACCGAGCCTCACGTAATTAGAATGAAAATGCCGGATGATGAAGAAATTGTGCTACGCGACGCAGTAAAAGGCGAGGTTAAATTTAATTCAAACGAAATTGACGATCAGGTGATAATTAAATCCGATGGTTTTCCCACTTATCATTTGGCCTCGGTGGTGGACGATCATCTAATGAAAATTAATTTAATGCTCCGGTCCGACGAATGGTTGTCGTCTTCGCCTAAACATTTGATGTTGTACCGATATTTTGGCTGGGATTTGCCTACTTTTGCCCATTTACCGTTAATTCTGAACCTCGATCGGACTAAAATTTCTAAACGTAAAAATGACACTTCGGTATTGTCGTATAAGGCCAAGGGTTATCACCCCTTAGCCATGGCGCACTTTTTAATGTTTTGCGGTTGGAATCCGGAAAAAACGCAGGACACGTATTCCTTTGCCGATTATGAAAAACTTTTTTCGCTCGATCGGGTGGGCAAGTCGCCGGCGGTGTTTGATATCAAAAAATTGGATTGGCTAAGCCATCAATATTTCAATCAAGATAAAATTGACGATGTTTTTGCCGCGTATTTGGTTTGGTTAGGTGATAAGGCGGAGAATACCGAAGTTGAAGAGTTATTTATCAAGCTTGCCCGTGAAAATCATTCTGCTGCACAAGCAATGCTTGATATAGTACGCATGCGCGCAGATTATTTTACGCAGTATTCAGCTACCGCGGCCACTTTTTTCAATCAAGATAAATTAGGCCAACTATCTGCAGTCGACTTATTGCAGGACGGGAAAATTGATAAAGTCGAGGCGATTAAGGCGCTTGAATTAGTGAAGCAGTCGATTTCAAAAATTGAAAAATCTTGGTACGACGAAAAATCAGCCGAGAAGCGGTCTAAACAACTAAATGAATACTTTCGTCAGGTACAGCCAGCAGAGCTTTCTCCAGCGGCCTATTTGCATCCAACTCGGGTAGCCATTACCGGCGAGAAACAATCAATGAATATGTTTGAATATCTATCGGTTTATTTGTTGATGGACAAAGGTGTGGCAGAGATTGAACATCGTCTTGATCACGCAGCCGCAATTTTGAAAAATGAAAATAATTAGTCAGATCAAAAACCTATTTCGATCGTACGATACCGTATCAAAGGTGATTCGGCACGATCAAATGTGGCAAAGTGCCAATGTGTCCGGTGCGGTCAAAATTGACCCGATCAGTCGCGACGACAAAAAACTTAATGTTTTGATTTTGTCACCAAGCCCGGGTGACGAAATTTTGGGATGCGGCGGGGCGTTAGCTCGGCACTTATTGCGTCAAGACGCGGTTCGGGTAATTACCTTAACCGATGGTAGTCGAGGCACGCCATCCGGAGTGCGTGACGCCCAGTTAATCAAGGGGCGTGAATCTGAATCTAAACAAGCATTGGCGGTTTTGGGTGAGGCCAAGGTGGATTTTTGGCGATTTGAAAACGGCAAACTTAAGGCAAATCCAACTACGTTAGGCTTATTGAAGCAGATAATGATCGAAGCACATGTGGATCGAATTTATGCGCCGTGGTGGGGCGATGATAATCAAGATCATCAGCAGACAATCGAAATTCTGTCTCAATCATTACAGGCTGCGCCGCAAAACTGCGAAATTTGGCAATATGAAACTTCATCACCGCTTTTGCCGAATCGTATTGTGCCAATTGACAACGTGTTTGATGTAAAAATTCAAGCGATTCGAAAACATATCAGTCAGTTAAAATTACGGCGTTTTGATCACGCTATTGCCGGATTAAACGATTATCGTGGTGAAATGCACAATCAAAAACAGCCCGCTGAGGCATTTTTGGTATTGTCTGCTAAGCAATTTTCCGAATTATATGGTCATTTTGACGATAAAATTGATAAATAAACGTCCAGAGTTTCTTTTGCACATTTATCCCAACTAAACTTGGCTAGCTGATCTATCTCTCTTGCGCGCAATGATTTATCTAAATCATGATCCTGGGTGATCTTTTGCATCGCCTCAGCTAGCTTTGCTACATCTTTTGTTGGAAAATATATCGCTGCGTCTCCGGCTACCTCTGGCAGCGAAGAGTTGTTAGCTACAATTACCGGTGTGTTATAGCTGTATGCTTCTAGCACCGGCAGACCAAAGCCTTCGTACTCCGACGGCACAACGAACGCGCATGCATTCTTATATAAGGAGGCCAAAACGTCATCTGGCGCAAACCCGGGTGCTAAAATATCCGCTTTAAATTCCGAATTTTTGATCGCATCCAATACCTCTAGCGTAGCCATTTTTTGACTACCAAGCAGCACTAACCGATGCGGCAATTTTGTCTCGCGCTTAAATTGCTCAAAAGCGCGTACCAAAGTTAAAATACCTTTATGTGGCCGCCACTGGCTAACAAATAAAAAGTACGGTTGATTGGTTTTAAGATAGTTCTGAGCCAGTTCGAGGTGATTTTTAGGTAATTTGTATGGATCGGGGCCGCCCTCGTAAACAACCGCAATTTTATCGGATTTTACATGAAAATATTTTTGGATATCGTTTTTGGTGTAGTTAGAAATGGCAATCACTTTGGTTGCTTTGGTTGATGCGTGCTTAAAAATATATCGGAACGCTACCCGACGAACCGGTTTCTGTTTTTTCTGTCCGCCCGGAAAGAAAAACAGGGTCATATCGTGAATGGTAGTCACAAATGGACGAAGATAGCCAATTGGATGATTAAAGTTCAAAAAATGCACCAGATCAAAATGATGTTGATTTAATATTTGCAGGAATTTTGTTTGTTCAGATAGGGAATAGTGGATAATTGGTACCACCAGCGGGGTAAAGTTTGCTTGATCGATGTCCCATTCCGGCATATCGTCGGCGGTTAATAACACGGTGTAGTGATTAGTTTTATCAAGCTCAGCCAGGTGTTTGATTAGTTCGCGAGTGTAGCGGCCAAGCCCACCGGTTTCGCTTCGCCAAAACCGCGCATCTAAACAGATTGAATATGGTGGTTGATCTTTCATTTCCTAGATTATACCACAGATTTGTTAATAATCCGTAGGGGCGGACCTATGTGTCCGCCCGCATAGTATTGTTTATTGTAGAGTTTTGTGGTATAACAACACTGCAAGCACTCTACGTTTCAGGAGACAGTCCATGAAAGCGTTTGGCAAGGTCGTTTTGGCTTTTGCGCTAGTGCTCGCTCTACTCCTTCCGTCCGCCTGCTTCGCGCAGGCGCCGACTACTACTCCCAAGGTGGCTGTTCTTCCTTGGGTCTTCACCGAGAACGGGCGGGCGACTAACTCGACCAAATCCTCGGCGGTTACCACTGTCGAGAAGATGGTGGTGGACCTGCTGGCGAAGGTTGGGCTCGAGCGTGTGGACGACGGCAAGGTTACGGGGGTATGGTCGCGCGATCTGGGCAAAGAGTTGCCAACCGGCGCCGCCTTCCCTGACGACCGAGACTTACTCGCATTGGGTCAGAAGCTGGACGTCGACTACGTCATGGTCGGCAACTGCGCCTGGCGCGTGAGGTCCGTCTGGGTGGGGTTTGGCCCCAAGACCAAGGCGGAGTGCGAGGTGTCGGTTCGCGTTATCGACGTCAAAGCTGGCGTTGTTGACTACAAGACGGTGGCCAACTCCGACTCCACCAAAAAGGAGGACCCGCTCGCCATCGCCGGGACACTGCTGATTACACCAATCTTCACCTTCGTCAGTGGCGGTCCGAAGACCCCTCATATGCAGAGGTCCGGGGGATTCGCCACGGCTAAGGCGGTCGGTGGGTGGGCGACCAAGTTCGCGACGACCGGGCAGAAGATCAAGATCGACGACAAGAAGTAGGCGTGTGGGCGCCGGCACAAAACGGCTCGGATGCAGTGCATTCCGAGCCGTTTTTCATTTAGTTACGTGAAATTTCTTCATTATCATATTCGATTTAGGTGTTACGTATTGAATATTATTTATTTTTATGGTATAAAATAGTTTGCATGCACACTACGCTTCGGGAGGCTGTCCGTGAAATGGTTCTGCCATGTCGTGCTTGTTCTTGTTATGTGTTCGTCTGCGTGCTTTGCGAAGGCGCCAACAGGATCGCTCAAGGTGGCGGTGCTACCGTGGGTCTTCACCGAGAATGGGCAGGAGACCACCGTGGCAAAGTGCCCCGCGGTGACGGCCGTCAAGGGTATGGTGACAATACTGTTGCCCAAGGCGCGGCTCATTTGTCTGGACGAAGCCAAGGTCACGGGTGTCTGGATGCGCGATATGGGCAAGAAGCTACCTTCCGGCACCGCCTTCCCCGATGATCGTTCGCTGGTGGCTTTGGGTAAGAAGCTGGGCGTAGACTACGTGATGGTTGGCAACTGTGCCTGGCGGATGCAATCGCCTTGGGTGGAGCGGGGACCGAATTCCAAGGTAGAATGCGCCGTCAGCGTGCGGATCGTCAACGTCAAGACCGGCGTTGAGGCCTACAAGAACACCGCGAGCACCAACTCGTCCCGCAAGGAAGCTCCACTCACGATCACCCGTGACATGCAGATCTCCTCAATGGTGATCAACAGTGGCCCCAAGACTCCGCGCATGGGGCTAACGGGCGGATTTGCGGCGGCCAAGGCGCTTAACCCGTGGGTGTCCAAGTTCGCCGGCAAGAAGTAAGGCGTCACGTGGACGCCGACACAAAACGGCTCGGATGCAGTGCATTCCGAGCCGTTATTCATTTTATAGTCGAATTGGCTTGCCATTCCGAAGCCTTCTTGACCTTCCGTAGCTTTGGCGAAGGAGGTGGCGAAGGATGGCTGGGGAGGAAGGATTCGAACCTTCGATCTTCTGCTCCAGAGGCAGACGCCGTACCGCTTGGCCACTCCCCAATAATGCTATTATTATACTCAAAATGCGTCATATTTGCAATATTTAATATAAAATATGCCCCACGGTGTTGGTTGCCGTGGGGCTAGTGTGTGAGTGATGTACGCTGCGTCACTTCTTGACGAGGGCGGCCACGATTTTATCCGCGGCCACCAGCGTCTCCAACTTGGATGTGGCCTCAGATATCAGAGACTCCGTTGCCGCCAGCTCGTCGCGTTGTCGCTGTGCCAACGCGGTTCGATCGTCTATGACCCGGGTCAAGCGGTTGATTGCCTGCTGGAGCTTGTCGGGTGCGGGTGTGGCGGGCGTGTTCTGCGGGTGTGGCGTGGGTGGCACTGGTGACGCGCCGTTATGCCCCGCCTGGTTAAGACGGTCCATGGCCAGAGCGATCAAGTCGTACTCGTGGCCAGGTTTCAGCGTCAGATCGTCCTCGAGGGTAGCCGCCCCGCCTTTGAGGTTTGTCATTACCTTGATGGGCGTCGCGAATACCAGGGGTTGATTGAGACCGGGTCTAGCGAAGGCGTGCTTGCTCCGTAGTAAGCAGTTGGTTGCTGATGTTACTTCACGGCTCGACGCGCCGATCTGTTTGCCGATTCGAACGGAGCGCACTTTACCGCCGTTCTCAAAGATCTCCTTGATCAGGTGGTATGCTACTTTGATCTGGACAGGCCCGGTTAGAATCACCGGATCCCCGGTTAACTCAGGCATCGAATATCGTGCCGGTGCGGTGTCTGCCATTGCGTTGTCTCCTGGGAGTGCGCTGGGTTGGTCTTGGGGTGGTGATGGTGCAACTTCGTCGTCTGGAGTCAGCGTTTGATCGAGCGGAGTCTGGCAGGTACCGTGCGCCCCGTTTCGGTGTTGAGAGTGGGTGATGAAAGGCTGGGTCATGTCTGTGCCATCCGTTGCACACGCCATGTCTTGTAACCACCCGTTGTTAAGCAAGCGCTTTCTTGCTTGCCGTTCCAGTTGGTACACCCTCGACTCTGACCGGCGCAAGACTTCACCGATCTCTTTGTATGTCATCCCGCCGAAGTAGTAGCAGAGAGCTACCTTTCTTTCATTACTCGGTAGGGTATTTACAGCTTGCAGGATGACGCGACGTGCTTCATTATCCTCGGCTTCCGCTGCTACATCAACCTGCTTGTCTCGAACCATATCTGCGATGGTAATGGTTTCCTCGGTGTCAACCGGTTTGTCGATCCTGACAAGGGAAGTGCGTTCTTTCTCTGCGCACAAGCCAAGGTAGGATTTGATGTCTAGCTTCAACTCACGCGCAACCTCGTCATCTGTCGGAGGCCGACCCATCATTGATTCCAAACGGGCTATAACAGCTTCGATCACCTTGATGTTCTCACGTACGGTACGGGGAACCCAGTCTTCTTCGCGCAGTCCTTCCAGGATCGCTCCTCGAATTAGCGCGATGGCGTAGGTTTCGAACTTAACCATTCGGGTCAGATCAAATTGGTCCACTGCCTTGATTAGACCAATTGCGCCATAACCCGCTATGTCGCCTATCTCCATCGTTGGTGGCAGACACGGTATCATTCTACCAGCCGATACTTTGGCTAGGTAAGAGTAGTGGGTGATCAACGCGGCTCGAGCCCGTGGATCACCCCATTGCTTGAACCGGCGCCAGTTTTCACTGATGCTTTCGGGGCGATCCTGAATTGCCGTGGCCACGTTGTCCTCCGTGTTGAGTCGGGAATTGCGGCTGTTTCGGTTAGAAAGGTACGCGGTGGATTTGACATCGATACTTTATCAGATTTGGTGGTTAGCGTCAATTATTGCAGAGTTACTGACCGCGCATTAATGACAAAATCTGTGCTACAATTGGCGTATGACAGGGAAGACACATCAAGTTATTGGCATAACGGTTGGGTTAGGGTCGTTTTTGATTCTTAATCCGGCCGAATACGGCCCCGCCACCTTTGCGGCGGTGCTGGTTATTTCGTCCCTCGGATCGCTACTACCGGATATCGACTCTGCTGGTGGCGATATTTGGCACACTTTGCCGTTTGGTCACACCATCGGCAAAATATCCGATCCCATTTTGGCTCATCGCAACATTACCCACTCCATTTTAGGATTTGCTTTAATTACTTACGGATTTAATCTGCTGCTCAACCTCGCCCCAACCTATTGGGGGCTTAACACGCATTACATTTTAATCGCGCTAATCGCTGGATACGGTAGCCATTTGGTCGCAGATATGATAACTGTAGAGGGGATTCCGTTGCTCTGGCCAATCCAAAAGATGTTTGGCATTCCGCCCAAGCCGTTTGATGGTGTGCGTATTGTCACCGGCAAATGGTTTGAAAACCTAGTCATCTTCCCGGCAGTTAATTTAGTGTTAATTATTCTGGTCGCATCAAAGTGGGATGTGATTAAAACAATTTTATTAAAATAAATCATCAATTATAAAATGCCAATTGAGCCAATTAATCCAATTTGACCAATTGAGAATGAGGAAATTATGGTACAACCGATACTTGTAACCGGGGGAGCGGGGTACATTGGCAGCCAAACCGTGCAAGCGCTGCTTGACGCCGGTAAATCGGTGGTAGTGGTGGATAATTTGTCGGCCGGATCACGTCGGCTTGTGCCCGATGGTGTCGCGTTCGAGCAGGCAGATACGCGTGACGTTACCGAAATGAATCGTATAATGAAGCAATATCATCCCAGTGCGGTGATGCATTTTGCCGCGCACTTGGCGGTGGGCGAATCGGTTGAAAAGCCAATAGAATATTACGATAACAACGTGGTTGGGGTGATTAGACTGTTAGATGCGATGCGTCAGAATAACGTTAAGCGGTTTATTTTCTCATCTACCTGTGCCATTTTTGGTCAACCAAAGACCGTGCCAGTGTCCGAATACCTGCCCCCGAATCCCGAAAGCCCGTACGGGCAGACCAAATTAGCGGTGGAACAGCTGCTGCCCTGGGCGGAAAAAGCCTATGGTATCAAATGGACTGCGCTGCGTTATTTTAATGCCGCTGGAGCAGCCCACAACGGCACATTAGGGTTGATCCAATCAAACCCTAGTCAACTGATCCCCAAAGCCATTACAGCGCTTTTAGCAGACCAAGAAGTCGAACTGTACGGCACAGATTGGCCGACGCCCGATGGCACGTGCGTTCGCGACTACATCCACGTTGAAGATTTGGCCAGCGCGCATATTTTAGCGTTGAATCGGTTGGAAAAAGGGGGAGAAAGCACGGTTTATAATTTGGGCACCGGTACGGGAACCAGCGTAAAGCAGATTTTGGATGCAATTGAAAAAGCATCGGGCAAAAAGTTGAAAATAAAAATGATGCCTAGGCGTTTGGGTGATCCGGCTAAGGTGTGGGCAGATAACACCAAGGCGGTTAAAGAGCTCGGCTGGCAACCGAAATATACGGACATCAACGACATCGTCAAAACCGCCTGGAGTTGGCACTCAAAATTATCCAAATAGAGATTTGCCTTTTGGGGGCGCTAGATTTAATATATAAATATGATATTTCTTAAGAAAAACTTAACTTTTATTTTAGGAATTTCGATCCCGATATTAATGATTATCGCGGTGGCGTTAAGCGTGTATATACCCTCGTTATTCAACCAGCCAAAATATAATTTTATTTATTCCAGCGGGTACTCTTACTCGGGCGCCTCGTATTCGGTGGAGAAAGGTAAGTTGGTTACACCAGCTACTCCAACTCCAAAAGTATATTCGGACACTCAAAGTTATTCGACAAACTATTCGTACTCAACCACTGATACCACAAAGTTGTTTTTATACGATGTAACAAAGAATCAAAGCACCGAAGTTACCGCCGAAGAAGTTCAGGGTATGCAGTTAAATTCTAGTACCACGTCCTTGGATGGCTATACAATCACCAGCGGTTTGTCGGGTGAAAATTTATTGTCGTATGGCACCAAATACATTAAAGGCCACGGAGTAAGCAAGCAGATCAATCTTGACAGTGAAAGTAAATACTCCTTTAAATTTATTGGATGGGTAGAGTAAGATGGCAACAAAAGAAGAGATTTTAGATTACATTAAACTGTTGGCCGAGCAAAAAGTGGTGAGCAAAGAAGAGCTTAATTTAGCGTTTGATTCGGGCAACGGTGGCCAAATAGACGGTACGACTCCCAAAAAGCTTAACATCTCTGAAGTGCTGTATTTCTTGGGTGGTGGGATTGTGTTTTTGGGCATCGCTATCATGATCGCGCAAAACTGGGTAGGCTTAAGCAGCTTTACAAAAATATTAGCAACACTTGGGTCCGGTATCGCCGCCTATGCGGTTGGTTACGTATTCAGTCGAGATCATCGTACCGAAGCAGTTAGCTCCGCATTCTATTTATTGTCTGCGCTGGTTTTGCCAATTGGATTATGGGTGGTTTTTGGCGGCTCACCCACGTTCGATCCTAAGCATGGTATCCAAGCGATCATCGCCGCAATATTACTAGCATTATTCTTGGGATCATATCTGGCATTCCGCAAGAATTTATTTGCCTTGTTTAGCGTTATGTATGGAACGTGGTTGTTCTTTAGCCTAACTTCTATGATGGCAAGCGGGAATGCATATTTGTACGGTGTAAATTTTTATCAATACCGCGCCCTCGCGTTGGGTGTGTCCTATATGCTACTTGGAAACGCTTTTTCCAAGAACTCACTAATATCGATTCACGGATACCTTTACAGCTTTGGAATACTTGGGTTTCTTGGCTCGGCATTGTCACTATGCAACTGGTGGTCAAGCGAAAATCTATTTTGGGTGTTTGCTTTTCCGCTCTTAGTATTGGGGGCAATCTCTATTAGTGTTCGTATCAAGAGCAAAGCATTTTTGGTTTTTGGCACAATTTATCTAATGATTTATATTTTGTTGGTTACGGCAAGATACTTCTCCACTGGCCTTGGTTGGCCACTTTCACTGGTGATGGCCGGGTTAGCGTTGATTGGTATTGTTTTTGCCGCTGTCTCGGTTAAAAAGAAATATCTAACCAAGTAAATTTTATATTTTATGCTTAAAGTCCGATTGCCAACCGGACTATTTAGCGTATAATAAATATATCTGTACCTGCCCTTATCTCTTTCTTCGGGAGAAAGTAATGCGCGCGTTTGGCTCGTGGTTTTCCAGTGTCTGGATGAGCCTAAAGGGTTGGCGTCCGTTCCAATCTCGGACTGCGCAATATCGCGTCCAGGCCGAGGTTGTGGCAGACTGGGTGGCGAGTCAGGTTAGGTTGATGCTTCAGATCAAACCTGGTTCAGACCTAGACTGGGACATCTCGCACTTCTCACTCTATTTGGCTCGCGCCATTGCGGAGGAACTGGGGCGAGAGGACGGCATACTCTCAATCGTCAATACCGAGAGCACCCGGCCAATCCCTATCTTTGCCAGAGCACTTACGCTGGCTCGTATCAATCAGCGGAGGGTGGTCAATTCTATCCCTTGTTGTCGGATTCGAATTGTTCCCGGCTGGGTCAAGGCGTATAGCCTAGAGGACCATGAAGCCGCCCCAAAGACGTTGCAATGTCCCGACTAGCCCTGTCCTACCGGCCGCCCCGCGCTTTCTGCGAGGCGGCTCTGCTTTGTTGTACTAATATCTAAATAGTGATATAATAACATCACCGGCTAGGAATTGTTGCCGGAATTCATCCCAAGGGGGATAACGGTCTTGTCAGAAACCGAAATACGCTCACAGCCAATGGTGTGCAAGTGCGGCACGGCGGCAGTAGTACATCCCGACTCAGAGAAGGGGGTCGGAAAGAAGAACTGGGTGCAATGCCCAAGGTGTAAGGCGGAGTGGTATCCGCGATGGTGCTGGAACTGCGGTACCAATGTCGACAGTCGCGTTGATGGGCAGTGTAATAGCTGCGCCTGGCGGATTTGCCCAAGCTGTGGTGCGTGCAAGAACTCGATAGATCGAGATAAGTGCAAGAAGCAAATGGAAACAACCTATTAGTTCCAACCTATGGATCACAAAGCCGGTATGCAACGTCGCGTGCCGGTTATTATTTTCTTGAAGGTTGTCCGAAGTAACGATTTATTATTGAATGTGAATTATATAGGCCACCCTTTTTTGAACGCATTCCAATATGCATCAATAAACATTTTTTGAAGCTGATCGCGGTGAAACTCGCTTTCGTATTGGACTAATAATGACGACCCACCCTGTCCTGTGATTTGATACGTATCAACCAAAGTCATTCCCCATGACGCGACATCTTGTGGTCGGGTATCAAGGTGGCAGAAGCCGACTGGATATGCGTCGTGAACAATAGAACAACGCATTTGATAAAAATTTTTGGATAGTTTTATTAGAAATTTGTTAAGTGACGCAATATTTATGCTGTCGATATAATTGATGCAGCAGCAACTTGCGCCAGTGCCATTGATGTTTGAAAAACAATATTTTTCTGCATAGTGTCGGTTTTTGCGTATCAGTGAATTGTACACAAGATGTCGGGTAGTTCTTCTTTCAAGAGGGAAAATCCCTGGTTTTGCGAATTGATAACCTTTTAGTAATAGTCTTTTATCGGTCTCACTGAGGCATTCGATCATGAATCTGGTAAAACGAGCAGGTTTGCTATTCCTGTACCTTTTGATGCTCTGTCCCTTTATTTTCCCCGGGCTAAATTTTCCTGCACTACGGGGTGATATAGCTTCTGAAGTAATTATCGAGGCAAGCAAAGGTATTGTTCTCGCTTTTTCGCTCAGTTCGTTTTGAGTTACTCCTTGCCAAAAAGATAATGCAAAAAAGAAGGAGAGCAAATCCTTGTGTCTATTAATGTAACTTTTCGAGGCTTCAAAAATTTCCTGCTGGGTTTTACCAAAGATCGTTTGCAATAGCTTTGAGCATTTTTTTGAATGGTTCAATCGTTCCTGTTGAGTAACGCCTGTCTTGTGTTTGACCGGATCAATGGCAAAATATGGGTTCAATATAGTTCGCATTTGTTGGTCTCGTTCGAGGGATTAAGAATACGATTACATTATGAGAAACATTGTATTCATAATTTAAATATTGAGGATTAATATGTTATAAAGCTGGTAGCCTCACGGGGAATTGAACCCCGGTTTGCAGGATGAGAACCTACTGTCCTAACCACTAGACGATGAGGCCATAACTATTAGATTATAACATTTTTACCACTATTTTGCAAAAACGTTAATTGAATCTAAAATATATTCCAGTTCAGGGGCGAAGGGGTGGCTAGCTGATCGTAATTGATCTACCTCGTCTTTTGCATAAAACTGCACATCATCTACTTCATCGGGACTAAGTGAAAACGGTCCATTATGAATTGCCTTAAAAACCGCGATCGATTTGTGGAGCGGTTTGTCTTGGCGTGTATCTATATACCAGTTCATATCTAACATCTCGATTTTTGTATCAATTCCGATTTCTTCGAACAACTCGCGCTTAGCCGCGTCTTCGTAACTTTCATCTGATTTAACGTGCCCCCCGGCGGCGGTGCCAAAATGTCCACCGAATATTTTACGGTTTTTACTCATTTTGGTAAGCAAAATTTTGCCATCATTATTAAAAATAAGCACGTGGACAATGCGGTGGGGTAGTCTTTCGGCGTAGATTTGTGCCCGCGTTGCCTTGCCAACCACATTATCATCCAAATCAATTACATCTAATAGCTCGTCGTTCATAAAATAAAGGTACAATAAATGGAAGTTTTTTTATAGGGAGTATTGTTTAAAAATTGAGATTTGAGATTTGTTGCGATATACTAATATCGTAACAAATGAGGGGCATGGGACTGATTGTCGGACCAAATAGTTTTATCTCTTGGTGGGTGTTTGCCGTACCCAAACGCCTGTATCTTTGGGGTATGCGCGTTGTTGGCATGGTGGGCGACACTTTTGCCGTTAAGCAAATGGCCACTCACATTGGCGAGCCGATTTTCCAAGATCCAACCTGGCAGGGGCGCTTAATAGGCATCTTTATACGCTTTTTTCGATTAATTGTTGGCTTGCTTCTTGAAGGCGTATTCTTTGTTTTGGTTTGCGCGGTGGTGATTGGTTGGTATTTATTGCCGTTCTTGGCAGTGTACGAGGTGATCAGATGACCGAAGCACCAAATCAATTGCAATTTAAACAAACTGCCGCCGAATTTGTGAGCGGATGGAACAGTAGCCGCGCCTTGGCCGGTATTGGTCAGGTAATTGGATTCGGATCTTTGTTGGTTAGTATGCTGGCGTTGGCTTTGCAAACTTATCGTGGCTGGCTGGATGGGGAGATGCCCATTGTTTCATTGTTTGGCGGCTCTGCGTTGGCGCGGATGATGTGGGTTTTGATTCTATTAGACATTGTGGCGGTCTATTTATTGGATGAAATTAGACGTCGAAAAACATATACCTCGAGGGACGATGTATACAACTTTTTAGATCAAAATAGCCGTTCTTTCCTTGCCCAAGCCTTATCTGTTGCCGACAAAAACAAACAAAAATTAACGGTAAATATGGCGTTGCATTTAATGTTGCAGTCCGGTTCCATGCGATATTATTTGGCAAAATTAGAAATTGTTTCGGACTCGGTGTATGAGGCGGTCAAGCAACAAATACCGCTTGATTCGGTGCCTCAGTCTAAAAACGCTATGGAAATGGATAACACTTTTCAGCAATATCTATTAGATAGCGCAAATCGTGCCGCGGCCAGAGGCGATAGTTCATTTGGCTTGCCGGACATCTTTTTAACGATTTTAGAAAAAGACGCCAACATTGCGCAGTTCTTTAGTAAAATTGACATTACGCCTAAGCGTTTTGCGGTGGTGATTAACGATTCGTCAACTCGCGATCATTTACTGTCAACTTTTGATCAATTAAAGCAACAGCGCATGCACACCGGGCCGGTTAATCGCGCTTGGACATCTACCCCCACGCCGATGTTGAATCAATTTGGTCAAGATTTGACTGTTACCGCCTCGGCCGGTGCCATCCCGCTGGTTACAGTGCGACAAAAAGAGGTTGATGAAGCCATTCGAGTGTTGGCGCGTGCTACCAAAAACAGCTTGTTGTTGGTGGGCGAGCCGGGGGCGGGTAAAGCAACCGTGGTGGATCGCATTGCATTTCAAATGTTGTCCGGGTCCGTGCCCAAAGAGTTACAAGATAAACGTTTAGTGCAGCTAGATGCGGCAGCGTTGCATGGATCGCCCGAAGGATTTTCGGTGGCGTTTGAGCAGCTGTTGGCTGAAACCGAGCGTTCGGGTAACGTCATCTTGTTTATTCCCAGTTTGCAAGATTTAGCTAGCGAGCAAACATCCGGAGTTGCGGTTGCTGAATTGTTATTGCCATTGCTTGATCGCGCTAGAATGCAGGTGATTGGCGCTACTACCATCAAGCAGTATCGCGAGGAAATTGAGCCCAATGTTAGCTTTGCCAAAGCGTTTGGGGTGGTGCAGATTAACGAAATGTCGCCGGATCAGGCTATGACCGTGCTAGAAGAAACGGCGTTAGAGCTTGAGGGCCAGCACCACGTTAAAATTTCGCTCAAAGCAATTGAAGCCGCGGTTACCTTATCCGCTAAATTTATTCACGACCGGGTGCTGCCCGAGAAGGCGATTGATATTTTGGATGAGGCATCAGCGATGGCCAGTGCTGCCAAAAAAGCCGAGGTAACCGAAGCTGACGTGCAGACAGTAATCAGCCAAAAAACCAATGTGCCAACCGAGGCGATAGGTCAGAATGAGCAATCAACCTTACTAGATTTGGAGAAGATTATTGGGTCCAGGGTGGTGGGTCAGGTTGAGGCGGTACAGGCGGTGTCTAAGGCGCTACGAAGGGCTAGGGCGGGCTTATCTGATAGTAATAGACCAATTGGCACCTTCTTGTTTGTGGGGCCAACTGGCGTGGGTAAGACCGAATTGGCCAAGGCGTTAGCTTCTAGTTATTTTAAGGGTGAGGATACAATGGTGCGGTTGGATATGTCCGAATTTCAGTCGGCCGCTTCGTTAGTCGATTTAATTGGCCAGAATAATAAAGAAGGCGTGTTAACCGGACCGGTGCGCAATCGTCCGTTCTGTTTATTACTGCTAGATGAGTTTGAAAAAGCCTGTGATGAAGTGCGCAACTTATTCCTATCCATATTTGACGACGGGCGCATTACCGATGGCAACGGCCACTTAATTGACTTTAAAAACTGTATAATTATTGCCACATCTAACGCCGGTTCACTCGAGATACAGCAGGCGATACAGTCAAACGTGCCTTACACCGACATTCAGAAAAAGCTTGGTTCAACTTTATTGCCGCAGATTTTTCGCCCCGAGCTACTCAACCGTTTTGACGGCATTATTGTGTTCAAACCTCTCACCGCTGACGAAATTCTCAAGATTGCCAAATTACAAGTCGAAGCGGTAATTAAGCAGACAGAAGCCACGTCTGGGGTAAAACTGGCTGTTACCGACGCGGTGATACAAAAACTAGCCACCGATGGTTTTGATCCTACGATGGGTGGGCGTCCGCTACGTCGAGTAGTTCAAGACGAGTTGGAATCGCCATTAGCCAACAAAATCATCGCCGGCAACGCCAAGCGTGGCGACCAAATTACGATTGATGTTGGAGACCTCGGGTAGGAAGCACCAAAAACGGTTAGGGAGATTAGGGACTTTAGGGATTTTGGGAGACCATCGGTTATCCCAACCGCCCTAATCACCCTAAAACCCCTAACCGTCTTTAGAATTTTGGCTTAGACGGCTGGTTTTTGTTCCGGCCCTAGATAGCGATTTAACACTTCTACTACCATGCCTGGCTCATACTCAGCTTTAACTAGATAATTTACAGCGCCAAGTGACTTAGCTTTCTCACCGCTGGTATGTTCGGGCAAGTTGGTGGTCATAAATACCGGAATACTCTGTGTCTCTGGGTCTTCTTTTAGTATCTTTAACACATCAAAACCGTTAATCTTTGGCATAATAATATCTAGCAAAATGATGTCAGGCTTCTCATGTTTGGCAATTTCAATACCCGCAGTGCCAGATAGGGCAGTAAATACTTTGTACTGGCTTTGCTCCAGTTTAATCTTGTACATCTCAATAATGGCTGGTTCGTCATCGATGATTAGAATGCTGTGCATAATATTTTCTCCTTCTCATTATCAATATATGGACAATTTATTATAAAGTAAAGCCGGTTAAGACTTTAGGCGAATCAAGAAACTCAAGGGATTTACCTTGGGAGTGAAAAGAAGAATGTTGATCCTTGATTCTCTTTGCTCTCTACCCAAATTTTGCCTTGATGGCGGGTAATGATTACTTTGGCGATGTACAGACCAAGACCGGTTCCGCGAGTGTCCATAGATAGCACATTGCCGCTGCGGAAAAAGCGTTGGAACAATTTGGGAATATCGGCCGATGGTATACCAACCCCGTTATCACTAACCGAAACTACCACGTCTTTTGGCCTAGTCTCAATTTTAACCACAATTTTGCCTCTAGGATTGGTGTATTTGATGGCGTTATCAATTAAGTTCTGCACCACTTGAGTAATTTTTTCTCCATCCATATTTAGAGTAGGAGTGCTACTAGAAGGTTTTTCAAAAACGATGTCAATTTTACGCTCAACCGCCAGTGTTTTCATCTCTTCCACCGCACTTTGTACTACTGCGGTAATGTTAGTCTGGGAAAAGTTAAGCACAATTTTGCGTTCTTCTAACCTGGAAATTGATAATAGCTCGGTAATGAGATTAACCATTTTTTTAGTAGATTCCAATGTCTGATTTAGAAAATAATGCTGTTTTTCGTTAATCTTGCCTAAATCACCTTGCATCAACATGGATAAATGGCCGCGAATAATTGAAAGTGGGGTGAATAATTGGTGTGAGGTCATAGAAACAAACTCGTGTTCCATTGATTCAGCCTCGTGAATTTTGGTCAGATCTCGAATCAAAATCAAACTAGCGCCTCTGTGACCCGGGAATTTTTTAGCTTTGGTGCATCGTACGCCCACATCAATATGTTGACCGTCTTTGGTTAACATCTGCACTTCTTCGTAATGCGTTGGATTCTCCTCGGTTAAAAAACCAAGACCAAATGCAATACCGGTCTCTTTGTATTTCTCGGTGCGGAAGATATCGGGGCAGTAATGGCCAACCGCGTCAGCGGCGGTATATCCCGAAATATCTGTCATAGCCTCGTTAATGCGTAAAATGTTATTATTCTTATCTAAAACAATGATGCCATCGTGAGTTAGGGCAAAAAAGGCCATATGGCGATCACGCTGAAATCTTAGTTCTCGGCTGTCTTCTTCTAGCTGTTTTTGATCGTTAACGCTGCCTTTGCCTGATTCTAAAGCCCGAATTGTCCAATACGCCGCTAGCAATATTGCTAATACGGCGCTAAGCTTCTCTTCTAGCGAATAATCTTGCGCTATAATACCAAAATAGACGTAGGTAAGAGTTAGTATCCAAATTAATGCGTCAAACGCACTGCGAATTTGTCTAGGTGTCATATTTTTATTATAGGGTGGTAGCGTAGAAAAGTATAGGGACGTGATTCAATTCACCTTTGCTAAAGATTCTGGTACGATTAATAGGTAATATTTGGAGAAGGATGGGGCAGTTTTTCAACGTGCTATTGTGGGAATTCTACGGAATCGGATACGACGCTATTTCGGTATCTTTACCTCATCGATACCTGCGACAAGAAGTAATTAAATTGATTGATGCTCAGGGTCGCGTCCATTCCGTAATGGATGTAGGGTGTGGGACGGGCACTCTTTTACTTGAACTTTCCTCGCATCATTCTGAGATCAAGCTATCGGGGATTGATTTTTCATGGGTGATGCTTACTCTGGCTCGGATCAAAAAATTTTTGTGGAACAGAAAAATAACATTCTCTCGATTATCAATTAGCGAATTAGATCAAGTATCAAATGAGAGTGCTAACGTTGTTGTTTCGGTTAACGCAATTTTCGCCACAAATGACCCAGCCCCCGTTTTAACACAGATTAATCGAATATTAACCACAAACGGCAGGTTGGTTTTAGTTACCCCGTCTGATAACTTTAGTTTTGGTAGAATGTTGAAATTGCATCGACAAATTTTTAGAAAACTCACCGTTATTCAAAAAATTGCACTCAGTTTGTTCACAATTTTAACAATACCGCTATGGATCATTGTTTGCGTTGCCAACGTGATTATTGATGTGTTAGCGACAAGGGGACATTACCAGTTTGGCAAGTTAGACGACGTTGTTAACGTGGTGTCTAACGCTGGTTTTAAGATTATTTCTCAAACTGCTTTTCTTGATGGCCAAGAGCTAACAGTTGTAGCACAAAAGATGGGTGCAGTATGATTACTGACATATGGAACATGGCAATCGATCAATATCATGTTAATCCGATAATCTTTATTGTTATTTATGTCGTTACCTACATACCTTGCTGGTTGATTGTGTTTAAAATCGTCAAAATGTTTAAGCATAAAAATACCGAATCGTTGTATTTCTACATTTTGTTGGAATTGGCTTTGCTACTTATGCCGTATCTATATGTATTATTATTTGGGCGTAATTTACCCATTTGGGCCTATCTGCTCCTATTTGTACTAATTATTATGTCAGTTAACAGTACGTATCGGTATTGCGTTAAATTACTCAAAAATAAAAAAACAGGGAAACAAATATGAGTGTTCAAGATATTATATTAAACCGGCCAAAGCTGGCTTGTTGGCTACTTTCCAAACTGCCCGCCGCGTATTGGTCAAAAGAGGGAGAAAAGCTGGCGTGTGATATTGCCAATCAAACTATCCGCGAAGTTAAAGCATATCAACAATTTTTATCAGACCACAGTAAAAGCATAAAATCAGTATCATCGATTAGAGATTTTGAAACCCTACCGGTAATGGATAAAGATAATTATATCGCTAAATACAAAACTGACGATACTTTGATACAGAACCATATATCGGAAAATTATGCCATTGAAAGAAGCTCTGGTCATAGCGGCGAAGCGCAATACTGGCCAAGAGACGCTGTAGTTGACAGTTTTTTTGCAAAATATATCGAAATTGCCTTCAACCAGGCCTACAAAATTAGCCAAAAATCATCTTTGGTGGTTTTAACCTTTGCTTTGGGTACATGGACAACCGGCGAAAAAACAGCCGACGCATTAAGAAAACTCGCTGCTACGGGTAGATATCGGTTGTCAGTAATTACTCCGGGGGCAAATTTGGCTGAATCGGTCGAAATTTTACAGAGATTATCAAATCAGTATGATCAGACAATCATTATTGGGTATCCGCCGTTTGTTAGATCGATTGTTGACGGTGCTATCGAAGCTGGGATAGATTTATCGAAGTTAAATATTAAAATTGGGCTTGGTGGTGAAGGTCATTCTTTGTTCTGGAAGAAAGATATATCAAAAAAACTTCATATTTCATCTAACGATTTGACGTCCATCTCAAGCGCATATGGAGCCGCCGATGTCGGTATAGGGATCGGTAGAGAATATCCGATTTCAATATTGATTAGGCAGTTGGCATCGGATAATAAAAAATTAGCCAATGATTTATTCGGACAGTCTGATGTTCTGCCGGGTTTATATCAGTTCAACAACTCGTCATACGTTGAGGCGGTAAATGGAGAGTTGATTTTTACTGCCATGAACGGTATCCCGGTGGTAAGATATAATATCCACGACCGCGGTGGGGTGATAAAATACAATCAGATGCTGAAGATATTGCTTGAGCATGGCATCGACATCAGAAAAATGCTTCAGGAACGCCATTATACATCGGCTGATGTATGGCGTTTGCCGTTCTTTTACGTATTTGGACGCACTGATGGTACGATTTCGTTCGGGGGCGCGAATATTTATCCAGAGAACATTGAAAACGCTTTGATTTCAAGTAATCAAAGTCAGCTGGTAAGCGCGTTCAAATTAGGTGTTGAAAAATCAAAATCAGGAAAAGAATGCCTAGTTGTTCACATCGAACTAAAGCAGAAAAGTTCGGTTGAATCTGAGGGTGAAAAAAAACGTCTCGCGACTACATTACATCAGGTGGTGGTGGAAAAACTAAAAGAGATCAATACTGATTATAGTGACGTATATCAGTTTGATCCCAAGTCTGCCGACATCGAAATTCGAGTATGCGATTATGGAACCAGCCCGTTTATGTTGGACAATAAAAAGATTAAAAGAAACTACCTATTAAAATAAGAGAAATATGTTACAGATTTTATTATTAACCATCGTTTCAGCGGTCAACATATACCTTGCCTTTTTGGTTTGTCTAAAAGGTAAAGATAAAGTAATAAACTACTATTTTGGTGTGCTAGTAACTTTTATGGTGCTGTGGATGGTGACAAACTATCTATGTGACAATCCGATTATGCCGGCATGGGCTCTGTTTTGGAATAGATTGACCTTTGCTGTGGCCAGTGGATTAATTATGTCTTTCTTCCTTTTCTCTTGGAACTTTCCTCGAAATATCTTTGATTTTGGCCGTCATGTTACTACGATTGGGGTCATCTTGACTTTGGTTGTGGCCACGTTGTCGGTTTCAACCAACACTATTATCAAATCGGTTGATTATTACAGCTGGGGAACAAACGCCGTTCCGGGTACGCTATATCCTTTATTTTTAATCCTTTTTGCGGTCTTTGTCGGCTTGGGTTTTTATAGTCAAATTGTAAAATTCATCCGATCTCGCGGTAAATCACGGTCTCAGCTAGCCTTTTTGTTTTTAGGATTACTACTCTCGGCGGTTGGTGTTAGTGTGTTTGGCATAATTATCCCAATCATCACCGGTTTGACGAACTATGGTAAGACTGGAGTGTACTCGCTGGTTATCTTCACCGCTCTAACTTCGTACGCTATCATTGAGCATCATCTTTTCGATATTAGGTTTATTATCAAGCGCACCATTGTTTACTCGGTGCTGCTATCGTTTGTGTTAATGACCTACGCGTTAGTTGTATTCTTTTCATCTCAAATAATCGGTGGAGACCTGTCGTTTGGTATCAAATCGTTCGCGCCAAACATTATCGCAGCGTTGTTAATAGCCGTTGGATTTGATCCGCTGAAACAATGGTTGTCCAAAGTAACTGACAAATATCTGTTCAAAGGTGAATACGATACACAAGAAGTGGCAAAAAAACTGGCCAAGCAGCTCTCAAATGTGGTCAGCTTAGATGAGGCATTGGACACTACAATGTCAATTGTGGCTGACGAAATGCGCATCAGTAGAGTGGCAACGATCATATTACGTCGTATCGAAAAAGATACGGTGGTAAAGCGAGTTAAATCAACTGGTTATAGCAATGTGGTTAAATTGGAAGATAAGCCAATTGGATTTCTGGTTGACTATTTGACTAAACATCCGGTAATGGTGGTTGTTGAAGACTTACGCGATGATCTTAGCAAGACCGCTATCAATCGCACTGTCATCAATGGAGTGATCTCGCAAATTGATCAATTTCAGGCGGTGGTGGCGCTGCCAATTCAGGTTAGTGGGGCGGTTATTGGTATTATGCTGGTTGGCGAAAAGTTGTCCGGTGACAGCTTTGATGAAGAAGACTTTGACACTTTAGAGCTGGTGGCGAATCAAACCGCGTTGTCAATTGAGAAAGCTCAATTTTATGAGGAAGATAAGTTAAAATCTGAATTTATTTCTATCGCTTCTCATGAACTGCTCACCCCAACCGCAGCGATTGAAGGATATTTGTCGATGTTGCTGGACGAAAAGGCGGTGCCAACCAAAGAGCAGGCACATTTATATGCCACGCAGGCGTATCAAAGTAGTCGTCGTTTGGCCGATTTAGTCAAAGATTTGCTTTCTATCTCTCGAATTGAGAGTGGTAGATTAAAGATTACGGCAGTACCGATGGATTTGGTGCCAAGCATTGAACAAGCAACATCGGAATTAGCTAATATCGCCAAGGAAAAAGGATTGAAGCTAACCTTTGTTAAGCCGGGTGCTGGTTTGCCAAAGGTAGTCGCAGATCCCGATCGGGTGTTACAGATCTGCGTGAATTTAATTAGTAACGCCATTAAATATTCAATGAAGGGTGAAATAAAAGTATCGGCTGTGCCTAAAAAAGATCATGTTTTAGTATCTGTGCAAGATAATGGCATTGGTATTTCAAAGACAGATCAACAGCATTTGTTTGAGAAATTTCATCGCATTGATAATGCTAAAACAAGCGGGATTATGGGAACAGGCTTGGGGTTGTACATCACCAAAAATTTGGTAACATTGCTTGGTGGTGAGATGAAAGTGGTAAGCGAACCGGACAAAGGTAGCGTGTTTAGCTTTACTCTACCAATGTCAAAATGAAAAATGTGATAGTATATAGTTAGTCGGAAGCGACATGGTAATAAGCAGGAGGGAAAATGTCTGAATTAAACGGTAAAACAGTGTTAGTGGTGGACGATGACGAGTCGTTGCGTCAGATGTACCGTTTGCGTCTAGAAGCGTCCGGATACGCCGTTGTAGAGGCAACCAATGGGGAAGAAGCGATGGCTAGAGCAGTAGATACCCAGCCAAGCTGTATTTTACTAGACATTATGATGCCAAGAGTAAACGGCTTTGACGTGTTAGACATTCTTAAGACAACCGCATCAACTAAAAAAATTCCGGTGGTGGTATTGACTGCTTTAATGCAAGACGACGCTCGTAAGCGCGTACAAAACGCCGGTGCGGCGGCTTGTCTGGTTAAATCCGAAGTAGTACCGGCGCAAGTGGTAGCTACGATTGACGCCGTGTTAGCCAAACCAACAACATAACAATTATCCTTTTGACAGTGGGGGGTTAAGGGGTTTTGCAGAAGTAATAAGGAGAGTTTATGTCAGTGATACTATTGGCCGATGACGATAAAACGTTGCGAGATATGTATCGAATACCTTTGACCAGAGCGGGACACGTAGTTCACGAGGCGATAGATGGGTTAGCGGTTATCGAAATTGTCAAAACTATTCATTTCGATCTAATTTTACTAGACATTATGATGCCAAAAATGAACGGCTTGGACGTTTTGAAACTATTGCGTTCAGATGATGCCACAAAGCATGTTCCAATAATTATTTTAACCGCGTTGGCACAAGATTTAAGCCAAACCAGCGCTAGTGAGATTAAGGCAGACCGATATTTTTCCAAAGCAGACACTACGCCAAACCAGTTGGTGCAATGCGTTAGCGAGCTTTTAGCTCAAAAGCCGAATTAAGTATTTATCTCAAATTTATTATTGCCCGACGAACGGATTTTCACGGCCGGAGGTGTTTGGCGTTAATTGTGCACTAACATCTATATGCAATCTGCCCGTAACCAACGCCATATTGGTGGTATCTAGTTTAGACGTGCTTACGCTTTCCACAACATCGGACGATAAATCTTCGGACTGTTTGGTCAACAAGCTGGTGTAATAAATACTGCCATTAATTAACAGCAAAGCGATGATCGCAATGACAATTATTACCGCTTTACTTTGATTTTTAGCTTCTTCCATATCGATTCCTACTTACTTTACGTAATAAAAACTGAATTTAATATCAGCGGATAAATTATTGGCATCACTCTCGGTTGGAATAATGGTTACAGATGTAATTGTAAGAATTCTATCTAGAGTTTCGCTTTCGGTTAATAGAAGTTTGATGTTTGGGTACGTGCCATTTACGCTCATCGATCCGGTTAGTTCTTTGTAATAGCTACTGGTTGATGCGGTGGTAGCCGCGGTATTTTTGGTAGTGCTGGTTAGCGGGGATAAGTTAATATCATTTACTTTTAGTTGGTGGCTGTTGGCCAGAGTTTCAAGGGTAAGCAAAAGAGTGTCATAATCGGGCGTTTTCGGGATAGCTAGTGTAGTAATATTTTGGGCCTGAGTAATGTCAGTCTGGCTTTTGTTAAGTTTTATTAGATCATTTAATTTATCTTGGCTTTGGATATACTGCTGATTTTTATTTTTTAATTCCGTGATACTGTTGTTAACTCCCGATACAAAAGGTTTGATACCAAAAACTGTGCCACCACCAAGAATGGCGATGTAGATGATGGTGATTAATACGACGCGATAATTAATCATTATTTCACCTTTGGTGTTTGGTAGCCGGCGTTTAGGGTGAAAGTGAATGGGGCGGTGGTGTCAACTGATGTGTCGGCGGTAATAGTGTAGGTAATCCCAGTAAACGCCGCGTTGTTCTCTAAGGCCCGTTTGAAATCAACAATACTTGATCGTTGTTTTGCTGTTCCGCCAATGGTAATTTGAACCGGAGCGGCAGTAACAGCCGGAGTCGCACTCTTTGTTGTGGTAGCAACTGTTTTATTTACCGTAATCGTTTTTATTATTACATCGCTGCCAATCACGGCCGAAATCTGATCTAAGATTGTGTTAGGTTTGATCTGCTTGTCAAGAATAGTTTTGATTGCTTTGAGGCCGGTGTTTGCGCTTGAGACGTTTGATTCCAGATCTTTGTACACCAAGGTTTTATTTTCGATAGTTTCTATTTGATTATTGAAACTGTTAATTTTTTCAGCAATGGTAATTCGAACCGTGGTTAAAGCTACCACAAACCCAGCTAAAATGACCAAAATGGCGAAAAATCCGATCGAAATATAGGTCATCAAATTTACTGATAATCTTTTCTGTTTCTGAGATTGTGGTAAAAGGTTAATGTCGCTCATTTTCTCACCTTAATATGGCCTCATACTTAATCCAAGCGATACCGCGTACTGTAAATTTACTTCAGTGGTGCCGGTAACCAGCGGCAAACCGGGTTCGCACTGAATATGCATTGACCCGACAACGGCCGGAATAATACCAGGGATGGTTGACCCCTGCCCAACCAGAATTGCACGCTTAATTTTGTCGGCTTGATAGTCTCTGGTTTCGTGAAAACGGTTGGCAGAAACTGCTTCTTGAACAATTGGGGCAACGGCACTGGAAACTACACTGTCAATTGAACTGCTTTTATGATTGGATAAATAGTCCCTAACCTCGTTTTCAGGTTGGTTCAGTTTTTCACCAATGGTTTTTAGTAATTGCGCTTCGCCGATGTTTAAGGAGGTGGTTAACCACACGTTGCCGTGGTCCGAAATAGTCATACGGGTAGATTCAGATCCGATCTCAATAATCTGAATCGCGTCGGTACTACCGGCGGGTAGTAGCGATCGGGTGATTGCGGTAGATTTTGTTTCCAAAGCCGATAGCTCAAACCCAGCCTGGTTGGTTATGTCTATCAAGCTGTCAACCATCTGTTTGGGAGCGGCAAATATGGCCACATCAATTTGTTGTTTGTCTGGATGCAACGCCAGTGGGGTGTAATCAATATACATTTCGTCAATTGGCATCGGAATAAACTGGCTGGTTTCAAACGGGATTGCTTTTTGGAGCTCGTTTGGAGGCAAGTTTGGCATTTGGATTACTTTGGAAAAAATGTAAATCTCGGGTAACGCGGCCACCAGTGTTTTGGCGGTAATGCGGTGCGGGGTGGCGTTTTGCAAGGCAGATTTAATTGTTTCAATTAGTGCGTCCGGATTGGCAATAGTGCCTTTTTCAAGCGTTTTTTTAGGTAGTTCGGCGATACCTAAACTGACCAGGCGAGAATGTTGCCTTGGTCGTTTTAGTTGAGCTACTCTAACCGAGTGTTGCCCAATGTCTAAGCCGACTACTTCGGTTCGTAATCCTAAGAACGATGATAAACTCAAATACCCCTCCATAAATAGTATAACAATAGAAATTACAAATCACAATTTTTAATTTTTAACCTTTTATGGATTTAACTCTTCCCGCCAGGAGAGCAAGGCGTATTGGCCGGTAAGGGGGAAGCTGGGTGGGGGCGCATATAATAGATATTGGTCGTAGGTTTGAGTGGTGGTGCGGTATCCGGAAATCACGTTATTACCATTTACCCATGTCCAGTTCCAGTAGTTAAAACATCCAATAGATCCATAAACTGTGATGGCATTACGAATATTGTATATACCCTGACCGCAATTATCGTTCCAGCAAATTGGACGATAAACTCGTCCGTTTTGCGCCAGCATAGCAGCGTTAATTTCTAATGTGTTTGGAGAAAGTGGCCCCACTTTGACATCTCGTTGCGCAGCTAAACCAAGGGCATCGGTACCATCTTTAGCGGTATAGACCAGGTTATTGGTGATGGTAATATCACGATAGGTGGCCACTGCGGCCGGTAGGGTGGCCGCTGCAATAGTATATCGCCCATGAACTGTGCCACTAACCCAAACGTGATCCGCAGCGAATATGATGCCATTTGCCGGGGCGGGCTGGTTTACTAACGCGGTAGTGCTGAATTGGTTCAAAGTAGAGTTTGTAACGGTGGCTAAATTATAGGTGCCGTTGGCTAAAAATTGAATGTAATACCCGAGCCCGGTCGATTTTCCAAGCGATTTTCCACCACTAGCCGCGCTGGTTTGTAACGAAAGAAAATCCGCCGTGATGTTTTGGAAGTTTATACGTGGTACCGGATAGATCCATTGATCGGTTGGTCCGCCGCTGCCCCAGACGCCGTTATGGGTGGTGTGACCATCGCCGCCAAACTGTGTAGCCGGGACATAACTAGCGTTTGCCGAGCTAACAATACCGTTGTTGGTTCCGTCGTAATGAATACCGGTGTTGGAATGAACCGGACCGTTGGTGTTTTCGCTATCACCAAACCAAATTTCGTTATTGGTTACGACCGCATATTGACTAAAGGATGGTATACCTAAAACCGCTTTGACCGTTCTAGTGGTGGATGATCCGTTTAGCGTTCCGGTGGATTCGACAGTAGTAACTGTGCTTCCGTTTACCGGTGGGGTAATTAATAACGAATACGATCCAATGTTTTTACCGGTATTGTCTATGTACTGATGGACATAGGGGCCGTAAGGGGCACCACCCTGTGGTGCGCCATTGCCATCGGTGTAGTCGGCGTTATTGTGAGACAAATGCCACAGATAGTAACTCACCCCGGCCTCAGAGATCCCTAGTGCGTCAATTTTATTCTGGCTGGTTTTGCTACTTTTACGTTGCATTATTGCAACTTCAACCAGGGCTACACTTAGGGTAATAAATGCAGCACATAGGATCAAGATGATTGGGAGATAGAACGATTTGCGTTTGGATATTACTTTTTTGTTCATCATGATTCCAAATTTGTCTGATAAGTTTTTATAGATTTGTTTTAAGGTTGCGTAAGTTAACTTTTGTGCTTGAGGTGGTGGTGTAGGTTGAATTGTAGGTGGAAAAGATGGTTGACGATACCGTAACTAAGTGTACCGCAGGTAATGAAATTGGTAAATTCAGTGTCCCCATTTCTGATTCGTATTGAAACAGAGGTGTGGCTGGGTTAGTAACAAAATGGGTGTTGATGGTTCTAGTAGTCGCGGTGCCGGGGTCATAAGTATAGGTGCTACCAGATGCCACTCCAATTATAGTGGAAAGAGTGATGTTTGCGCCGGTTTTGGTGATGGTGACTTGTGTTGGAGTGGCGTCGGCAGGGGCAAAATAGGATAGCACGGTGATCTGTGAAGCATCTGCTGACACAACTTGATAAGTTCCACGAAGCGCATTGGCAATTCGTGTGGTTAATGTGTCTGCCTCAGTTTTGGTTAGCGAAAGATACTGTCCGCGATAGTAGAGCGTGTAGGTATTACGAACGAAAGCAATTAAAATAGAGCCAATTATGGTCAAAATGGCTACCGTAACTAACAACTCGACTAAACTAAAAGATTTTGTTTTCATTCGATAACTATTGCCTCTGTTTGACGCGCCGTGTGGCCTTGGGCATCACGATATATCAGATCGTAACTGCCAAGTGTTAGCGCCGAAAAATCGACTGTGCCACTGACAAGCGTGTTGTTTTGACCCACTGTCAGGCCGGTGTTGAATGGAATTTCCGCATCTGAACCGCGCTGAAGTGAGAACTCGGGTAAAGTTAAGTTGGCGCCAGATATTTCGATACTTACCCCAGCCGCAGCCGTGAATTGGTTTGGGTTAATATTTGAAATGCGCACGTCAGTTGGATCAATGGTGAAGTCACAGTTAACGGTAATGGCGCTATTAGGTGAAACGATAATGGGCAAGGTTGGGGAACAAGTTTTAATAAAAAATCCGATGGGAGGAGTAATGTTATAGCTATCGAACTCCAAATTACTAATCTGGACAATCGGGTTGATTACAAATAATACCTGATTTTTAACCACATCTGGATTCTGTCCGATTAGTTTTTGCCCCACTAGCGCCGCGTCTCCACCGAAAACTACCACACCGGTAATGTTAATGGTTAATGATGAGGTCAGGTCTATTGATAGTGTTACCTCAGTTGGTTGTTGCAGTAGGATTGTAGCATCTGGATTGGTTGGGCTTGGATTGGCAACTGAAATAGGGGTGGTTGAATCAGAGCTGTAGTTAACTTTTGAAGCAACAATGTGATAATTACCGGCTGGGGTTAGATTTGGGATGAAAACACCTCCGGCGGCATCGGTGGTGGTAGTGACATTAACGGGTGGGTTAACGGATGCGTTGGTTAAAACGATTGTTGCATCTGGAACCGGGCTGCCATTGGCATCCAAAACTTTTAATTTTAATACGCCGGTATTAGAGGCGGTCTCAGCGGCTCTGGAGGCAATATCGGTTGAAAGCGTGGCTAGAACGGATGAATCGGTGTCTAGCACGGTAATGGTAACCCGTTTGTAATCAGCCGGATTAAGATCTCCGCTCCCAACCAAACTGTCATAAGCATCGTCAACATATCTAATGTCGGTGTGCACAACAAACTGAAATTTGTCTCTAGTAACCGATTCTTGATCTAAAATGTTGCCCTGTGGCACAATCGGGCCGTTTTGAGTGGCCAAGCTATCATATGAAAGGTTGCGAATATGCTCTAGCTTCTCATTTACTAGCTGCCCAGCGGCGGCAACTCTAGACGATTGATTAACGGTCTTGATACTACTCGCCATCGCCATTATTACCACCGTAGAGATAAGCGAAAGAATCGCCATATCAATCACAACCTCAATAAGGGTGACAGCTTTTCTGGTTGATGATAGTTTAATGTGAAGCCTCATATTCATCCGATTCCAAGTCATTTCCCAATTGGTCAAATTGGTCCAATTGGATAAATTGGATTTTGTATTTATGTGATTGATGATGTGAGTGAATAAATTGGCAGTAATATGGCAATCACAATCGAGCCAATAACCCCACCCATTATTAACATCAGCGCCGGTTCGAGTAATGTAGTTAGGTTTCGGGTTAAGTTATCCACCTCTTTTTCCATAAAATTAGCTAAATTATTAAAGATAACATCGGTATTTCCGCTTTTTTCACCTACCGCAGTCAGCTGGACCATCATTCTAGGCATGTGTGGTTGTTTTTTTAATGCTGCCGAAATATCTAACCCGTTTTCAACGTCTTTGCCAGCTTTTTCTATCTCAACCCTGAATATATCATTGCCAACAACGTCTTTTGAGGTTGAAAATATCTCTTGCATTGGCAACCCGGCGCCAAGCAAAGTGGCAAAAATGCGGGAAAATCTGGCTAAACTAACCTTCCGAATAAGGGTGCCAAAAATTGGAATATTAATCTTAATTAGGTCAATGCGATGTTTGCCCTTGGCGGTGCGATAGTAGAAACGATAGCCGAAAAATACCCCAACAAGGGCGATAATAATAATGTATCCCTGGCGGCGGATAACGTCTGCTAATCCAATTACCATACGCGTAACCAAGGGTAGCTTGGCATTATTTTCAATAAATACCGCCTGTATTTGAGGCACAATGAACAACATAATAAGAGTGACAATAACCACCATCGCGACTAAAACAAAAATCGGGTATGCCATTGCACCTTTTATTTTGGCTTTGATATCGTTATCTTTTTCCATCTGAATTGTCAGCCGGTCTAGCACCTCATCTACTTTTCCGCTTTTTTCTCCGGCTTTTAGAATGCTCACGTAAACCGTATCAAAGATGTCCGGATGTTTGGCAAACGCCTGAGATAACGCCAAGCCACCTTCAACATCTGCGGTGATGGTTTTAATGATCTGGGCAAACTTTTTGTTATTTGTTTCTTCTTGCAGAGATCCGAGCGCTTGGCTAATTGGTAGCCCGGCCTTGGTCATAATGGAGAGCTGCTGAGTAAAAACAAATTTGTCTTTATCACCGATTCTGTTAAACAATGACCCCCCAGCCTTTTTAGCCGACTTAGATGAGGATAAATTGCCCTCAGAAATATCTAAAATTATTAAATTTTTATCTCGCAATTTTTTAATCGCGTCACTTTTCGAATCCGCAGAAATTACGCCATTGGATTTCTGGCCCTTTGAATCACGGGTGATGTATCTAAAATCAGCCATCTTACTCCTTTGTCACTCGCCATACTTCTTCTAATGTGGTTAACCCATCAAGCGCTTTTAAGATTCCGTCTTGAATCATGGTAATCATGCCATCTGCAACGGCTTGTTTTTGGATGACGCTACCCGAAACGCGTTCCAATGCCAATTTTTTCACCGTTTCGTTGATTTCCAGCACTTCAAAGATACCGATTCTGCCTTTATAGCCAGTGTTTTGACACAGATCGCATCCCTTGCCGCGATAGAAAGCGATCTCTTTTTTAGCCACTTCTTTTCGGGGGATTTCTGGCATCTCGCTAATAATTTTATTCACTAATTCTTCTTCGGATTTATCTGCCGCTACTTTTTGTTTGCAGTCTTGGCATACTTGGCGCGCCAGACGTTGGCCGACCACAGTGTTGATAGAAGAGGTGATTAGGAACGGCTCGATGGCCATATCGATTAAACGTGGGATTGCACCGGCAGCATCGTTAGTGTGCAAGGTTGAAAGGACAATGTGCCCCGTTAGCGATGCTTGGATGCCCATTTCGGCAGTTTCTTTATCACGAATTTCTCCCACCATAATAATGTTTGGGTCTTGACGCACAATCGCTCGCAAACCGTTGGCAAAGGTGTAGCCAATGTCGGCATTAATCTGGCTTTGGTTTACGCCAGCCATGCGGTACTCCACCGGATCTTCAATAGTCAAAACGTTCACTCCGGGATTCATAATTTGAGTTAGCAGCGCGTAAAGAGTAGTGGTTTTCCCAGATCCGGTTGGCCCGGTCACCAGCGTCATACCGTGGCTTTTGGATACCGCACTGTCTAGGGTTTTACGTGATTCGCCCCTTAAACCAAGCTGATCAAGCGTCAAAATTCCGACGCTTTTATCTAAAATACGTAACACGATTTTTTCGCCCGTAACCACCGGAATAGTGGACATACGAAAATCGATATCTCGGCGGTCGATAATCAGCTGAATACGGCCATCTTGTGGCAATCTTTGCTCGTCAATTTTTAGGTTAGCTAAAATCTTTAGTCGTGAAGCTACCGCTGCTTGAATTTCTTTGGGCAGCGTGACCTTTTTATGCAAAATGCCATCAAGCCTAAACCGAACAATCACTTCTTTTTCATCCGGTTCAATATGAATGTCCGAAGCTTTTTCTCGCACCGCTTTTTTTAATAATGAGTAAACAATGCGGGCTGTGGGAGCGTTTTCGTTCTCGGGTTCTTCATCTACCTGCTTAATTTCTTGCTTTTTCTCTACTCCTAAATCGGCGTCAGAAATAGCGTCTTCCAGATCGGCCTGAAAACCGGAATATTGATCTAAAATATGACCAACATCATCGGTTGTACACAGCTTTGGCTTAACCGCGTAGCCGGTCTTGCGTTTAATTAGCTCTATTGTCTCCACATCCTGCGGATCTACCATCGCCACGTTTAGAGCGTTATTTTCGAGCGATATTGGCACCGCTTGGAACTTGCGAGCGATGTGTTCGGGAATTAAGTTAAGGATTTCTTTGGGGACGTTAACTTGACTAAGGTCTGCGTATTCAATATTAACTGTGCCGGCGCTTAAAAATTTCTCCGCTTCAGACGCGGACGTGTCTTTAACCAGGTCAGCTTGTGATAAAACTGGCGGAATATTTGCGTTTATTGGCACCGGTGTGCCGTTATTTTGATCGGTCTGATCTGCCATACAAAAAGCCCCTCTATTAAAAGAATAACAGAAAAAATTTCTAAGTTCTAATTTCTAATGTCAAATGTCACGGTCTGTCATTCCGGACTAGATCCGGAATCTATATAAACAAAGAACCCGGCGCTCGCATCGTGGCGGCGCCGGGTGGTAGGACTAGGACTTGGCGTAGGGGACAAGAAACCCCTTGCAGTTGGTGGCATGAAGCAACTTTGCGTCCTGAATGCTGACTAGAACTTCCGGGAACGGGTTAACCCAGGGATGGCCTGGAGTGACACGAACCTCGTCATCGTCTACCAAGACGGTTAGGTTGCTATCTAGCTGTGCCTGGAGGCTGTCGACTTTGGCAGAGAACTGCTGGGGAGTCATCGATCGGTCATTCGCGATGACGATCATCTTAGCGGTCATCTGTCGTTCGGGGTACCTCTGGCCACGAGCATTGCCTTCGAGAATTCTGAACCCGCTGACGAAGTAGCCGAGGCCAAGCAGACGAGTCAACCGGCCGAATGGAGCTGATTGTCGGGCGTCATAATCGACTAGAAACTTGTGTCGCCCGAAGCAATAGTACCAGCCGGTGTACGGCCTGGCCTGCCGCTGCTTTCGCTGTTTCAACCAGCGGCAGTAGCACCAAGACCCGCCCATAACGGTGACGATAGCTGCTTCGAGCACACCGTATACCAACAGGAGCACAATCGAAACGGTGCAGAAGTAGATCGGCACAATCTGGTCGATGGTCGAGATTGTCTTTTCGCCTTTAGGGACCCAAAGGCGACTGGCAATTCGCAGAAAAGCCAGCAGTATTCCCACACAGCATCCGACGAAAAACAGGTAAAACAGAATTACGTTCATTTGTTCTCTCCGTTTCTTAACGGTTTGGTTTAGGCTCTTGGCCCGCCGTTAAGATAAACGAATGGTACCACAGCTTGCGCTGTCATATTTGTAATACCATAATTTAATGTTTTTGTAAATCATCTTCTCTGACTTGATTTTAATCATCCGACGGGGTAATTTTAATGAGCAACTAACAATTAAGGACAAAAAATGACATTGGCTTGGTACCGCAAATGGCGGCCGCAGCAATTTAGTGATGTAGTTGGACAAGATCATATTGTTCAAACTTTGAATCATGCCATTCAGCAAAATGCCACTAGCCACGCCTATTTATTTACCGGGCCGCGCGGAGTGGGTAAAACCACGTTGGCGCGCTTGCTGGCTAAATCGGTTAATTGTGTAGATTTGATCAAATCCGAAACTGGAGTTAATCCGTGTAATAAATGTGAGTTGTGCAACGATTTTAATCACGAAGCTTTAACCGATGTTTTTGAAATTGATGCAGCCTCTAACCGTGGTATCGATGATATTCGTGCTCTGCGCGACACGGTGGCGTTTTCTCCGGTTAAAGGAAAATTTAAGATCTACATCATTGATGAAGTGCACATGTTGTCTAAAGATGCGTTTAACGCGTTACTTAAAACTTTGGAGGAGCCGCCGGAGCATGTCATTTTTATTCTGGCTACCACCGACGTTCAGAAAATCCCTGCTACGATTCTGTCGCGCTGCCAGCGGTTTGACTTTAACCCACTCACCATTGGTGATTTGCAGAAACATATTTTGCAAATTGCAAAGTCAGAGAAAATTGATATTACCGAGGATGGGGCAAACGTGTTGGCCGAAGCAGCTACCGGTTCGGGGCGCGATGCCGTGTCATTATTACAACAAATGAGCGTACATCAGACCAAAATTGATCGGGAAACTGTTGAAAAATTACTTGGGTTTATGCCGATGTCGCATGTTTCGAAATTGTTGCAGCTTTGTCGTGAAGGAAAAACCGACTTGGCCCTAGATTTCGTACGCCAGCTACTAGACGGTGGCGGGAACGCCGAGCAATGCATTCGAGCAGTTTTACGGTTATTTAGCATTGCTTTGAACAATCGTGAAAAATCCGACTGGGCTGAGGGGCTTTCGGTATCAGAAATTATCACCGGCTCAGATCAGTGGGCATGGGCGCTGAATCAGGTCGCAAAACATCCCGAACCGTTTTTGGTGTTGGCCACGGCGGTGGTTGGGTGTTCTACGAATTGGGGTAAGGGTGTAGGGGTGGACTCAGATGTCCGCCCGCCGTCAGTTGAAGCTCCCGCTTCAGCTCCTGTTGTTGAGCAATCGCCAAAATCGAAACCAACCGAAGAAATTCACACGGTTGCGGTAGAGAAATGGCATCCCGGGCAGAGCGAAAAACAGCTATGGGATCAATTTATTGAGGCAGCAAAGCCGTTTAACCACTCATTGGCTTCATTATTGCGTGATGCCGACTTATTGGGGGTAACCGACGGTGATCCGGGTAAGATAACGATTGGGCTGCGCTTTCCGTTTCATCGCGAACGTATTATGGAAGCCAAAAACCGTCGAATTTTGGGCGATATTTTGAAGCAGATTACCGGTAAAGATTTTCAGATCGAATGTGCTCAGATTGCAGACACAAAGAATAAGAGTATGGTAAAAGCAGAAGACGTATCAAAAGCCGCTGAAGAGATATTTACGGAGTAATTTAGCTGTCATTTCGACTCCTCGACATTCAAGTCTAGGGTGGAGAAATCTCCAGAAAAGACTGGAAGGGATTCTTCCTTAGATTTCTCCAACACAGTCGTGTTGACACACTCCTAGGGTCGAAATGACAAAGAGAAGTAGGAAACGAAATGCAAGCCAACACAAAATCGAAACAAGAACTCGTTAAATCGGTTTCCGACCCCGATCTATTGCCGCCGCAGAATTTGGAGGCAGAGGAGTCGGTGCTGGGCGGTTTGTTGTTGGAAAAAAACGCCATTCTTAAAGTGGCACCAATATTGACCAGCGAAGATTTTTATCGAGATCATCATGGTACTATGTACGCCGCCGCATTAAGATTGTTTGATAAGCGTATCCCAATCGATCTGATCACACTGGCCGAAGAGCTAGAGCAGATGAAAAAATTGGACCAAATTGGTGGTCCGGAAACTTTGGCAAACCTGGTAGCAAAAGTGCCTTCGGTGGCGCATATTACGCACTACGCTCACATCGTCAAAGAAAAAGCAGTTTTGCGCCGTCTGATTACGGCGGCGAATCGCATTATTCAAATTGGTTTTGACCAGACTGTCGAGGCGTCGGCGGCGCTAGATCAATCTGAACAAGCGTTATTTGCGGTGTCACAAAAATTTTATGACAAAAACTTTATCCCGATTGCAGATTTGCTGGCAGAGAGCTTTGAACGGGTAGATTTATTGCACAAGAATAAAGGGATGACGCGCGGAGTGCCTACCGGTTTCAAAGATTTAGATAATTTACTGGCCGGATTGCAGCAATCGGATCTGATTATATTGGCGGCCAGACCAAGCGTAGGAAAAACCGCTTTAGCCTTAAATATGGCGGAGTACGCAGCTGTACACGAAAAGAAAACGGTAGCAGTTTTCTCCTTGGAAATGAGCAAGGAACAGTTGATTGATCGATTATTGTGTAGCCAATCCGGAATCGATTCGTGGAAATTGCGAACCGGTAATTTAAATGAAGACGATTTTCGCAACTTAAACTACGGTATGGGTGTGCTGTCTGAGGCTAAAATATTTATTGATGATTCGCCGTTAGCCAACGTAACTGAAATTCGAGCCAAGGCGCGTCGATTGCAGATGGAGCAGGGGCTGGATATGATTGTGATTGATTATTTGCAGCTGATGGAAGGTAGCCATGCGGGAAGTGGTGAAAGTAATCGTGTGCAAGAAATTTCTGAAATCTCCCGTGGCTTAAAAGGTTTAGCGCGTGAGTTAAACGTGCCGGTGCTGGCTCTGTCGCAGCTGTCGCGTGCCGTTGAGCAGAGGCATCCTAAAATTCCCCAGTTATCCGATTTACGTGAATCTGGGTCCATTGAGCAAGATGCTGATGTGGTGATGTTCTTATATCGCGAAGATTATTATGAAAAAGATACCGACCGCAAGAACATTACCGATGTGTTAGTGCGAAAACATCGTAATGGCCCGATTGGAGATATCTCTTTGTTCTTCCAACCAGAGCAGACCAAGTATTTCAACCTAGACAAAGCACATAATACTGCCACCACCGAAGAGTAAATCTACTACTTTTACTTCACGTTTTGTGGTACATCGAAGGTCGATGTATAGGGGTATTGACAAGAATTTATATCTATGCTAGGTTGGATATGTAGGGTATAAGTACATGAACAATTTGTCCGGTGGATGTCTTTCTTTGGAAGTGCCGGGGTATCGGAAGGGGATGTGTAAGTTCTAGAGATGAGCTTAGGCAATCCCTTCTGATCAAAGTTAGAGGGGCACTTAGATCACGGGTCTCAAGGAACTCTTGGAACTGTCTGGAACTATTTTTGGAGGGAGGCTATGGATTAATTCTTTTGGAGGACTTTTCTTTCCGCACATTTGCTTTCTGGTCTTTATATAGGTTGGAAGGCTAACGAAGTGCTAGGTATCTAAAAATCGCTGAGTCAACGGTATGAACTTAAAATAAGTGTCTACCCCGTTACCACTTGGCGATTTTTTTGTATATAAAACTTCCTTATGCTTAAGTAGTAATAGTCCGCACTTACGAAAAAACCCTTCTCCTCACGAGGAGAAGGTGCCTGCAAGGCGGATGAGGAGCTCCTCACCCGGCCTACGGCCACTCTCTCCTCCCTGAGGAGAGGGGACAAAGAATCCAAGCTTAATTCTTTCATGGTTGTGAGCTGTTACCTTAAATCACTTATGCTATAATTGGAGTAATGAACTCAGTTTTAGATAATCTAAACGAACCGCAACAACAGGCCGTAAAGCATTTAGACGGCCCGGTTTTAATATTAGCCGGTGCGGGCAGCGGTAAGACAAAAGTATTGACCCATCGCATCGCTTATCTTTTACTAAATCATCACGTTAATCCGGAAAACATTTTGGCCGTGACATTTACTAATAAAGCGGCCAATGAAATGAAAGAACGAGTCTCTAAATTATTATTAGAGAATAATTTCAAGGGCGGCCAGATGTTGCCGTGGCTGGGAACCTTTCACGCGGTCTGTGTTAAGATTTTACGCCGAGAAGCAGATAAGATTGGTTATTCGCCCGACTACGTCATCTACGACGATTCAGACCAGAAGCAGGTTCTAAAGCGCATTATTGATGAATTAAAGTTAGACCCCAAAACCTTTCAAGTCTCAACGGTGCAGTATTTTATCTCTGGGGCCAAAAACGAAATGGTTTCAGAAGAGGCGTATGCCAATTTTGCCAACGGATATTACCAAGAACAGATTAGCGTTATCTATAAAATGTATCAGCATCGAATGCGGCAGGCGAATGCGATGGACTTCGACGATCTTCTTACCTTGACCGTCGAGGTATTCACTAAAAATCCTCATATTTTAGATAAATATCAGCAGCTTTTTCGCTACATTTTAGTTGATGAATACCAAGATACCAACGCAGTGCAGTATAAATTAACCAAGTTGCTGGCCGAGAAACATCACAATATCTGCGTGGTGGGTGATGATTATCAAGCAATTTACTCATGGCGCGGCGCGAACTTTCGTAATATCTTAGATTTCGAACGAGATTACCCAGATGCCTTTGTGGTTAAACTGGAACAAAACTACCGTTCAACCAAAATAATTTTAGATGGGGCAAATGCTGTAATTGCCAAAAATACCAATCGTACCGACAAAAAATTATGGACAAATAAACTTGGTGGCCGACCAATTACTTTGTATCAGGCGCTTAACGAGGCGGATGAAGCCGATTTCATTGCCGGTGAGATTACCAGCTTGCGCAGGTCAAAACAGTTCCCACGTTTTAGAGATTTTGCCATTTTGTATCGAACCAATGCTCAGTCTAGGGCAATTGAAGACGTGTTTGTGCGCAATCAAATCCCGTATCGGGTTATCGGCGGCTTACGTTTTTATGAACGTAAAGAAATAAAAGACGCCATCTGCTATTTACGCGTGGTTGCTAATAAGGCTGATAGAGTCAGTTTGGGGCGAGTCATAAATACTCCAACCAGAGGTATCGGAGAGAAAAGTGTGGAAACAATTTTGCGTGAAACCACCGACCGAGTGTTTGACCCGAACTATGATATTCCGAATCTGTCGGGCAGAACAGCGGAATCGTTTAAGCGTTTTCGACAAATGATATTGGATGGACGTAAATTGTATGATCAAAACGGCGATCTGCTTGAACTGTTTAATTTTTTAATGGAACAGTCAGGCTATCTGAGCTGGCTTGATAGTCATACTCCCGAAGGATTAAATCGCCTGGAAAACATTGATGAGTTAAAAACTGTACTCAAAGAAGAACCAGATCTAACTACATTTTTAGCCAACGTCAGTTTAGTTTCAGATATCGACCAATATGACGCAAACGCAGATAGCGTAGCGTTAATGACAATGCACTCGGCTAAGGGGCTAGAGTTTCCGGTGGTGTTTATCGCCGGTATGGAAGAAGGAATTTTTCCGCATTCGCGCAGCAGTTTGGACCCATCCGAAATCGAAGAGGAGCGCCGGTTGTGCTACGTTGGTATGACGCGAGCCAAAGAGCGGTTGTATTTGTTATATGCCCGAGAGCGCCGGTTGTACGGCGGCATTCAAGCAAATCCGGTGTCAAGGTTTATTGGCGATCTGCCCGAGGAACTGATCGAAGAATTATAATTAATTCCAATTGATCCAATTTGTCCCATTAATCAAATTTGAGAAAGTCAACTTTAGTCTTGTATTTGTGCTATAATATAATCCAATTGGAGGAATCATTAGAAAGTGGCACTGGCTGGTTATTGGTGTAGTCAGTATTGTGGCCGGATTAGGTCTGGTTTTGTATAGTTTTAATAAATCTAACTATACATATGCCGCAGATCTCCGATACGTTTTTTTGGTGCGTGATGTTAGCCCGGATTCGCTTCATAGCATTACTGAGTCGTCTATTATATCTAATAGCTTAGACGCTAGTGTGGCGCTAGCAGCAAATAATATTCCGGTTAACGACCAAGACCGCATTATTAATACTCCAAATGGAGTGGGAAATGTGGGCGGGGTGATTACTATTGAGCGTGCCCCAGTTATTCGTCTAACCGATGCAAAGAAAACCAAAACGGTGCGTAGCTGGCAAAAAACCGTCGGCGACTTGTTGACAGAACAAAAGGTACCGGAAATTGGGGAACAGGACACGGTAACGCCAGCAATTAGCGCGCAAGTGGTTCACAATATGTCTGTGACCATTGTCCGAGTACAAGAAACAGATATTATCGAAAAAACTGTGGTAGCTTTCCAAACCTCGGTAGTTGATGATAACACGCGTTATCGGGGCGAGCCAGACACGGTTACCCAAGCCGGTAAGGATGGGCTAATCACAAAAACTTATCACATTCGTCGTGAAGATGGGGTTGAGGTGAGTAGGAAATTGCTCAAAACCGATACAGTTGCGATGGTTAAAAAGATTGTTTCCCATCCGGTTAAACTGAAAATTGATTCGTCACAAACAAGATCTGGACGAGCTACTTGGTATTCGTCGCGATATCAAGCTGCGTCTAATTATCTTGATAGAGGCACAAATGTGCGCGTGACAAATTTAGTGAACGGTAAATCTGTGTTAATTCAAATACAAGATCATATGGCAAATGACGGGTCAGATGGTAGAAATGTAATAATTGATTTGCATCCAACGTATTTTTCTCAACTCGGAGTTCCAATAAGTCAGGGTCTTATGTCTGTAAAAGTCGAGGTAATTGTAAATTAAATCTACGGCGGTCGTCTCCTCACCCGGCCTAACGGCCACCCTCTCCTCGGGGAGGAGAGGGAAACCCTGGAACCCTTCTCCTCTAGAGGAGAAGGTGCCGGTACGGCGGATGAGGAGGAAATAAAAGGAAAATATGCGGCAAAAACTCGGACAACATTTTCTAAATGATCTAAACGTTATTAAAACGGCGGTTATTAATCTACCCAAACCAACTGATGATTTATTAGTGGTAGAGGTGGGGCCGGGTCAGGGCGTGCTAACGCGTGAATTACTTAACGCTGGCTATCAGGTTTTGGCGATTGAGTGGGATGAGGAGCTGCTCGCTAGTTTGCAAGCCGAATTTAGCGGTCAAAAGCGCCTACATTTAATCAATGCCGACATTCGCACATTCGACCTGGTCAAACAAATTAAATCACTCAAATTTAGCCGATACGTCATTGCTGCAAACCTGCCGTATTATTTATCGTCGTATTTCTTGCGCAGTGTGTTTGGATATCAGCTGCTACCTGAAAAGATGGTTTTATTATTGCAACAAGAGGTGGCGCAGCGTCTAGCGGCGGAAGTTGGCAGCAAGAAACGTAGTACTTTATCCATTTTAGCCCAAAGTTATTGCCGTCCCGAAGTGATATTGTCTGTCCCAGCGTCTTCTTTTACTCCGCCGCCAAAAGTAACCAGCGCTTTAGTTGAAATGGATCAGATTAAAAATCCGTTTAAGTCAAACGAAGAATCCAAACGATTTTTTCGGGTGGTGAAAGCGGGATTTGGCGAGAAGAGAAAGACCATCATTAACTCGCTTGCCGGAGGAATGCACTTGGAAAAGGACGAGATTGGGCTAATGCTGAGCGAATTAAAAATCGATTCAACTTTGCGCGCAGAGGATTTGTCGATTGAACAATGGCGAAAACTTACACAAGAATTTGAAATTTGAAATTTTTAATGGCGGAAGGGATTTTTTCTCAGATTTCTCCCTCCGGGCGTAGTCTACGGGCGGAGCCAACGTGGTCGATTTGACAATCTCCCCGGGTCGAAATGACAATGGATTGATGAGGTAAGTATATGTTATACGTTGTAGCAACCCCAATTGGAAATTTAGAGGATATCACAGATAGAGCTAGACGAATCTTGACGTCGGTAAGCTATATTGCGTGTGAAGACCCGAATCACAGCCGGATATTATTACAAAAAATTGGGAGTGTAGCCAAAACTATTGCTTTGAATGCTCATTCAAAATCTCCTAAAGTTGATCAAGTAATTTCTTTGCTGCTGGCCGGAAATGACGTGGCTTACATTACTGACGCGGGTACGCCGGGTATTTCTGATCCGGGTGGGATTTTGGTTGAGGCTGCTCACAATAAAGAGATTGAGGTTTGTCCAATCCCGGGGCCATCGGCAGTGGCTTGCGCGTTATCGGTTTGCGGGTTCTGTGCTGATCAATTTATTTTTTATGGCTACATCCCCAAGAAAAAAGGTCGTCAGACATTTTGGCTAAAATTGCAAAACCAAAAAATAACCGCTGTGATGTTTGAATCTCCAGACCGAATTGCCAAGACATTGGCCGAAATTCGTGCTACAATTAAGCCTGATAGGCGGGTGTGTATTTGCCGCGAATTAACCAAACAGTTTGAACAAATATGGCGGGGCACTATCGCGCAAATTGAATCCGCTAAAATTATGGCAAAAGGGGAATTTGTGATCGTTTTGGAAGGTGACTAATGTTAAATAATTTCTTAAATAAACCGAATTATAATTTATCGCCTAAAATATTGGCGGCGATCGCCAAGATAGAGCGGGCACAGGGAATCATTGACGCATCGCCGTTGGTGCCAACTTTTGAGCGAGATTTGCAATACGAAGCAATGTTGGCCACAATTCATGCGTCCACGCATATTGAGGGCAATGTTTTGGGTCAAGGCGCGGTAGAGCGCATTCTAAAAGGCGAAATCGTAACCGCTCGGCAGCGCGACATCCAAGAGGTAGTGAACTATCGCAATGTTATCGAATATGTTGGTAAAGTTTTTCGCAATACCAAGCAGCCGTTTACTGATGTAATGATTCGTGAGTTTCATCGCGTTTTAATGCGCGATCTACTGCCCGAAGAACAGTTAGGCCAGTATCGCATTGTCCAAAACTATATTGTTGATGCCCGAACCGGCAAAACCATTTATACCCCGCCTCCAGCCAGAGACGTGCCAAAGCTAATGTTGGCGCTAACCGACTGGATAGTAGGGCAGAGCCCAGGCAGTTGTCATCCGGTCATTAAAGCGGCCTTGGCGCACTTTTTGGTAGAGGCAGTGCATCCGTTTGTAGATGGCAACGGCCGAGTTGGCCGTGTAGTGGCGATGTTTCTGCTTTACCGTGACGGCTACGATACGCGGCGATTGTTTTCGCTAGAAGATTATTACGATCAAGATCCCAAACAGTACTACCAGTCTTTGCGCTCGGTTTTGACTGCGCGGGCAGACGCCACAGAGTGGGTAGAGTATTTTGTAACCGGATTTGCAGTGCAGATTGATCAGATTTCGCAAAAAATCAGAGCGTACCTGGACGGCGAGAAAAATCGCGATAAATTTGTAAAACAAGAGTTAAACAAGCGCCAGTTTGATGCTGTGCGTTGGCTGCAACATCACAAATCGGTGACGGCACTAGAATATGCCGAGCATTTTAAGGTTTCAAAACGCACTGCTAACTACGATCTTTCAGAGTTGGTGGGTAAAAAAATGGTTCTCCAAGAGGGCGAATCCCGTTCCTCGCGGTTTAAGCTAGCATAGAGTTTAGGAAAATATCACGACTGGTGTAGGGGCGGACTCATACTTGTCCTCCGTAGCCTTCTTGACTTTCCGTAGCTTTAGCGTAGGAGGTGGCGAAGGGGGATGTCCGCCCGTTTGGGGTGATTTAATCGACAATAACCAGTAAAAGTGATATTATGATTCCGAAACAATAGCTGTCTTGGCTAATCGCTGTCGACGTAACGAGAACACCTGAAAGGAGAAACAGGTCATGCTCGGTAAAGTCGGGTACATAACGGTAGCGATGGTTACCATTCTTCTCGGGATATTGTGCCTAATCATTCGAGACGATGGCCCACTGTTCGACGATCGTTCCGCGACGTTGGTGGCGCAGATCGATGCCGCCGACATGTCGGATTGTATCTCTCTGGTTGGTGCAGACACATCGGTGCTGACGAAGTCTCGGACGATGGTGGTGGTGTCGGTGCCGTTTGGGAATGCCAGTAGCCCGCCACTTTTCCAGAATACGTCGAAAAGCGCGACGACTGTGCGCTGGTTTCTGACCGGGGAGGAGAGAATACCGCTCAGTCTGACCACACAGGTCAAGGCCGGAACGTCCTATATCTCGGCTGAGCCGATCGATCTCGGCCACGGAAAGATGCGACTAAGGGTCTCGCTATGACGGCGGGCGTGGGGTCGGATGACAAGAGTTGTCCGACCCCGTTAATTTTTTATATAGATTCTGGGTCAAGCCCGGGATGACAATCTATCCTAATCACCATATCTTTGCTATATTTAGGGTGGAGATATGATGAAAAAGTTTTTTATCACCACCCCAATTTATTACGTTAATGATGTGCCGCACCTTGGGCACCTTTACACCACTTTAGCGGGTGATATTTTGGCGCGCCATTATCGTTTAACGGGGCGCGAGGTTTATTTTTTAACCGGCACCGATGAACATGGCTCCAAAATCGCCGAGGCAGCCGAAAAACATAATCAATCACCACAGGCCTTTGTAGATAACATTTCAGAGCAGTTTAAGCAGGTGTGGCAAAAGTACGACATCACTTTTGATCGATTTATTCGCACTACCGAAGAAGAGCACGTTAAAGTGGTCCAACAATTTCTGACCGATTTGCAGGCTCGTGGATATATTTATAAGGGCGAGTATTCCGGTTTGTATTGCCGTGGTTGCGAGGAGTACAAAAAAACATCAGATTTGGTTGATGGGCTTTGCCCGGTGCACCAGCGCGCTCCCGAATCTTTGGCTGAGCCGGCCTATTTTTTCAAATTGTCCGCTTTCGCCGATCAGATTTCTAGTTTAATCGATTCGCGTCAGTTGGAAATTCAGCCGGAGTCACGCCGCAACGAAGTACTATCATTCTTATCTAGCGGTTTAGAAGATGTGGCCATTTCGCGCCAAAACGTCGAATGGGGCATCCCGCTGCCTTGGGATCAGTCTCATACTATTTACGTGTGGATTGACGCCTTAATTAACTATTATACCGCGGGTCTTAAAGTAGACTGTTGGCCGGCAGACTGGCATTTAATGTCTAAAGACATTTTGCGATTTCACTGCGTTATTTGGCCGGCAATGCTGCTGGCGCTTGAGTTAGACTTGCCAAAATCAATTTTCATTCACGGCTATTTTACGGTTGATGGTCAAAAGATGAGTAAGAGTTTAGGCAACGTGGTTAACCCTCTCGAAATGCTGCAGAAATATGATCGTGATGTAATTCGGGTCTTCCTTTTCAAATCGTTTCCGTTTGGTGCCGATGGTGATTTTTCGTGGGAGTTACTTGATCGATTTTATAACGGCCAGTTGGCTAACGAGTTGGGCAATTTGGTACAGCGCGTGTTGGTGATGGCGGACAAATATTGTGACGGGATAGTGCCAAAGGGTGGCGGGTCGGTTTTGTCTGAGTTGACGCTGGATTTTGTTCAAAATACCCGCAAAGACATCGAAAAATTAGCTTTTGGCGATGCCCTGAATCATATTTTTAGTTTAATTCAGTTGGCCAATCGTCATATTGATAATATTAAATTATGGGATAAATCGAACGAACAAGCATTCATCAACCAAGGCATCGCGGAGTTGATCGAATTAATTAGGCATCTTTCAATTGCGCTTTTGCCGATTATGCCCGATACCGCCCACAAAATTGCGCATTCACTTAATTTTGATCTTAAAAACAGTTATACTAAAGATGAATACGAAACAATAATAAGGTGGGGAAACTATCTTGAAGGGCGCAAGATTGTGGTGCCTGAGGTGCTGTTTCCACGAAGAGGAGAAAGTTGATTGTCGGAATTTTAGCGGCCATTGGGTTTGCCGGTGGGGTTTTAGTTGATAAATACGAGCTTTCTAAGCGTCGGATACCGGTGCGTACCTACGTTCCGTTGATGTTCTTAACTTTGTGTTTATTTACCGGCATTGCGCTGGTTATTTTTCAACAACCAATTATGCAATATGGTACATCACTAAACTTCTCTTATGTTTTTGCATTTCTAGCGATGATTTTGGTGGCGCTGGCTTGGAATCTGTTTTACTATCGCGCCCTAATGAAAGAGTCACTGCAAGAATTTGACCTAATTTTACTCACCGAGCCGCTAATTACTATCGCAATGGCCGGGCTGTTATTTAGAAGTGAGCGTAATGCCACGGTGCTGCTACTGGCGTTAATCGCCTCAATTACCCTAGTGATTGCGCATATGCGTCGCAAAAAAATTAAATTTGACCATTATGCCAAAGAACTTATTTTAGCGATTTTCCTAATGTCGCTTGAAGTGATGATTATTCGCTATCTACTTGAAGTATTTTCACCGATTGGGTTATATTTCTTGCGTACTTTTGTGGTCTATCTATTGGTAACGGCAATTTATAAGCCGAATTATAAAACCGTTAAGCATGCGGATGCGGCTGCTATTGCTTTGACTGCCGGTTTTGGGGTAATGCAGATGGTGCTTCGGTATTACGGATATGAAATGGGTGGTGTGGTTATTACTACCTTAATGCTTTTGCTTGGGCCGTTGATTGTGGAAATGGTAAGCGTAAGCTTGTTAAAAGAAAAGGTGAATATTAAAACCGTCTCGGCTTTTATTGTTATTGCTGCCTGCGTGCTGTTCGCTTCAGTTCTTGGAACGTGATGATTGACACACATACTCATTTGAATTTTATTGATTTTGAGCCCGATCTTTCTGACGTGTTGTCACGGATGAAAGACGCTGGGGTAATTTCTGCGATTGTGGTAGGCACGGATGATGAATCAAATATCAGTGCAATCAATTTAGCCAATCAGTATGAACAGTTGTATGCCGCGATTGGCATACATCCCTCAGACGTTAAAGGTGATTTTGACATATCTGATCTAAAAAATCTGACCAAGTCCCCAAAAGTGGTGGCTATTGGCGAAGTGGGGTTAGATTATTCATATGATGTTGACCATGGTTTACAGGCTAGGGCGTTTGAGGAATTTATGGCATTATCCGCGCAATCAAACTTGCCGTTAATTATTCATTGTCGAGATGCTATGGACGATCTAATTACAGTTTTGTCTAAGTCGAACCAAGTTACCGGCGTAGTGCATTGTTTTACCGGTACATTAGCACAAGCGAACCGTCTGATAGCGCTCGGATTGCATATTTCGTTTACCGGAATGATTACCTATCCAAAGAACGAGGAGCTCCGTCAAGTAATATTAAATCTGCCACACGACAAAGTGTTGGTAGAGACTGATTGCCCGTTTTTGCCGCCACAATCCAAAAGAGGGAAGAGGTGCGAGCCGAAAGACATGGTAGAAGTGGCTGCCGCCATTGGACAAATATGGGATAAAAATGTAGAATATGTTGACAAGGTAACTTCTGACAATGCTAGGCGGTTATTTAAGATCAAATAACAATACATCGATGGACGAGGTATAACGAAAATTTTAAATTTTAAATTTTTAATTTTAAAAATTATGAATAAATATTTAACAAAACAATCTGCGGTTAACCAAATAGAAATGGTTCTGGACCAAATCCGGCCGGCGTTACAAAATCATGGTGGAAACGTCGAAGTGGTTGGATTTGACAATGGAGTGGTGAAGGTAAAATTGACCGGGCATTGTCACGATTGTCTTATTTCGACCGTAACGCTCAAACTAGGAATCGAACGTGCTTTATGCGCCAATCTACCAAATTTGGTGAAAAAAGTAATTGAGGTAAAATGACAGCAAAATTATTATTAGGTCAGCCTGTTGCAGATCAGATTTACGCTGACATAAAATTTAAATTGACCCATTTACCCAGACCGGTGCATATTGCCGCTATTTTGATTGGCGACGATATGGGGTCGGTAACTTATTTACGAATGAAAGAGAAGCGATGTGCCGAGTTGGGGATAGGTTTTACTTTGGTCAAATTGGCTCAAGACATTAAGACCTCTAAAGTTGAATCCGAAATAAGTAAGCTAAACGCTGATGAAAAAATTACTGGCGTTATAGTCCAATTGCCGCTACCAAAACATTTAGATCAAGATTATCTACTTAAACAAATCAATCCCAAAAAAGATATTGATGCATTTGGCTATTTGAATTCATCTGACGCTAAAAATCAGATCGTATATCCGCCAACGCCAACCGGAATGCTGAAGTTATGCGAATTTTATGATATCGACCTGAAAAATCAAAAAATCGTGGTCATTGGCGATGGATTATTAGTCGGGCTACCACTACATCGAATGTTGTGCGACCTTGGGTTTGGTTCTATGCTGATCAACAATAGCGATGCGCCTCAGTCTAGAAAAGACATTATTGAAGCCGATGTGATTTTTTGTGGTGTGGGCAAGGCAGATTTAATTACGCCAGAGATGATCAAAAATGGTGTGGTCATAATTGATGCTGGTTATTCTAAAGTAAGTGGGCAAACTCGTGGCGACGCTGATCCGGAATGTGAGAAGAAAGCATCGGCAATAACTCCGCCTGTCGGAGGTGTTGGGCCATTAACTGTCGCGTGCTTACTATTAAATGCAGTCAAACTTGTAGAAATAAAGTGAATTTTATGAGCTGTCATTTCGACTCCTCGAGCGTTGTCTCGAGGGTGGAGAAATCTTTCAAAAAGACGGGAATGGATTCTTTCTTGAGATTTCTCCGACACAGTCGATCTGCGGCTCTCCTAGGGTCGAAATGACAAATAAAAAACATTCAAATCAAACTGTTTGTGTCGCCATGTCCGGTGGAGTGGATAGTGCGGTGGCTGCGGCATTGTTAGTAGAACAAGGCTTCCGGGTTATTGGCGCATTTATGAAGAACTGGTCTTTGAATCAACAAGGAGTTAGTTACCAGCCGTGGGAAAACGAAGCTAACGTGGCGAAAGCGGTTTGTGAAAAACTAAAGATTCCTTTTCATATTTTTGATTTCGAAAAGGAATATCTGTCTCGGGTGGTACAATCGTTTGTCCAAGATTACGCGCGCGGACTGACGCCGAACCCCGATGTTTTATGCAATCGTGAAATTAAATTTGATCTTTTTATTAAAGAAGCGCAGAAACTGGGTGCAGATTTAATTGCCACCGGCCATTACGCTCAAATCAAACCGGTCGAGGGTCGGCTTGGATTGTTTGCAGGTGCGGATTCGAACAAAGATCAGTCGTATTTTTTGTACACATTAGGTCAGCCCGAACTCAAATTTACTTTGTTTCCAATTGGGCATCTAACCAAGCCTGAGGTGAGAAAAATAGCAGCGGATCTGAATTTGCCAAACGCGGCTAAAAAAGATAGCCAAGGTGTATGTTTTATCGGTCCGGTTTCAATGCGCCAATTTTTGCAACATTACCTTAAGCCGCAGTCGGGTGAAGTGGTGGACCAAAATGGGCGCGTGATCGGTCATCACGACGGGGTGATTTATTATACCGAAGGCCAGCGTCATGGCTTTAGCACCGGCGGAAATCACGAGCCATTATATATTGCACGCAAATATATTAAGAAAAATCAGTTGGTGGTGGTGCCGGCAAACGACCCGATGTTATATTGCCAATCGGTCAATCTAATCGACTGCAGTTGGGTAGATCAACCTATCCCAGATCAAACAAAATGTTTGGTGCGAATTCGCTATCGTCAGCCGTTGCAGCCGGCAATTGTTAGTGTTAACGATGGTAAATATCAAATCGATTTTGAAAATCCAATTGAGTTTGTCAGTGCCGGCCAATCTGCAGTGATTTATTTGGGCGAGCAAGTCCTTGGTGGGGGGATAATTGCCTAAGCAATAAAATTTCTTGTATGATGGTTATGGAGGGCTGCATCGTTCGCCTGATTCGTTATAGTTTATTATCAACATTGTTGGTTGCATTGCTAATACAATCGACCGGTTTAGCATATGCACAATCACTAATTAGTCCGAATTACGAAGTTGATGCGATGGGATTCTTCTCAACAGATTTGCCTCAAGATTTTGCTCCTCCTGAAATTTTGACTGGTCCGACAGTTAGCTCGGTTACTTCTGGGTCGGCTATTGTAGAGTGGACCACCGATATTGTTAGTAGCTCGGTGGTGGCGTTTGGTTTGACCACCGATTATGGTCAAGAGAGCGCAAAAACCAGCGATCGTGTGACCAGCCATACGGTAAAATTAAACGGCTTATCGCCAGAACGCACCTATCACTATCTGATCAAGAGCGCGGACGCAATGGGGCGATACGGTACCGGAACCGACCAAGTTATCACCACCACTTCTAATATCTCGCCTATATCTGAAGTACAAATTACTGATATCACCTTAAGTTCCGCTATTGTTAGTTGGAAAACAGCAGCGCTGTCAAATTCAACCGTGAATTACGGTCAATCTTCTTCTTATGGTCAAACAGTTGGCGACCAAAGCGCCGGTACTACTACGGCTCATACTATTAGATTGAGTTCATTAAGTTCTGGCACCACATATCACATTCGTGTGTCCGGCGTAAATTCAGAAGGCGCCGACATCTTTTCTGACGATTATATCTTTACCACCCTTAGCTTACCGGTGTTAGTAAGCTATTCTTTAGGCACGATTACCGGTAATACGGCTGAAATATTGTGGACTACGAATGTACCGGTGGACTCGTTTATTTCTTATTGGAAAGAGGGCACGGATGAAAGTAGTGCCAAAACTCAGGCAAAACCAGAATTGGGCAAAACGCACATCATGGTTATTACTGGGTTAGAGGGTAAAACGCACTACTATTTCCGTATTACAGGGCGCGATGCAAATGGTAATAATTTAAGATCAGAAATTTTATCATTTAATACACCATTGGACACCACGCCTCCGGTAATAACTAATATAAAAAGTGAGGTCAACTCCAACTCTAAAAGTGATTCATTACAGCTTGTAATATCGTGGGATACAGACGAGCCGGCAAAGAGCCAGATCGAGTATAATCTTGGTCCGGTTGCCACGACTTACAGCCTGAGCTCAAAACCAGATGATGGGTTAAATGTTAACCACATTATTATCGTGTCACCGCTGAAATCTTCCTCAAACTACCACTTTAGAATTAAAGCTACTGATGCTTCGGGCAATGCTGGTTTTAGCGCCGATTACAGCGTTTTAACGCCGCAGAAACAGAAATCGTTGTTACAGATTATTTTAGATAAATTAGAACAGACTTTTGGTTGGTTGCGAAAAATTGGCTCATAAATAAAGTTGACCCCGGCGCGCCTAAGCGGTCGGGGTCTTGCTAGCAATGGCTTGGCGGAGTTGGGCCAGATAGTGAATGGCTCGTCTCAGGCCAGTTGGGGCGCCGGATTCTATCCGAAGTCGTTTGGCTAGTTGGTCGATGATCTTGCGCTCGTCCTCGGGCAACATCATGTAGATATTCCGGCCCCACCGGCCGAGGGTACATGGCGCAGACTGAAGTGGGTTGGTTCGCGTTGGTGTGCGAATTATGGCTCCGCCGACACAGGCGCTCGAAACGAATTCGCTAATGGTGATACAGTCTCCGTACGCTCGGTGGCGCGTGAACTGGCCGAATGTCGACATGGGCGGGTGCTTGCCTGCCTCCTCACCCAATACTAACGTCAACAGCTTGGTGGAATATCTGATGTCGCCTGCCCGATAAAGCAGCCCAATGATCACATCGTGCGGGATCGACGTTACCACAGACATCGAACCACCTCCCAGAGATGTTCTAGCAAGACACGGTCTTGCTTGATTTGGATGATAGCACAAACTTCGCTTTCCGTCATTAGTTCTCTGATTCCCTTTACATCCATTTTTTTTATTGTTACCATTATTTATGAAAGTGAGGAACAAATGCGACGAAAACGAGTAATTTTATCAATTGCGTATATTGTGATTGCAGCAGTAGTGGTTTATGCCATTGTTTATACCAAAGGGTTTGGTTTATTTGATAAAAAAGACAGTGGGTCTGGTTGGTCGGCCGTGTTCCTAACCAATGGTCAAGTGTATTTTGGCCATCTAAAGGGGCAAAACAATCAGTTCTCAACGCTTTCAGACATTTACTACTTGCAAGTTGAGCAACAGTCTTCACTACAGCCAGAAGCAACAAAATCGACTGTCGCATCTCCTTCTGCTTCATCTAACCTGTCTTTAATTAAGCTAGGAAATGAGTTGCACGGGCCAAAAGATCAAATGACCATTAACCGTGACCAGATTCTGTTTATCGAAGAGATGAAAACAGGTTCAAAGGTGGTTACTGCTATCGAAGCATATATAAAGAACCCAACCGCAACTCCAACACCATAGTATAAACTGATTTTCAATATCGTATTGGCGGAACTTTGTGTCCGCCTTTATGATATTAACAAAATCTCAAATCCAAATTTTTAATTTTTAAAATTGTAATTTAGAATTTCGCCTCGTATGTGCTATAAATAACGTATGATAACTTTAGATTCTCCAATTGAGGTGGTGGCTGGGGTAGGGCCGGCGATTGCGGCTAAACTGCACAGCCGCGGTATTAATATTGTGCGTGATTTGCTGTCGTTTACACCCATGCGATATATCGATTTTAGCCATCCCAAAAAATCGAACAGCCTAATGGCGGGCAAATGGGCGGTGATTTCGGGGACAATTACCGGATGTCATCAGGAACACAGTTTTCGTAAGCGGATGGCGATAATCAAAGCGGAAATTACAGACGATGCCGGTAAAATTGAAGCGGTGTGGTTTAACCAGCCGTTTTTGACTCAAATTTTACGTGTTGGCCGCCCGGTGCGTTTACATGGCCTGGTTATTCAAGACCAGTTTGGAAAAAAGATCTTGCGCAATCCGGAAATTCAATTAACCGCTGATGGCAAGCCGGAAGTGAGATATTCCACCAAGAGTGGCATCGAAAGCGGGCGTTTTAAGCATATTATCAACTCAATTCTGCCATTAACCGACAGCTTACCAGATCCGCTGCCACCAGATTTGCTCAAAAAACTCAAATTGATTTCATTATCGCAGGCGCTCAGGTGGTGCCATCAACCCGAAAAAATTTCAGATGTAACATTGGCGCGAACGCGTTTAGCAATTGATGAGTTGTGGACTTTGATGGTGCTAACCAAATTAACCAAACAACAAAACCAGGCTCATCCGGCATTAAAAATTGCGGTGGACGAGACGCGGGTTAAAAATGATGTTGACCGTTTGCCATTTAAATTAACCGATGGTCAAAATAAGGCGATCGGTCAAATTCTGTCCGACATATCTAAAACGGTGCCGATGCGACGGTTGCTGAATGGCGATGTCGGATCAGGCAAAACGGTGGTGGCAATGTTGGCGTGTCATCAAGCCATTTTATCGGGTTGGCGGGCAATTATGATTGCGCCAACAGTGGTTTTAGCCTGGCAGCATATACGTAATTGGCAAAAACTGTATCCAAATGTGCCCAGTTTTATTTTTACCGGCAACGGGGTGTGGTTTAACGGGCAAAAGATCAAAACATCTGAAATAAAATCGACATTAGATAATAATCCGGCCGCATTTATCTGCGGCACACACGCGGTATTTTCACCGGAACTGGAATTGGTAAATAATACCGCGCTGGTGATTGTAGATGAACAGCATCGGTTTGGGGTAATGCAACGAGCATTTTTCTCCCAAAATCCCAAAGCGGTGCCGCATTTGCTATCGATGTCCGCCACCCCAATTCCGCGCACTGCGGCATTGGTGTTGTACGGCGATATGGACGCCAGTATTTTACCCGAGAAGCCGGCTGGACGAATTCAAATCACCTCAAAATTAGTATCAGACAACGGCCGTGAAATGATGTACAAATTTATCGACCAACTAATTGATAAAGGGGAGCGTGTTTACATTGTTTGCCCTCTAATTTCACCACCAGATCCGGACGAAGAGTTTGGCCAGTTTAACTTTGGTGATGATCGTAAAACCGTGATTGCCGAGTTTGAAAAGTTGCAAAAAACGGTCTTTAGTCATCGCCGCATTGGTTTGTTGCACGGTAAAATGAAAGCCGCCGAAAAAGATGCGGTGTTAACCAGTTTTCGAGATGGAGAGTTGGACATTTTGATCACCACTTCGGTTATCGAAGTGGGGGTAGATGTGCCCGAGGCCACGGCGATGGTGATAGAAGGGGCAGAGTATTTTGGTTTGGCGCAGCTGCATCAGTTGCGTGGGCGAGTGGGCAGAAGTGATAAGCCTTCATACTGTTTCCTATGCGCTGCCAACTGGAACGAAAGCACTCAAAGCCGTTTAGAGCTATTGGTAAAATATCATGATGGATTTAGCCTGGCCGAACAAGATTTGCAACTGCGTGGCCCAGGTGAGCTTTACGGTACTATTCAAGCGGGGGTAATTCCGTTTAAATACGCCTCACTCGCCGACAAAAATTATATTGAGATTGCCAAACAAATCGCTGATGAAATTATTACCACCCCAGTCGAAAAACGCTCTCCCGAATTAGAGTCTTGGCTCTCTACGCATCAAAATATGTTACATGTGGAATAATTTGGGTTAACCTCGTACATCATGACTAGTGTAGGGGCGGACTCATATGTCCGCCCTCTGGCGGTAATTTGTCTAAATATTTGCTGAGTGATATTATCTATTTAAGGAGATCGGAAAAGTATGGAAGATTATGATGACAAAGCAACGGATTCGCAAAATGGTTATAATTGGGGTGCGTTCTGGCTGACTGGGATTTGGGGTGCCTGCCACGGATATTGGCTATCATTGGCATATATTCCTCTTATTCTTGTTGCATTATTTTTATCAATATTTTCTATTGTCAATGTGGCCGCGCACCTATCTCGAAGCTCTTTAGCATTAGCATATCCATTAATCTTATTGTCTGTGGTAGTCGATATTTTGACGGTTATTACCTTGTACAGATTTGGTCGTAAAGGGAACAAACTTGCTTGGATAATGCGAGGTTCTCGTGACAAAGAGTCATATAAAAAACGTGAAAAAAATTGGGCGATAGCTGGTTGGGTCGTTGGAGTGATAGCTGCTGTATGGTATGTGAGTGTGATTTATGTTTCAGTTGCTAATGAATATTCCTCGCCAGATTGTGGTGACGTAATGTCAATTGAATGTTTTCAGATATCGAAATAAATTAAATGAGCGCTGACCTATAAAAAATACGCCATATCTGTTATAATAAATACGTGGACAAGCTGCTAGATTGGTTAGAAAAGTATCGAGTGGTGATGGGAGGGGTGATCGCCGTTGTTATTGTCGGCATTGGTGGATTGCTGATTTGGTACGACAGGCATCCAAACACCACCACCATTTCTACGCGCACGTTAGTGAGTCAAACTACAGTACCGGCGAGTGGGGCGGAAATTACCACAACATCCGCCAAATCTAACTCCAGTTTGATCAACATTAACACGGCAAATGCCGAGCAGTTAGACAGTTTGCCCGGGATTGGGGCAACATACGCTCAGCGGATAATTGATTATCGCGTTGCGCATGGTAACTACAAAACAACTCACGATTTAGTTTTAGTTAAGGGAATTGGTGAAGGTACGTACACTAAATTGAAAGATTTAGTGACAACAGGAGGGGAATAGTATGCGGATGTGGTGGAATGGCAGACACGATAGCTTTAGGAGCTATTGGAGGAAACTCCGTGGAGGTTCAAGTCCTCTCATCCGCACCATAGTGTTGGTACCATTTATTTCAACTTTTATTTCATCTCAAATTCATTTGGCGTTTGCCGCCTCACCTAGTGCGTCTGCGGTAGTGAGTTCGTCCAGCAACTTGCTTGGGGCGACCAGTTTAAGTGATTGGGTGACCAAATTTGTTACTTGGGCTACAACTATCGGTATTTCGGTGGCCGCATTGATGATTTTGTACGCTGGAGTGGAGTATATCAACTCGGGCGGGAATGAAACAAAAATTAAAGGTGCCAAAGATCGGGTGATTGGCACGCTACTTGGGATCATAATTTTGTTACTAATTGGCACAATAATGAGAGTTTTACTCAAAACGAGCTAGGGAAATGTTTAGGGGGATTTGGGGGTTTAGGGTGATTGGCTCCAGCCCGTAGGGCTTACGCCCGGAGGGGAGATCCTTGGGTTCCCCCAATGTCTCTAATCACCCTAATTCACCTAAAATGGTCCTCTAATTTTTTCCCACCGGGCTAGTGACGGCTCCGGTATTTGAGTCATATAAAATATCACGGTTAAGTGGGTCTTTGGGGATTTCGGTCAGATAGTGTTTTTGTACTAACTCGTTCAGATCTTTTGGGTAATGACCGAATTTATTTTTGTAATCTTTAATCATATTAGTTAATCCTTGCAAGATGGTGTAGTGATCGACAAACAGTTTGGCGCGATCTTTAAAGTATTGCGTATCACTACTTTCCGCCAATCCTTCAAAAATCGCCAATGCGGTTTGGTAATCATTTGATCGATCAAACTCAACTGCCGATAAAAATTTGGTTTTAGACGGCGCTCCGGGTTTTTCTGAAGCGCGTTTATATGCGGCGGCCGATTGCGCGTAATCTTTTTTGTTGATGTAGTAAATTGTGCCCTCGTAATATGGAATTTCCCAGTTGTTTGGTAACGCAACCTCGCCGTCTTTTAGAATTTGCAAAGCTTGATCAGAAAAACCTTCACCGGAGAGCACGATGCCGGAAAATTGATACGGGTAGCTGAATTTATTATCCAGAGACAAAATTGAGCTCATTAATTTGGGTAATGCTTGATATTTGCCGTATGGATCACCCCCGCCGTAGTATTGGATGGTGTTTAGCCACAATAAATCTGCCATAAAATTATTGTTTCCAAGCGCGCTAATTTTGAGCATATCTTTATTCGGCACTATAGGTTCAATAATTTGATTATAAGTTACAGTCGATTTGCGCCACTGGCTGGCACGTACCCGGTCAAAATTGAGCTGCGTTAATACTACCAGCGCTAAAAGGGCTGGGACGGTAAGCCATTTAATTATTGAGGTGATTATTTTATTCATTTTCATTGTTTTTTTGATGATGTGCTCCTCACCCGGCCTACGGCCACCCTCTCCTCAGGGAGGAGAGGGGATCCCCTTCTCCTCGTTTTTGAGGAGAAGGTGCCTGTCAAGGCGGATGAGGAGGGAGTCGATCCTATAATTCCTGCTTGCGGAAGGCAGCGTTGGCCAAAAACAACAATATCGCACTGTAAACAACGGTATAAACTATCACTAATGAAATTTGCTCAGCAGTGGGCTGGATATGGTAAACCACATTATTGCGCAAATTAAATTTTTCTAAATTTGGAAAGATGTAATAAACCGCTTTGTACAAATCTTTAATCCAAACAGGGCTATCTTGGCTTAAATTTACCACCGTTGCCGATGAATGGCCGATAATAAAGATCGCTAAGGCGTAAACGGTGCTTATAACCGCCGAGCAAAAACTGGAAAACATTACGGTTAAGGCAATAAGCAACACCATCTCTAGATAAGTATAAAACAGGGCAAGAATCAGCGTGACATCAATAACTTGCCAGCCTAGCCGAATGACCAACAAAGCTCCAAAAATTACTGACATCATGCCAATTAACATCAAAACGGTTAAACACAAGCCCGCAAATTTGCCTAATAAGTAGGTGAGGCGGGTGATTGGGCGCGCCAGCACTGTGTATGCGGTGCGTTGGTCTAACTCTTTGGCGATACTGGAGCCGCTTAGGAAGATGGTGATGATGATGCCGAAGAAAAATATGCCGGTTAAGCCAAGTTCGATGATAATTTTGCTGTCTTGGTCTAGCGAGATTGAGCCCAAAAATAAGGTAGCGCCAAGCAGTAAAACGGCAAAAACTCCCAGAGTGATTAAAATTCGATCACGGATGCTTTCTTTGTAGGTGTTAAGGGCTATGACTTTTATGGCATTGATCATTTTTTAATCTCCTTGAGACGCGATTGATTAATTCGATCGACAAAGAATTGCTCCAAAGTTTGGTGGGGTTTAAGGAACGATTTAGTTTCGCCAATTTCGAGCAACACACCGCGGTCAATAATACCAATTTGATCACACATCTCTTCGACATCACTTAAAATGTGTGAGTTGAAAAAGATGGTGATTTTTTGTTTGCGCAAATCTTGGATCAGCTTTTTCATTTCGGCGCGGCCAAAAGCATCTAAGCCGTCTAGCGGTTCATCTAAAAATAGAATTTTTGGATCGCCAATTAGCGCTTGGGCTAAGCCCAGTCTTTGCACCATGCCTTTGGAATACCCGCGAATAGAGCGGGTTTGTGAATCTGTGAGGCCAACCTGATTTAAGAGCGCGGACGCTCGATTGCGCGCTGATTTTTTAGCTAGCCCCGCTAATTGCCCATGCATGGTGACAAACTCTAGACCGGTTAAGTATTGGTAAAATCGGGGATTTTCGGGCATAAAACCCAGTTCTTTCATCGCTGCCACTGTTCCGGCGGGGTGATTAAAGATTTTTATTTCGCCTGAATCTGGTTTGGCTAGCCCAACAACCATTCGCATGGTGGTAGTTTTTCCGGCGCCGTTTGGGCCTAAAAAACCAAACACGGTGCCAGCTTTTAGTGCAAAAGAAAGATGGTTGACCGCGGTTTGGCTGTATTTTTTTGTCACGTCTTTAAGTTCAAGCGCGTACATTTACTCTCCTTGTCGAATATATTGTAGCCGTGAAATTGGCAAAAAACAAGAGTAAAAGAAATCGTCCCGGGGCACAGAGCGGCCTCGGGACGGTGATAATCGCGCCCCATTGTCAGTTGCTATACCCAGTCACCATAGCTTGTTGTTGACGGTCACCTGTTGGGCTGGCAACTTCCGGCTTCGCACTTCATGGAACAGGCCGAGCAATAGGAATGCGCAAACGAATAGTACAAATACGATGTCACGCCACCGTGTATCTTTGTTCATCTGACGTCTCCCGTTGCTAGAATGTGTCAGCATGTGCTATATTATAATGACTATGAAACAAAAAGTCAAACAAATTATCGTGCTCGCGGGGCCAACTGCTAGTGGTAAAACCGATCTGGCTGCTGATTTGATCAAAAAATATCCGCTCGAAATAATTTCGGCTGATTCGCGACAGGTTTATCGTGGGCTGGATATTGGTAGTGGCAAAGATAAAACCGTGCCACAGTTCTTAATTGATGTGGTTAATCCGGAGAACGGATTTACTGTGGCGGATTTCAAGAAACTAGCCGAAGAAAAAATTGAACAAATCTGGCAAAGAGGGAACACGCCCCTAATTGTCGGCGGCACCGGCTTTTACATTGAGGCATTGATGTTTGATCAAACCACAAACCAAACGCCGCCAAATAAGTCGATCAGACAAAAACTCGAGCCGCTTTCCGGTGCAGAGCTATTAGAAATAATCGCGCGAGTTGACGCGATGACCGCTAGCAAAATCGATGTCAATAATCGCCGACGTTTAATTCGCGCAGCGGAAATTATCTCGGCAACAAAAAAGCCGATTGCCCCGGTTTCGCATCAGTTGCGCACCGACGCTCGGGTTAGCTGCTTCGTGCTTGATGTACCGCGTGAGGAGCTGTATAAGAGAATCGATAAACGAGTAGATGATCGGTTGAAGATCGGAATGATCGAAGAAGTTGAGCATTTAATCTTGGCCGGAGTCTCAAAAGAGTGGTTAGTTTCACTCGGGCTTGAATATCGCGCCATCACTCGATTCCTATCAGGTGAGGTTGGGCGCGACGAAATGGTGAAACAGTTAAAATATGACACGCACGCCTTTGCCAGACGGCAAATATCATATTTTAAGAGATGGAAATTCGCCGAAGCACTAAGCAAAAAAAGAATTTTAAATTTTAAATTTTAAATTTTCAAAACTTGGAATTTAATTAATCTTATGGTTTCACGCCGTAAACATTGATTGCTTGCTCGTAAATATCGTCAGCAACCTCATCAAAATTTAAGCTCTCGGTATGATACATAATTTTGGGCAAGGTGCTGTCGTGATAAAGCGCCAACAGTTTATATTGATACATTTTATACCACTCCACGGCGTTGTCCTCGCTTTGCCCGCGTCGTTTTAGCTCTTCTTGCCACTTGGTTTCATGAAGCGCTTTAGAGTACAGTAAGCGTTGCTTAATTATATCTTCGGGTACTTGCAATAGCACTAGCATTGGATTGTATTCGCGAATTACTTTTTCAATTTCAACCAAGTCGGCCGGTGATCCGTTAGTAATATTTAGGTGATAAAGATGGAATCGGCAACAAATGGTCACTTTTTTATCAGACGAGCACTCTTTTTTTAAGAACGCGGTAAGTTGCGCGATACTGTTTTTCGGATCAGGGTGCGTGTAGGTTTCAGGTGAAATCCTTTTTGACTCGTCAAAAACTTCGCATGATACGCCCCGACTTTTGAATTTTTCACCAAGAACTTTAATTACATCAGTCTTGCCACTGGTTGGTATGCCTTCAAGAATAATAATCATATGCTTTCTCCTAATCCAAGCATATCAAATTTTTGTGTCATCAACTAAATTATTTCGTTAGATTGTCGCTTTGGTGAGTTCGAGTAGAGTGGTGGCGATGGCGTTTGACTACATTAATGCGGTTTAAGTTGCGCTCTAATAATGCGGCGGCGTGAGCAAATTCAACATCGTTTTTAGCCTTGTCTTGCAAAGAGGTGGCTGCTTTAACAGCGGCCTCGGCGGCGGCCAGATCAATTGAATCAACGTGCTCGGCGCGATCCGCCATAACTGTGACGGTTTTGTCGGTAATTTCGGCCACACCGCCAAAAACAGAGAAATGATTGGTTTTGTTGCTGGAATGAGTGGTAATTTCGCCGGTTTTAATCATTGTAATTAAATTAACGTGATTTGGTAGCACGCCAATTTCACCGAGTGTGGTCGGTAATAATACTTCGTCAACTTCGAACTCATCAACGACGCGGTCTTGGCTAATTAGGGAGAAGGTGATGGACATTGGGTCCTTAATTTACAATTTGAAATAGTGGGAGATCTTTCATAGACTGGATTCCCGCCTTCGCGGGAATGACTACCACTGATTATGCTTTTTGATTCTTAATTACCTGTTCTAAAGTGCCGGCCATGTAAAACGCTTGTTCTGGAATATCATCGTGTTTGCCGTCTAAAATGGCTTTGAAATCGGCCACGGTTTGCGCAATTGGCACGTATTGTCCGGCGCGTCCGGTAAAACCTTCTGCAACGTGGAACGGCTGGGATAGGAACTGCTGGATTTTGCGAGCGCGAGAAACAATCAATTTATCGGATTCAGATAGCTCGTCCATGCCCAAAATGGCAATAATGTCTTGCAGCTCTTTGTAACGTTGCAATACTTTTTGTACTCCTCGTGCCACCGCGTAATGTTCTTCACCAACGATGTTTGGGTCTAAAATGGTTGAAGTTGAGTCAAGTGGGTCAACAGCCGGATAAATACCAAGCTGTGACAATTCGCGAGACAAAACTACGGTAGAATCTAGGTGAGCAAAGGTGGTAGCAGGGGCCGGGTCGGACAAGTCATCGGCCGGAACATAAACTGCTTGGACCGAAGTAATGGATCCCTTGAGGGTCGAGGTAATACGTTCTTGAAGCTGTCCCATCTCGGTTGCCAAGGTAGATTGGTAGCCCACAGCCGATGGGATACGTCCCAAAAGTGCAGACACTTCGGATCCGGCTTGGGTAAATCTAAAGATATTATCGACAAACAGTAACACATCTTTACCATCATCACGAAAGTTTTCGGCCAGTGTTAATCCGGTCAGCCCAACGCGCTGTCTGGCGCCTGGTGGTTCATTCATCTGCCCAAAAACCAACGCGGTTTTGTCCAAAACCCCCGATTGTTTCATTTCGTGATATAAATCGTTTCCCTCACGAGTTCGTTCACCAACGCCGGCGAACACCGAATACCCGCCGTGTTCAGCGGCAATGTTTCTGATAAGCTCGGTGATAACCACAGTTTTACCCACGCCCGCGCCGCCAAACAGTCCCACTTTTCCACCTTTGGAGATAGGTGCGATAAGATCGATCACTTTGATTCCAGTTTCCAGAATCTCGGTTTTAGTATTCTGATCGGTAATGTCTGGCGCGGCACGATGAATAGGGGAGGTTGTTTTAGTTTTGATTGGTTCTAGCCCGTCAACCGGTTCGCCTAGAACATTGATCATGCGCCCTAGCACCTCTTTACCAACCGGAACGGTGATGGCTGAGCCCGTATCTTTAACCTCTAACCCACGCTGTAAGCCCTGAGTATCTCCCATGGCAATGGCGCGTACAGCCGAAGACGACAAATGTTGCTGTGTTTCTAGCACTAGCGTATGGTCGTTATCTAATTTGACGGTTAAGGCATTAAGGATGGTGGGCAGGCCTTCGGTAAATTCCACGTCCACTACCGGCCCGATAATTTGGGTGATGATTCCTGTCATAGGTCTCCTTTACTGCTCAAGGGCGGTGATACTTGAGGAAATCTCCGCCATTTCGGCTGTAATTGCTGTTTGTCTTTCGCTGTTAAATGTTAGTTGTAAGTCGTTTGATAAATCTTCGGCGTTATCGGTAGCTGATCTCATTGCAATCATGCGCGCAGAATGTTCTGAAGCGGCTGACTCAAGCATCATTTCAAAAAATAATTGATCTACTAATTTTGGTAAAAGCCCTTTGAGCAACTCAGAAACGCTTGGCTCAAACATTGCCTCGGCGTCTGCAATTTGTTGGTCTTTGTTGGCTGTTTCGCGCGCTGATTCCGGGTGAACAAACAATGGCAAAAGCTGAGTTACGGTTGGAACTTGAACTAACGTTGATTGAAAATGACTGTAAACCACGTTAACCAGGTCGTATTTCTTAGCTAAAAAGTTTGTGGTGGCAAACAAAGAAATTGGTCGGCAAAACTCAAATGGTACATTTGCTGGTACATCGATAAAAGTGGCAGCGATGGGAAATTTGTACTTAGCCAAAAGCGAGTTGCCCTTTTTGCCTATTACCACTAAATCCGTGTCGTGACCGGCTTCTTTAATTTGGGTTAGCGCTTTTTTAATCACCTGCGCGTTGATGCCGCCAGCTAAGCCACCGTCGGAAGTGATAATGATCAGCAATTCATTTTTAATTGGCCGAATGTCTAGTAAAGGATGATGAAATTCCAAATTTTGTTGCTGCAAGCGGTCAATTAACGCCGAGATACGGGTAGCGTATGGTCTTGCCCCCACAACGGCCTGGCTAGCCTTATGCATTTTTGCAGCCGACACTAATTCCATCGCTTTGGTAATTTGTTTGATATTACCAACCGATCGAAGTCGTCTTTTAATTACTAAACTGTTGCTCACGCCGTTGCTTCCTTAAATGCCTTAGTAATGGTTTCTTCGTCCGATTTTTCTATCGTATCTTTTGTGGTCAATTCGGCTAATAATTTTGCATAGCCAGATTTTAATCCAGTCAAAAACTGCTTAGTGGTTTTGGCGACATCATCTATATCTACACCGTCGTAAAGTCCGTTGGTAACCGCCCAAACCAACGCAATCTGCTCGCCGACCGGTAGGGGAGAATATTGTGGCTGTTTCAGGATTTCAGTAATTCTGGCACCGCGGTCGAGCTGGCTCTTGGTGGCATCGTCTAAGTCTGAACTAAATTGGGCAAAAGCGGCTAATCCACGATATTGTGCCAAGTCTAAGCGCAATTTTCCGGCCACTTTTTTCATATTTTTAATTTGAGCGTCACTTCCAACGCGTGAAACCGATAATCCAACGTTTAATGCCGGTCTGATTCCTTGATAGAATAGATCAGATTCAAGATAAATTTGTCCGTCGGTGATAGAAATAACGTTGGTTGGAATGTAGGCCGAGACATCGCCAGATTGAGTTTCGATAATCGGTAGGGCAGTAATTGATCCGCCGCCGGCTTCTTTATTTAAGTTAGCGCTGCGTTCGAGTAATCTGGAGTGCAGATAAAAAACATCACCCGGATAAGCTTCGCGACCCGGTGGGCGACGGAGCAATAGCGAGATTTGACGATACGACCAGGCGTGCTTGGATAGATCATCATAAACTACTAGCACGTCTTGTCCTTTAGCCATGAAATATTCGGCGATAGCGCAACCGGCGTACGGAGAGAGAAAGACTAATGATGCTGGGTCTGAAGCTCCTGCCACTACCACAATGGTATGTTTTAGCGCGTTCATTTCTTCAAGTTTGGCTACAATTCTGGCGGTTTTGGACTTTTTTTGACCGATAGCAACGTAAATACAGATGACGTCGGTATCGCGCTGGTTAATGATGGTGTCGATGGCGATGGCAGTTTTACCGGTTTGGCGATCTCCAATAATCAGTTCGCGCTGACCACGGCCAATTGGAATCATCGAATCGATGGCAATGATACCGGTTTGAATTGGCTTGTTGACCTTCTGCCTGGTAATGACGCCCGGCGCCACTTTTTCAACCGGCATCATAGTAGTTTTTTTGAACGCGCCTTTGCCGTCAATTGGTTCACCGAGTGGGTTAACCACGCGCCCGATCATCTCTTCAGATGCAGGGACGCTCATAACCTGTCCGGTGCGCTTAACGCTGTCACCGGCTTTAACCTTAGTGGTATCACCTAAAATGGCAGCTCCAACCCGAGTTTCTTCTAAGTTTAACACTAAACCAACCAAATCATCGTTAAAGGTAACGAGCTCGCCAGACATCACCGAAGATAGGCCAGAGATAGTGGCAATTTCATCAGCCACACTCAGAACAATCCCGGATTGTCTTTGCTCCGGCGTGTATTCAATATCGGCAAGTTGTTTTTTTAGTTGATCGATAAGGGTTTCGCTCATGTCGTTCCTTTTTATTCAGATGTGTTTAGGGCTAAACTAATTTGTCTTAACTGTTGTCTTAGGCTATTCTCATAGGTCTGGTCGGAAACAGTCAGTCGCACGCCGGCCAGTAGGTTTGAATCTAACCGAGAAATTATGATGCTGTTGCTCCCAAACTGTTTTTTGATCTCGGTTTCATCCACTTGTGTCTTAGCATAATCGATCTTGATAATCGGAATGCCAAGACGTCGTAACTGTCGCTCAAAAGCGGATAATACTTTGGGGATTATTTTAATACTGCGATCTCGGTGTAAAATTAAAACCAAATTGGTGAGCGGTTTCACCGTGCCTTGGGTAGAAAGCAATGATTTTAGCTGGCTTGTGGTTAAATTGCTTAATTTTGATGGGCACTCGGTGGCAATTTCGGCTAAGTCTAATAAAACTTGATAACATCGTCCGTAATCGGATGATTCAACCTGATCTAGCAACGCTGTTGCAGCTAGCGCGTGATTAATCATCGTTTTTCTTCCCCACGGCCTTCAAAGTGGTCTCGATGTATTTTTGCTCAATACTGGTTGGCATTTTTTCTAGCAAAATCGATTTAACAGCTAGCATCACTAAGTCAGCAGCTTCAGACTGAATCTGCTTTTTTATTTCAGAGGCTTGCTGAGACAACTTAGCCTCGGTTTGGCTGATCATTTTTGCCGATTGTTCCTTGGCTAAATCCAAAATCTCTAATTGACGTGATTTGGCTTGATTCTCAGCTTTTGCAATTAACTGTTCTGCATCAATACGAGCTTGGTGCAAGATTTTTTGCTGCTCGTCAGTAGTCTCGGCCAGCTTTTTCTCGATTGTCTCGGCATTTTTTAAGCTTTCGTCGATCTTATTTTTGCGCTCATCCATCACCTGTAACAATGGCTTGTACACAATTTTATTTAACAAAAATAACAAGATCACAAAGTTTATCGTGCTTGCGACCAATAGTTTCCAATCAACTCCAAAAGAATTAAGAATTTCCATATTTATCCGATTCTTTTATATTTATCCGCGGAAGGCTAAAAGTAGGGCGTAAATGGCGATAGCTTCGGCAAATGCCATACCAAGCAACATTGGCACCAGCACTTTTCCAGCTGCTTCCGGATTGCGACCAATTGATTCCATTGCTTTCATGCCAATCAAGCCAATTGCAATGGCAGGGGCAAAACCACCCAAAGCGATAATAATTCCACCGGCGAATGTAATAGTCATTTTATGACTCCTTTTTTAATGCGCGTCGTGTTCGACGGGCTGGCTGATAATACTAAAGAAAACAAGGGTTAATAACGCAAAAACGGTCGCCTGGACTAACCCGACGATCGTTTCGAGCATTAAAAATGGTACCGGAGCAATGTACCCGGCCATACCGGTAATAGTGCTAATTACTACATCTCCGGCATAAACGTTACCAAACAGTCGAAACGATAACGAGATTATCTTAACAAATTCTGATACAACTTCCAAGAACCCCACAAAACCGCCAATGGCGATCCCAAGTAGAATAAAGGCGATTCCGCCCTGCAGAGGGTTATGAAAATATCGTTTAACATAGCCGTATATGCCGTTGAATCGGATGCCGTAGTACTGGGTTAATATCACGGTAATTAAAGCGAGTGCCAGCGTTGTATTTAGATCAGATGCGGCCGAGCGAAAAAGCGGTACGAACACGGTTCCATGCGCGGAGTGTTCATATATCCCGATGGCATTTAAACCGGGAATCAGACCAAACCAGTTTGCGCATAAAATAAACAAAAAAAGTGTGGCGATAATCGGGAAAAAAACACGAGCCCGATCTGCCGCCACCGATTTTACCAAGTCATAAAGCGTTTCTAAAATATATTCCATAAAATTTTGCAGTTTGCCGGGGTGCAATTTGATGTGCCTAGTAGCTAACAATCCCAAAATAATCAAAGTTGACATTACCAACCAAGACATCAGCAGTGAGTTGGTAATAAAAAAATGTCCAATGTGGACGACATTTTCTGGCTTTAATGGGACTTCCACGATAATCCTTATGTAAATTATATTAAATATTTGTCAATGACATTCTAGCATTACGAAGGGGTTTTTGGCAAGAACAGGCAAATATTTGATAATTATGCTTCGTATTTATTGACGCCCAGCGGTGCTAGTCTATACTAAACCTATAGAGGGGATTCGTATGACTGTCATACAGCTGTACTGGCTTAGCTTAAGTGTCTTAGTAGCCGTGATTGTTGCGGTGATTTGGGTTTCTGCATCAAAACGACGATCTATGAAACGAAGCGTAGAAGCGCATAAAACCGAATTTTTTTCACTCGTTGCGCACTATTTTATGACTCCGCTATCCATTATCCGCGGAAATGTATCCGAGCTAATTGACCCATCGTCAGCCAGCCTGTCGAAATCACAGCTAATAACATATTATCTGAACATCCAAGTATCGGCTGCCCGTTTGATCATGTTAGTTCAAAACATTATGACGGTATCGGAAATTGATCAGCAGACCATCTCGCTTAATCCGACTGCGGTTAATCTAATGGATGTAATAGATAAATGTATTACCGAGGTGCACTCAGAGGCGATGCAGCGAGGAGTAAACATTAGATTTGATCGTACCCTAGAAGAATCGGCAAGTCAGGTTACTATTGATCCGGAAAAATTCCGACAGGCTTTAATTAATATTCTGCATAACTCGGTAAAATTCACGCGGCCGGGTGGTAATATTCAAGTTACGCTCAAAACTAGCTCAAATTCCTTTGAAATACAGGTTGCTGATTCCGGTATTGGCATTTCCAAAGATGAAATGACTAAACTGTTTACCCGGTTTCACCGTGGCACCAGCTATTTGAATTTGGATTATGAGGGCGTTGGGCTGGGATTATATATTGCCAAATATCTGATTGAACTTAACCGCGGGCAAATTAGGGTAGATAGTGAACTAGACAAAGGCACTGTGGTAACAATAAATTTGATTAAATAATATTCAAATGTGATATAGTTGAGCTATGGCGATATCACGCGTAAATTCGGTGGTAATTCAGGGGCTAGATGGTATCAGCATCATCGTCGAAGTTGATCTTGGCTTAGGTCTGCCTAAATTTAGCATTGTCGGTTTGCCCGATAAAGCGGTAGATGAAGCAAAAGAACGTACTAAATCTGCACTCAAAAATTCAAACATCCCATTTCCGCAACATTTGGTGACGGTTAATTTGGCGCCAGCCGATGTTAAGAAGTCCGGTACCGGTTACGATCTGCCGATTGCTTTGGGGATCGCCGTAGGATTAGAACAAGTGGAGCAATCCGCACTAGAAAACGCTGGGTTTATCGGTGAATTGTCTTTAAGTGGTGATATTAAGCCGGTTTCGGGCATTTTGCCGGCCACCATGCATGTGCGTGACTTGGGTTGGAAATCGCTTTATGTGCCTTCTGCAAACGGGGCAGAGGCGGCCATTATTGATGGTATTGATATTTATCCGGTGGAAAGTCTACGGCAATTAATTTTACATTTGCGCGGTGAAAAGCTAATCAAACCACTACCCCAAACCGAGTGGCAAGGGCAAGTGGACAAAGCAGTTTATACCGATATGTCATCCATTCGCGGGCAAAATCAGGCCAAGCGATCATTAGAAATTGCTGCGTCTGGTGGTCATAACGTGTTGATGAGCGGGCCTCCGGGAAGTGGCAAAACCATGCTGGCCAAAGCGTTTGCTGGCATTTTGCCTACCATGACTAAAAACGAAGTGTTTGAAGTGACCAAAATTTACAGTGTGGCTGGTTTGCTAACCGCCGACGAGCCGATTATGTTACGCCGACCTTTTCGTTCCCCGCACCACACCAGTAGCACTATTTCTTTGATTGGCGGAGGGCAATGGCCCAAGCCGGGGGAGATAAGCCTTGCCCATCGAGGTGTGCTGTTTTTAGATGAATTTCCCGAGTTTCCCAGAAGTGCTTTGGAAAGTTTGCGCCAGCCACTGGAAGATGGCACCGTTTCGATATCTCGAGCTAACGGCTCGGTGCATTTTCCGGCTAAGTTTATTTTGTTGGCAACTCAAAATCCTTGCCCGTGTGGTTATTTGCACGACACCATCAAGCGTTGCCGTTGCTCGCAAACCGAGATAAAGCGTTATCACCAACGCTTGTCTGGCCCGCTTTTGGATCGCATTGACTTGCATATTACCGTGCCACGAGTTGAAGTGGATGATTTAAGTAATGCCGGCAACGGAGAGACGACCGAAAGTATCCGTCTGCGCGTTGAAAAAGCGCGTAAAATTCAGTCGGTGCGTTTTGAAGGCACAAAGATAGTCTCGAACGCGGAAATGGGAGTTAAAATGATCGATCAGTTTTGTGTGCTCGATGTAGCGTCTCGAAATTTATTAAACAAGGCGGTGGAAAGGTACGGTTTATCGGCTCGGTCATATCATCGTATCATTAAGGTTGCCAGAACCATTGCTGATCTGTCTGGAGAGGAAAACATCCAACAAAACCACATTGCTGAAAGTCTGCAATTTAGAGAAAGCTCTCAGGATGAGGAAAATATTAGATAAATTTTTAATTTTTAATTTTTAATTTCAAATGAAAGGTTGCCAATTTTAAATGACTAAATAAAGAACCATTTAAAATTTAATCATTCGGTACTTATTCATTTAAAATTTGGGCGATATATTATAGACTGGATTCCCGCTCTTCGAGCCTGAGCCTGAGGGCTTATCCCTCAGAGTCGAATGACCTGCGCGGGAATGACAGATCGTCTAGTTATTTATATGTAAAAACTGGCTAAAGCTGTTGCTAAAGTGCTGCAAATAGTCAGTTTTTGCGTTTACTATGACCGTGGCCACTAAAATAATTATTAATAAGCCAAATACAAAACCAACTCGGCGTAGCTCTTTAACTACTAACGTAGATGAGTGGCTAAGCGAAGATTCTGGCTCAACAACGGGTTTTGCAGCGATTGTAACTGTTTCGGATACGGTTGGAATTTGATCGGGTTGGCTAATAGGAATGGTGGAAACTGGGGCCGAAACTGTTTTTTTGAAAAACTTTTTCTTATGTTTTTTTGACATTTATTGCCTCCGGTTATTCTCGCCTCGATCATATCGCTTTTTCCACCTTTTACACAAGAGGGGGTTTTGTGTTATAATCGGATACATACGAGCGAAATGCGAGAGTAGTTCAGTGGTAGAACGCTTCCTTGCCAAGGAAGAGGCCGGGGGTTCAAGTCCCCTCTCTCGCTCCAATATTCTTTTGGTCTGGTGGCCGAGCAGCTAGGCAGCGGTCTGCAAAACCGCGTACAGCAGTGCAACTCTGCTCCAGACCTCCACAAGACAAAATTCGAAATCCGAAGCACCAAGCACGAAATAAATAATAAATACAAAATAAAAAAGGTTTCTAACATTTGAATTTGAAATTTGGGATTTGTTTCGAATTTCGGATTTAGTGCTTCGAATTTGCAAAGGATATTTATGGCTGATAATACAGGGATGATGATTGCTCAGGTTGTTGTGTCATTGTTGTTAGTTGCAACGGTGTTGCTGCAGCAACGGGGGACAGGACTTGGTGGAGCATTTGGTGGTGAAGGTAACGTGTATCGATCAAGACGCGGCACCGAACGATTTTTATTTGGTTCGACGATTGTTTTAGGCGTGGCTTTTGTGGCTTTAGCTGGAATATCCGTTTTCCTCGCCAGATAAATAGGTAATTATGATTAAGTTATCAATCAATCCCGGGAGAATGACGTTAATTGAGAGGCTGGGGTCGGTTTGGCGTCGGCTAATCCGATTACCAAAAGTGCTTCGGCCAAAAGAAAAACGGGCGATTTTATTCTTAGCTCTAGTGATGCTTGGTGCGTTGCTGTGGAACTTAATCAGTAGTCACGGTTCTAACCCGGCCTTTGGTGGTACTTATGTGGAAGGGTTTGTGGGAGAGGCAAAATATATCAATCCGGTGCTGGCCAGCTCAGATGCTGACACCAGTATGGTTAAACTTATTTATTCCGGATTAACCAGAATCGATGAAAATGGTGATATCCAGCCAGATTTGGCCTCGTCTTGGGAGATAACCGATGGCGGCAAGACTTACATTTTCCATTTGCGCAATGACGTAGAGTGGCATGATGGGTCGCCGTTCACTGCCAAAGACGTGGTATATACTATCGGGTTGATCCAAGACCCGGCAGTCCAAAGTTGGCATTTCGACGCGTGGAACAACATTTCTGCAAGCGCGCCCGATGACTACACGGTAAAGTTTAGCTTGCCCGAGGTTACATCTACCTTCATTTGGAACACCACTATTGGTATAATGCCAGCAAAAATTGGCAGCTCCGATATTAATCAAAGTTTTGTGGGCACCGGGCCGTATAAATATTCTAAGGTAAGAGTTAAAAACAATAAGATCGAATCCATCGTGTTAGTCCGGAATACCCATATCTATCATGTTTCGGCGCCGTACATCGATGCAGTCGAAATTTGGCTTTTCCCATCATTAGCTGAAGCAAAATCTGCTTTGCAAGATCAGAAGATACAGGCGTTGGCCAAGCCGGAAGTAAATGATAGCCGTGCCAATAGTTATCAGCTAATTTTGAATCAAAAAATCACTTTGTTCATTAACAGCCAGAGCGCTTTGTTATCCGACCTAAATGTGCGGCAGCAGCTGCTAAGTGGTACGGTTACAGCAAGCATTACCAAGCCGCTTGTGGTGGTGGTTGACACTGCACACGCTAATGATTCGGTAATAACCGAAACCATCAAGCAGTGGGAAAAAGAGGGGATCACAATTACGTCGCAAAACTTGTCACTAACCGCTATCAAAGCGTCCATATTACCATCGCGAAAATATGATGTGCTTATTTTGGCGGTTGAAGACGGCCCGCAGTTTGATTATTATGCTTATTGGCATTCGTCGCAAATGAGTGGGCTCGGGTTAAACTTTTCGAGCGTGAAAAATAATGATCTGGACAAATTATTGTCAGATCAGCGCAAGGCACTAACCATTGCCGATCGCAGTACCTTAACTGACCAGATTGAAAAGATGCTAGATGGTTTGGCAGTGCGAAAAGTGTTGTCTCAGGCAAAATTTGAATACGCAATCAGCAAAAATGTGCATGTTGTGCCGACAAAGGTTGGTAACAGTGGAGCCGATCGTTTCAATAGTTTTGAGAAATGGTACATTAAAACCAGGCGGTAAACCGCCAATTTTCTATTTTTATTTTAAAATTTTAAAACATTTGGAAATTCATTTAAAATTTATAATTTATACTTTAAAATTTAAGTGCTTGGGGATGTGGTGAAATGGCAGACACGCAGCGTTCAGGTCGCTGTGAGCGCAAGCTCGTGGAGGTTCAACTCCTCTCATCCCCACCATTCGACTCTCCGCCGGTCGGCGGATCGCTCACGTTCGACACCGCTACGCGGTGCTCAGGGCCTGAGTGTAATCGAAGGCATGGTCTACGACCCTGAGCTGAAGAAGTAAGGCGAATGCCCTGAGAATTGTAGAGGGGCTTTTTTGTTGTCAAAATATCGACAAAACATAAATAATATGATAATATAATGCCAACTCGCGCGAAAGGGGGACGGATGAATGCGCGTTTTGGTGGTACCAAGCAGTGGCATGGTCCCGGTTGATCAGCTTGGACCAGACACGCTGATGCGCTGCGAAAAAGCGCTTGAGCTGTGGCGGACGGGACAGTTTGGCTGCCTGGTGGTTACCGGCGGTCGGTGTCACCCGTCATACGTGGAGACACGGTCGGCTGCGGAATCGATGCAAGTGTGGTTCGATTTCGGCCGAGTTCCGCTGTCATGCATTCTGGTAGAGCCGGAGGCCAAGGACACCTTCGGAAACGCGATCAGCACCGTGGCGGGGCTTCAGCATTGGGGGATCGACACAGACAACATCACAGTGGTCAGTCACTGGTTGCACTGTGTTCGGCTCCGGATCACCTTCCGACTAGCCTGTAGGGTTCGGGTCAAGACGGTGCCGCTTTACTACCCAATCGGGTGGAAGGGCGCGTTTGCCGAGGTCGCGATGATCTGCTACCACGTGCTTGATCGGAAAGGGAATGGCTGGATTGCCCGGCGCAACCGCGCCAAGCGAACATTCTCGAAACCATCCTGATGTAGAATGGAGGAGTCGATGTGCGACAAGTACGTATATCTCGCAGGGCCGATTGCGGGGCAGACTTACGACCAGAGCAACGACTGGCGTATCAATACCGGTGACCGGCTCAGAGAACTTGGGATGGTTCCGCTTTCACCGATGCGAGGGAAAGACCCGCAAGCGTTTGTTCCGGGGTTTGACCGTGAATCCACGCCGCTGACCTCCGCCCGTGGCATCAAGGCTCGTGATAAGTATGATGTGCACCGATCATCGGCAGTCCTGGCCAACTTCCTTGGGGCCACGGACAAGTCTATCGGCACAGCGTGCGAATTCAGTTGGGCTGATGACGCCGGGGTGCCGGTCATCGCTGTCATGGAGCCATCGGGTAATCCGAATGATCACCCGTTCATTCGAGAAACCGCGTTCTGCGTGGTCACAACTCTTGGTGAGGCGATCGAGGTTCTCAGATGGATCGTGCTTCCATGACAACGAACCGTCACTGCCGGGGCTTAACCGCCCCGGCTATTATTTTTCGTTGACTTTTGGTGCTGAATCACGTAATATAAAAGATAGCCGAGATGGATGGCCAGTTTTTTGTTATTTGGGATCGTGGTGGAATTGGCATACACAACAGGTTGAGGGCCTGTGGGAGAAATCCCGTGAGGGTTCAAGTCCCTCCGATCCCACCATTCAGAGGATAGAAAATGGAGGATAGAGGATGGACTGTTTTCCTAACATTACAATAGGATCGAAATAAACAATCTATTTTCCACCTTCAATCATCCATTCTCCGATCTGGAATCTTAGCTCAGTTGGTTAGAGCGCCTCGTTTACACCGAGGAGGTCAGTGGTCCGAGTCCACTAGGTTCCACCATTCGACTTTTCGACCAAATTATTTGCCCAGATAGCTCAGTGGTAGAGCGCTGCCCTGAAGAGGCAGGCGTGGTCAGTCCGATTCTGACTCTGGGCACCAACCTTCGCCATCGCGTACGCTCGGACTATGGTTGGCAAGCCAATCAGTTTACTCTAAAGATTAGGTAATAATTGCGAAGGTTGCCGTCCGAAGTCGTTATGGAATAACGCGAAGGATGGCTAGGCAAATATAATGGAGTACGTTAATGTCCACATTTTTCCCGCCAATAGATGGTACGAGTGCGCAATATGGCACCATTTGGATCGTATTACTTCTTGCAACCGCGCTTTTAATTGGGCTATGGTGGTTCATGCACAAAGCAGTGATGCGAACATCAATATTACGTTATCTATCTACAGTAGTGGTAATGGGGTTCATTGTTTACTGGTTTAGGTTCGAAAACGTAATGTACTTTACCGCAGATTGGATTATCTGGTTGTGGGTTGCGGTGGTGGCAATTGGCTTGCTCTGGTTGTTGTCGATCCGCCTGATAAAAGTGCCCAAAGTTAAAGCTAAACAATCAGTAGTAGATACCAAAACAAAATACCTTCCGAAATCAAAAAATACAAAGCCAAGGATTAAAAAATAAATCAGTAAATGTCATTTCGACCCTCGGAGAGCGTCAGCTCGACGGTGTTGGAGAAATCTTAAAAAGAATCCCTTCCAGTCTTTCTTGAGATCTCTCCAACCTCTCGACAAAGCTCGAGGGGTCGAGATGACAATTATCGGATCATAAAAATTATAAACAAAAATCAAACAAGAAATAGTTTAGGAGAACAATGGTCAATAAGCCGAATACAGAAGAGACGATGGAAGAGCTAGTTACCGAGGCTGGTGAGAACCTGGTCCCATTTAAAGTTGGCAGCGTAGCCGACGTAGTTGTAACTGCAGTTACTAAAAACAGCATTTGGGTAGATGTTGCGGGCGTGGCGGTTGGAATAATTCCAGACCGTGAGTTTTCGTTTGGTACGGGGGATCTAAAAGTGGGCGATCATGTTGTGGCGTATGTTTTGTCTCAAGAAGACAAAGAGGGTCATGTAGTCTTAAGCTTGCGCAAAGCAGACAGAGAGCGCTTGTGGGTTACCTTAAAAGATAAATTCGAAAGCGGTGAAGTACTTCAAGCTAAAGTAGCCGAAGCAAACAAGGGTGGTTTGATGGTAGAAATTGGCGGCGTGGTTGGTTTCTTGCCGATATCGCAGCTTGCGTCAAACCATTATCCTAGAGCAACTCAAGGGAATCGAGACGAGGTTTCAACCAAACTTAATGAATTAATTGGCGAAACCATGAACGTCAAAATTATTAACTTTGATAAAATTACCAATAAATTAATCTTTTCTGAGCGCGCCGCCGGAGATACCGTTGCAGAAGAAAAGCTAAGCAAAATTAAAATTGGCGAGATCTTAAAAGGTAAAATTACCGGTATCGTAGATTTTGGTTTGTTTGTTAGTATTGGTGATGATTTAGAGGGCTTGGTACACATCTCCGAAATTTCGTGGAAAAGGGTTAGTGATTTACGCACCATGTTTAACATTGGTGATGAAATCAACGTCTCCGTGACTGGCATAACCGACGGAAAAGTGTCGTTGTCAATGAAGCGATTGCTAGAAGACCCATGGGTAGAAGCAGCTAGTAAGTTTAAAGTAGGTGATATTGTATCTGGCGTGGTTACAGGTGCTACCCGATTTGGCGTTTTTGTCCGCTTGAACGATACTGTTGATGGCCTGGTACACAAATCTGAGTTGACCGATGAAAATGTAGAAGATCCATCAACCATATTACCAATTGGTCACAAAGATCAGTTTAGAGTAATTAGCATCGATTCTCCGGCTCATCGCTTAAGTTTAAGCTGGAAGGGTCTAAAAGCCGAAGCAGACAAGCAAGCTGCCAAAACGGCCAAGAAATTACCGGAAAAAGCCGAAGTTCAAGAGGAAGTTAAAGAAGAAGTCAAAAAGGAATCACCTAAAAAAGCACCTGCCAAAAAGCCGGCTGCCAAAAAAACCTCCAAAAAAGAATAAAGAGGTAATATGATTATTACGCGCAATTCTGAACATGCTTTAGAGTTTAAGACCAAAGAAGCGGCGATTAAAGTAAACACAGACGTGGTTATTAACGATGTAAAGATAGCTGGCCCGGGTGAATACGATGTGGCAAAGGTTTCGGTGATTGGGTTTCCTACAAAAACGCAGACGGTTTACCTGTTGGCTGTGGACGATGTTACAGTGTGCTATTTTTCCGTCAAACCGGAAAAATTGGCCACCGATGTAATTGAAAAGATGGGTAATGTTGAGATGCTTGTGGTTACGCTTTGTGCAGACACAACTCCAGAGGAAGTGGTTAACTTAATTAACGCGCTTGAGCCGAACGTAGTGATGCCAATTGGTGATAAAGGTGCGGTGGAAAAATTAATGCAGACATCTGGGGCAGATAACACCGAGATTGATTCTTATAAAATTACCAAATCCACCTTACCGGCTGACGACCGACAAATGATCGTACTCAAGTCGGGTAGATAATAGAGGATGGAATATGGATCCGTAGGGGTGGACTCATATGTCCGCCCGTTTGTGGAGAGGCCTGATGTTCAGCCCCGATCTAAGTAAATCTCTAAAAGACATTATCGCAAATTCACCTCGAGTTTTGCTGATTTGTCATGAAAAACCGGATGGTGACGCGATCTCGTCATTACTAGCAACTCGGTTAATGTTATTTGGCCTGAATTGTTTGGACGTGCAAATGGTCAGTATAGATGGCGTGCCAAAGGCGTTTGAGTTTTTACCTGATTCAAATTTGATAAAATCCGATTTTTTACGAGGTGATTTTGAAGTCATTATTACTTTGGACTGTGGCGACTTTAAACGCACCGGATACTCTGATCGCATAGCTAAGATGATCGAAAAGGGCACCAAATTAATTAACATAGATCATCACCCTAAAAACGATATTTTTCGGATTGCACACCTAAATTTAAGCGATACAACATGCGCCTCAACCACGCAAATAATCTATCAACTTTGCCAGTTTTTTCATCTCAAATTAGATGTCAAATTAGCAACTTTGTTATTTGTTGGGCTTTACACCGACACGGGTGGTTTTCAGCACATCGTAACGTCGCCGGAAGTGATGCGTATGGCGGCCGAGCTGGTCTCTAGCGGCGCGCAAACCAGGCTGATCAGCCAATACCTAACCGGCACCAAATCTTCGGCGCAATTAAAGTTGTGGGGGCGAGTGATTAGCCGAGCACGAGTAAGTAAGGATGGGGTAGTGGTTGCGGGGGTAACTCAATCAGATTTGAAAGCAGTTGGCGCTAACGAGGAGGACGTAGCGGGGCTGTTAACGATGCTAGAGACCCTAGACCAGTGTAAAATGGCGATATTGTTATGTGAAACCGCGGATGGTGTGATTAAAGGTAGTTTGCGCTCTAACAACAGCCAAATTGATGTTTCTAAAATTGCCAGATATTTTGGGGGCGGTGGGCACGTTAAGGCGGCCGGATTCACTCTTCCAGGGAAACTGGTTATAGACAAGCACAGCGTAAGCGTGGTATAATAAGACAAAATTCTAAATTTTAAATTTTTAATTTTAAAATAATTGGAATTTGTTTTTGCCCAGGTGGTGGAATGGCATACAATAATAACGATCATTGCAAACACCTCTGCCATATGCCATAATTGATTTATGAAAGATAAATCGTGGACAGAAGCACAATTAAGGTCAGCCGCCCAAGAATCTCGAAGTATCCGTCAGATTTTACAGAGACTTGGATTAGCAGAGGCGGGCGGAAATTACGCTCAGATTAAAAAATATTTGCACATTTACAATATCAATATGGAAAATATTAAAGGTAAATCTTGGTGCAAAGGGTTGAATGTCGAAGGACATCCAAGAGTGCAGTTAGATCAATTATTGGTAGAAAACAGTAGTTTCCAAAGTTACAAGCTAAAAAATCGACTTTTCAATTCGGGGTTAAAGCCCAGAAAATGTGAAGAATGTGGGTGGTCAAAAATAACGCCAAGCGGTCATTTGCCTTTAGAAATACATCATATCAATGGGGATCGGTCTGATAACAGAATAAATAATTTAGTCATTCTGTGTCCCAACTGTCATAGTCAAAAGCCGAATTATCGTGGTAGGCGAAGAGATTAGTAAATAAGCCCGGGTGGTGAAATTGGCATACACGCGACACTTAAAATGTCGTTTCGAAAGAATTGCGGGTTCGAGTCCCGCCCTGGGCACCAAAAATTGCAGCATACCCTCGTCATTCCGGGCTTGACCCGGAATCTATGTAAAAAGAAAAAAATGAATAAATATACCGGCACTATCGTTGAAGAGTCACTAGACGACAATCGGCTTATAAATGAATTTAATATCTTAAATACTCGTATTTCCGGGGCAGAAAATCCTGCCGACCGCTGGCACTTATATAAAGTCGATGCAACTAAAGAGCAGCTTGAGGAGCTATCAAAACATATTAAACCGCAAAAGTGGTATGCTCATTTTTGGTGTGACGACGAGATGATAGTAGTTTTCCGAGATAAAATGTTTGATCAAAAAGTTAATGATAAAAATACTTGGGAGCCAGCAATTAGATACGGGCTCTCTCACGGTATCCCAATAAAACAGCTTGATTTTGTTGTTGAGTGAAAAATAAATGATTGAAGTTGAGAAGAAGTTTAAATTAAGCGGGCAAGACATTGAACGGCTAACCAGGGATGCCGAGTTTTTGAAAGAGCGGACTTTTACTGACATTTATTTTGACGATGAAAAATATTCTCTAACCTCGAACGATAAATGGTTGCGTGCGCGAGATGGCCTTTATGAACTAAAATTGCCAATGCATGCGGGGGTGGATAGAAAAGCAGACCAGTACGATGAAATTGAAGATGAACAAAAGATTCGCGAAGTGCTAAATATCCCCACCGACCAGAAAATTGACGAAATTTATGCACCATTTTGCAATGTCACCACTACGCGCAAAAAATATAAAAAAGATCAATTTATTATTGATTTAGACGATGTCGATTACGGTGATTTTAAGTATTCGCTTGGTGAGATTGAACTATTAGTAAATAATCAGTCAGATATTGAAAAAGCAATTGCGGAAATTATGGATTTTGCGAATAAGTATCAATTGTCCGTCGCAATGGTTCGTGGAAAAGTAATTGAATATCTAAAACAAGTTAAACCGGAACATTATCAAGCTCTAATTAAAGCCAAAGTAGTGAAAGATTTCTGAATAGAGTGAATGCCCGTCCGAAGACGGGCATTTTGGTGTGGCGGGTAGGCGCACTGGCCTACTCAGCGTTCTTGTTGGCAGGTACGATGCCAGAGCCGTCATAAGGCTCGATCTCGATGACGCCTGCAACGAATGCCTCGTCAGCCTTGGCGACGTTCCTGACAAATGTCCATTCACCGTCCGGGCCTTCGTGGAAACGCCCGATGATCGTACCAGTGTCTCGAACGCGATGGGGCAGCTTTCGTTCTGGCCCGTGGCCGTCCTGCATTCCAACGAGCGCATCAGTTTCCAACATGGCCGCAATTCCGGACAGACCCTCGTTCTCCATTGCTCGACTCCTTTGGTATCCGAATCGATGAAAAGATCGACAGGAGTGATTGCTTATCCTGCTATGCCGTGATCATATAATTATTTGTCTTGTGATTCAAGCTATTTATATAGATTCCGGGTCGAGCCCGGAATGACAGCGGAACGAATATGTTATAATGACGGCATGAAAAGGGTTATCTTCAAATTTATTTCTACACTGATAATTTTAGGCCTCGCTGCGGCAGGGGGATATTATTACTATCAAACTTGGCGATACCCGCTAAAATATCAAGATGAGGTAAAGGCAGCGGCAATACAGAATAATTTGCCCAAGAACTTTATCATGTCGGTAATTCGTGAAGAAAGCCGATTTAATCCAGATGCCAAATCTAACGCAGGGGCAGTAGGGCTGATGCAAGTTTTGCCCACCAGTGCTAAATGGATGGCCACAAAACGGGGTAAAACATTAGATTTAAGCACGTTAAATGACCCAAAAGTGAATATTGATTATGGTTGTTGGTACTTAAGTTATCTACTAAAAACGTTTAACGGCAACTATACCACGACCATCGAGGCATACAACGCGGGGATGGCAAATGTAACAGAATGGGAGAAAGTGCAATCGGGTTACATTGCATTTCCAGAGACCGCAGAGTTTGTGAAAAGAGTGAAGCAATCGAACGAGATTTATGATAAGCTGTATGGAGAAAATTGGGATGCGAGTCGTTATGACATTACCCGCGTTCTAAGGTAGGAGACCAATATGATCACCAGAGAGCAATTGATCCAAAAATACAGAGAGTTTTTTGAATCCCATGGACACAAGTGGGTGGCTGGGGCTTCGCTTGTGCCAGAAAACGATCCGACAGTGCTATTTACTACCGCCGGGATGCATCCGTTGGTGCCATATTTAATGGGCGAAAATCACGCCGAGGGTAAGCGCATTGCCAATGCGCAGAAATGTATTCGAACCGATGATATCGACGAAGTGGGCGATGCTACTCATCAAACCTTTTTTGAAATGCTTGGTAACTGGTCGTTTGGTGACTATTTTAAGTCAGAAGCTATCCAATGGAGCTACGAATTTTTGACTGATCCAAAATGGTTGGGGCTTGATGTGGCGAAATTAGCCGTGACGGTTTTCGCCGGAGATCAGGATGCACCATTTGACACTGAAGCATACGATTTATGGATCAAGACTGGGATTAAACCGCAGCGAATTGCCAAGTTGCCAAAATCTGATAACTGGTGGGGGCCGGCAGGGCAGGTGGGGCCGTGTGGACCGGATACCGAGATGTTTTATTGGACAGGTAGTGATAAGGCTCCGGCCGAGTTTGACCCGAAAGACACGCGTTGGGTGGAAATTTGGAATAACGTCTTTATGCAATACAACAAGACCGAGGACGGCAAATTCGTTCCTCTTAAACAGACTAATGTTGATACGGGTATGGGATTGGTGCGTACGCTGGCGGTTATTAACGGCCAAGCCGATAACTATCAAACCGAACTTTTTTGGCTAATTATTCAAAAAATCGAACAGATTTCGGGAAAAAAATATGCTGATCATTTAATCGAATTTAGAATTGTTGCCGATCATATTACCGCGGCCATTTTTGCCATCGCAGATGATGTATTGCCATCTAATAAAGGTGCCGGATACATCACTCGCCGTTTAATTCGTCGCGCAATTTCAAAAATGCATGCATTGGGAGTTAAGGGTGCTTGCGTATATCAGATTGGGCTAGAGGTTGTTCATTTATATCAGCAAGATTATTCAAAGCTAGCAGACAAATCGATTTTGGAAACGCTGGAACAGGAAGAGAAAAAGTTTTTGGCCACTCTGGTTTTGGGTTTGAAGCAACTTGATTCGTGCAAAAATCCAGACGGCAAGTTTGCTTTTAATTTATTTCAAACGTATGGTTTCCCGGTTGAAATGACGATGGAGCAAATGCGTCTGCAAAAAATCGGCTTCGATAAGGGTCAGTTATTGCGCGAGTTTGGCCAAGAAATGACGGCGCACCAAGATTTATCCCGTACGGCATCGGCGGGGATGTTTAAGGGCGGGCTGGCTGATGCAAGTGAGATAACCACCAAATATCATACTGCTACGCATTTGTTGCAAGCTGCGCTACGTCAGGTGCTAGGAACAGAAGTTTACCAGCGCGGATCTAACATTACTGCCGAAAGAATGCGGTTTGATTTCTCGTATCCGGACAAAATGACTGACGATCAGATTGCTCAAGTCGAGCAACTAGTTAATGGTTGGATAAAAGATTCGCTAGTTGTTCAAATGGAAGAAATGTCTCCTGCTGAAGCAAAGCAAAGTGGTGCGTTAGGCATTTTTGATGATAAATATGGTTCTAAAGTGAAGGTTTATTCGGTGGGTAAGACTAGCCGCGAGATCTGCGGTGGTCCGCATGTATCTAATACCAAAGAATTAGGATTATTTAAGATAACTAAAGAAGAAGCTTCCTCCGCCGGGGTCAGGCGTATTAAAGCCACGCTGATATAAACATTTCAAATTGATATTGGTCGACTTTATGTAGTACAATGATATAAACGAGGGGATTGTTTATGTTTGGTGTGGGTAAAAGCAAGAAAAAAAATCAGTACGCCATATCGTTGGATATTGGCACTGAGTTTGTGAAGGCGCTTATTTTCCGCATTGAGGGTGAAAAAGGTTATGTGGTGGGAGTGGGGCGAGAACGCCAGCGTTTATCCGATATGCAGGGTGGAACTGTTACCGACATCGCCGGAGTAATCTCTAACTGTGAAAAAGCCTTAAAACAGGCAGCCGAACATGCCGGTGTTTTGCCTCGCCAGGTAATTATTGGAATCGCAGGCGAGCTGGTTAAAGGGTTAACCACGCATGTGCATTACGTTCGGCCAAATTCCAGGCAGAAAATTGGTTTGAATGAATTGCAGGAAATTGTGCATCAGGTTCAGTCAAAAGCGTTGGAACAGGCTAAAACCGCTTTGGCATGGGAAACAGGGCATAAAGAAATCGATGTGCGCTTGGTTAACTCTGCTGTGGTTGAAGTTAAAATTGATGGATATCGCGTTACAAATCCAATTGGTTTTTATGGTAAAGATGTTTCGGTGGGCGTTTTTAACTCTTTTGCACCAATTGTGCACCTTGGCGCTTTGCAAACGATCGCCGAGGAGCTTGGCTTAGATTTGTTATCAATTGCGGCCGAGCCGTATGCTGTTTCGCGCTGTTTGGGGATGGAAGAGTCGGTTGATTTTTCAGCCATCTTCATCGATGTTGGTGGTGGCACAACCGATATTGCCGTGGTGCGCAACGGTGGTGTTGAAGGCACTAAGATGTTTGCCATTGGTGGCCGCAGTTTTACCAAGCGGGTGGCCAACACTTTGTCTCTGGGGTTTGTTGAGGCTGAGGAGATGAAAATTAATTACGCAAATGGTCTGGTAGAAGGCGAGCAAAAACAAGCTTTAGCTAAAGCAATTAAGGCTGATGCAGAGGTGTGGTTGTCTGGGGTAGAGCTAACGCTTGAAGAGTTTGCTGCCAAATCCAAAACCGGTGATTCCGATCTGTTGCCGACTCGCATATTGCTCTGTGGTGGTGGTAGTATGTTACCCGAGATTTATCAAACCTTAAAAGAGGCAAAGTGGAGTAAGAGTTTGCCATTTCCACACGCGCCAAAGGTGGAATATATTATGCCGAAAGATGTGGTGGCAATTGCAGACGAGACCGGGGTATTAAAAGACCAACAAGATGTTACCCCAATGGGGTTAGCTAATTTGGCTATCGATTTTGCCGGGGTAGAGGGCGTAGTGGATAGCGTTTTGGAAAAAGTAACTTCGGGATTAAAATCATAATATGGAACAGATTTTTCTAGCATTAGATGATGAAATTACCGGCGTTGTCGAAAAGATACAGCAAAGCGTATCCGATGACGTAGTATTAATTGTGCCGAAAGGTGCTACAATTTTGCAAAGTTTGGTCAATATTCGCTTGCTAATGAAGAAAGCAGACGAATTTGACAAAAAAGTCTCTGTGGTAACGTCGGATGCGATTGGAAAACAGTTATGTGCTCAAGCGGGGTTGAAGGTTTATCAATCAGTCCCCGATGGAAAACCAGTGGTAAAAGATAAGATGCCCAAAACAGCAGTTGGGGATGATGTGGTTGTCGACTCAGATCAAAAAGTGGAATCGCATGATGGTGCCGTTAGGGTAACGCACTACAATGCATCGGCCACCGAGGCATTAAAGAAAGCGGGCATAGAACCGGCTGAAAAAATCGATGAATCACCACCGGAGGCGTCGATCGAAGTAACAGAAGATTCGGAAATATCCGATGAAGCAGAAATTGACATACCGGCAGAGCCCGAAGTTAAATCATCTGCATCATCTGATGTGATTATGGGTAAAGTAATCGAAGATGATGTTGAAGAGCATCCGCATAAAACTCGAATTAAGTTAACTCGAAAACCAGTATCTTTGCCGAAGTGGTTGTGGCGCGGTGTAGCACTGACATTGGTACTAGTGGTGTGCGCGGCTATAAGTTATGCCATTTTTATTCCTTCTACTAGTGTGGTGATAAATGTTCCGAGCGAAAGTGTTAAGAAAACCGCGTCGATCGTTGTTGATACTTCAGCGTCGGGAATAAATCAAAATGTCATTCAAGGTTTGGCGCACCAGACAACAGCCGATAGTATTGGTACGGCTAAGGCAACAGGTAAAAAACAAGTTGGCGACAAGGCAACCGGTACGGTTACAATATCCAATGCCGATAGCACAGACGTCGTGACAATTGCCAAAAACACCGCCCTTACTTCTACTGATAGCAAATTGGTATTTCGTACTCAAGTTGCAGTTTCGGTTCCCGGAGACACTGTAACCAAAGTAAACGGCAGATTTGTGGATAATCCGGGTAGAGCTGATGTAGCAGTAATCGCGGATCAGCCGGGAGACCAATACAATATCAAAGCAACTAGTTTTACGATTGCTGGTGTTTCATCATTAATTACCGGAGCCAGTGCAAAAGCGATGTCTGGCGGAACCACAAAAGAGCTGACTATTGTAGCTGAGGCAGACATTACATCGGCCAAGAACGATGCTCAGTCAAAAATGTCAGATGCGGCATTAGCAGCTTTGCAAAAATCAATTCCATCTAGCGAAACGGCTTTCTATCAATCTGTTAGCGATGTAACTTATTCGGGGCAAGACCATCAGGTGGGTGATGAGGCAAGCACAGTTTCCATCACTGCCAGTGGTAAAGCAAACGGGGTTTCGTATCGTGGAGATGATATTGCAAGCGTGCTTAAGAGCCAGTTTGCCGATGATATTCCACCAGCTAAAAACCTGGTTTTACCGGTAGTGGCGGATATTAAGTTTGACGTAAAATCAGATTCTAGCACCCGATTTACCTTGACCAAGGAAATTGAAGGAAAGTTAATTGCGAATATTAATACAACCGAAGTAAAAAATAAGTTACGTGGGCGAACAGTGAAGGGTTCGGCGGAGAATATTAAGAGTGCGTACAGCGCAGATGCCGTTACAATTACCGCAAGCCCGTCTAAATGGCCACTAATTTCGATTCTCGCTAATCATATTAATGTGACTGTTGCGGAGTAGCCGTGATTTTAGCGATTGATTTTGGCTTAGTGCGAATTGGTTTGGCAATGGGCGAGCAGATTGCATCGGAATATCGAACTATTTTGAATAATGATGGCGCAATATCTGAAATTCTAAAGATTATTGGTGATGAGCAAGTTGACACTGTGGTTATTGGTCGTCCGGTACGTAGCCGAGGCGAAAAAGGCAGTATCGATGAACACATCGATTTTTTTGTCCAAGCTATTAAATTAGCGGTGCCACATATTACAATTTGTGAATCAAATGAGGCGTTTACTACGTCTGCGGCGCTCTCAGATTTGAAGGAAAAAGGGTTGTCTATAGAAGCGAGTAAGAAAAGAGTAGATCAATACGCCGCCAAATTATTGTTGCAACAGTATATTGATGAACAAATGAAAAAGGCGTAAGGATGAAACTTTGGGTTAAGATTAGTTTATTGATAATCGGAATTATTATCGCGATTGGTTTGTCGGGGTATCTTTGGTTTATTAATCAAATTAATGCCAAAACAACCGCTTCGGTTACTACATTCGAGATTACATCCGGAGAAAGCTCGGCAGATGTTATTAGTCGATTATACTCCAGCGGTATTATTAAGTCCGAAACGGTGGCGCTGATTTATCAAAAAATATATCGCCCTAAGTTGTTGGCGGGTACGTTTTCGATCCCTCAAACTTATTCCGTTAAATCTTTATTTAATGTTCTTGGCTCTCCGGAGTTAGAGCAGAAGAAGTTGACTGTTAAAGAAGGATGGGCCAAGGAGCAAATTGCCGATAAGATTACGGAATTCGGGCTGTCTTCATTTACATTTCTGAATTTGGCAAAAAATTCAGAAGGTAAATTGTTCCCCGACACTTATTTTATTGGTAAGAAAACGACCGAAGAAAGCCTGGTTACGGCGATGACCGATCAGTACAGCAAAGAAACGGCCAGTTTGAATGTGACAAAAAATCAACTTATTTTGGCATCAATTGTCGAACGAGAAGCGTTGAACGATGCGGATAGAGGCATTATTGCCGGGATTTACTCAAATCGATTGAAAATTAATATGTCAATGGGCGCGGACCCAACGGTGCAATACGCTAAAAATATCGATCTTGGATTAGCGCCGGTTAAGGATGGGATAACGCAGTGGTGGGCGCCAATTACGGCGGCGGATTATAAATCGGCCAACTCATTGTATAACACTTACCTACATGTTGGGTTGCCTCCAGCGCCAATTTGCAATCCCGGGATCGCCAGTATTAATGCAGCCCAAAATCCAACACCGTCGGACGACTATTATTTCTACTACGATGCAAAAAGTGTTTTAATTACCGCTAAAACACTTGCCGAACGAAACGCGCTGCTTCGAACATATCCAATTCATTAGGTGATTAGCTGATTAGGCTCCGCCCGTAGGGCTACTCCTCTCCGAGCCGTAGGCTCTACGAGCTGGAGGCCGGAGGGTGATTAGGGGTTCCATAGGGGCGATACCTCGTTTCACTTCGGAAACCGAAGGTTAACACGAATCGCCCGTTTCGGCGTAGTTGAAGATTATCTATCGAAGTAATATATTGATGTTGTCAGTCTGAATGACTCGTATCTCAGGGGAGAAGCGCATGGAAGGGAATCGTGGCCTCGCGTCGTTGGAGGATCTGGTACGGTCTATCGGCACTGATCCAATCGATCCAATGTTCGCCACGTCGAGCGACAAGGAACGATTCGATGGGTCTTTGCGGACGGTGCTGGAACCGCTCTGGGCAGAGGACGACGTTGCTCGCGCCAAGTCGGTCGAATCTGGCCGAAGTTACATCGTATATTGAGCTACTGTCACGGAGGTTTGTGAGATGTATGACGAGGAGCTGACCCCGATAGAGAAGCTTGTCTTGTCTAACTCGGGTGGAGTGCCTGCTGCCCATCCCGTACTGGCAACTCGGGCAGACATCGATGCGTTTGAGGGGAGAATGCGGATTGCAACAGAGCTGACTCTCAAGGCAGACCGAAGAGCCATGGATGAGTCATGGCAGGCTGCGCGCTTCAAGCTGATCGACTGAGTGTCGGGTGATAGGCCGGGTGGATGTTCCACTCCGGCCTTTCTCTTTTTAATATTTTGATTTTGAATTTATTCCGTGCTTGGTGCTTAGAATTTAGTGCTTATTCAACCCGGCGGGTTGAATTAATCTGTCAGATTGATATAATCAGCGCCAGACGGAGATTTTTATTGTGGTCAAAATAATTGACACCCTATTCAACTTTTTTTCCCAAGATATTGGCATCGATTTAGGTACGGCCAACACCTTGGTTTATGTACGCGGAAAAGGAGTGGTTATTCAAGAGCCGTCGGTTGTAGCCATCAACGAGCGCACTAAAAAAGTATTAGCCATTGGTAACGAAGCCAAGCGGATGGTAGGGCGTACCCCGTCACATATTGTGGCTGTTCGTCCACTTGTAGATGGGGTAATCTCTGATTTCGAGGTGACCGAGGCCATGCTTCGCTATTTTATTGATAAAGTAACTCAAGACAAATTTAAATTATTATCCAGACCTAGGGTGGTAATTGGTATCCCGTATGGTGTAACCGAAGTTGAGCGTCGCGCTGTTGAAGAAGGAGCGCTGAATGCCGGTGCGCGGCAAGTTTTCTTAATTGAAGAGCCGGTCTCGGCGGCTATTGGGGCGCGTTTGCCAATTCACGAACCATCGGGCAATATGATCGTTGATATTGGTGGCGGTACTACTGAGGTGGCTGTATTAAGTTTGGGAGGGATTGTTGCGTCCAGATCGCTTCGAGTGGCCGGCGATGAGCTGAACCAAGACATCATCCAATACGCTCGTGATCAATTTAATATCTTATTGGGCGAAAAAACCGCCGAAGATGTTAAAATTAATATTGGTAGTGCCTTCCCCCTGAATGAAAAATTGCAGACGCCAATGCGCGGGCGTGATTTGGTTAGCGGATTGCCTAAAGAAATTATGGTAAACGATGAACAGATTCGCGAAGCGATGAAGAAATCGATTAAAATTATTGTTGATAGTATTCGGATGACTATGGAAGAAACTCCACCGGAGTTGCTGGCAGATATAATGGAGCGAGGAATTATTTTGGCTGGCGGGGGTGCAATGTTGCGCGGGCTGGATAAGTTGATCGCTCAGGAAACCAGAACCATTGTGCATATTGCTGACGATCCGTTGACATGCGTTGTGCGAGGAACAGGGGTGGTGCTTGAAGATTTGGATAATCTACGGGAAGTACTGTTACCGACCGTTAGATAAACTGCTCGTATTGTCATTTCGACTCCTCGACATTCGAGTCGAGGGTGGAGAAATCTCAAAAAAGACTGGAAGGGGTTTTATCTCAGATTTCTCCAACACAGTCGTGTTGACACACTCCTAGGGTCGAAATGACAGGCAAAAGGATTGTTTATGTGGAAAAGATTTCGGTCTCAAATTATTATTACGATAGTTTTGATTGTGCTATTATTTTTGCCAACCAGCTGGTCTAACTCGGTTCGATCTGGCATAAAAACTGTTATTACTCCAATTGTAGAGCCAATTTATCAAAGCAGTACATACTTACGCAAAATCTCAATAACATTATCCGGATTATCCAGTTTGCCCGGACAAAACGATCAGCTTTCGGCCGAGGTATCTAGGCTGTTGGTTGAAAACGCGCGGTTGCAAGAAGTTGATCACAATAACACCGTGCTTAGAAACGAATTAAACATCAATCAAACTTCTGGTACTAGGAAACTGGTTGAGGCAAGAATTACATCGCGTAGTACTTATGTATTTCAAGATAAGATATCCATAGATGTTGGCAGTAATAACGGAATCAAAGTTGGCTTTCCGGTAACCAGTAGCGGTGCATTGGTTGGGCGGGTAACTGTGGTTAGTGGCAATCAATCCGAAGTGGAATTGGTTACCAGTAGCACTGCGGTAACACAGGCCCAACTGCAACAATCACGAATGACCGGTATTGTACGGGGCGGTTTAACGGGGTTAGTGTTAGAAAATATCCCGCAAGACACCAAGATTAACGAAGGCGAAGTAGTGCAGACGAGTGGGTTGGGCGGTTTCTTGCGCCCCGGCTTATTAATTGGCACCGTGTCCGAGGTTATCTCAAAAAAGAATAATGTATTTCAATCCGCGCTAATTTCCCCAACGGTCAGTATTAGTCGTTTAGACACGGTTTTTGTGGAATTGCCATGAAAAAAACCAGTCAAATTATCAGTTTTGGGTGGTGGTTGATTTTGGCGATATTCCAAGTTGGGGTGGTGGTTAACTGGCGAATAGATGGCATGGTGCCAAACATCATTACCATCGCGATTGTAGTTTTGGTGGTGCAGAAAAATCAAACCGTGCCGTGGATCAATATTTTGGGGGCAAGTGTGGTGCTAGACACTGTCAATAACATTAGAATTGGCGAATCGGCTTTTGCGTTAATTATGATTTTGTTGATGCTGGAACTGGTTAAAAGCCGGTTCGTTCGAGAAGGATCGGTCATCTTTGCTATGGTCGCTTTGTTCTTAACCTCAGCGATTTTTGATTTCATTATGACAATATTATCCGCCCCGTCATCAATTTCGCTTAGCCGGTTAATTGGTAACGGGGTGTACTCTTTAATTATTGGGATGCTTATAATTGGTTTGTTTACTTTAAGTCAGGATTGGTTTAAGGCCAAAAGTCAGATGAGGATTGAGTGAGTATATTTGATCAATATGAAAACAGCACCGACCAGATAGATCATAGCGATGTGGTAGATTATCGTTACACCGATCCGGAGAGTGAAGACAATCCGGAAATGGCAGAAAAACCGAGTAGTCATCATTATCGAGGATTCGTTTATCTATCATTGCTGATTTTTGGATTGTTAATATGGCGTTTAGTGGATGTACAAATTGTACAAGGAACAAATAACGCCGTGTTGGCCAAGGCGAATAGTGTTCGTCAGGTAATTAATCCGGCAAAACGGGGAGGTATATTTGACAGTCGCGGGGTGTGGTTGGCTCGAAACGTAGCTACATTTCAAGTTCAACTTACCCCCAGCAATTTGCCGAAAAAGTTATCCGACCGAAACAAGGTTTACGATCAGATAACGAATGCACTTGGCTGGACAGAGGCCGAAAAACAAAGTCAGATCACGCAAATTGAAAAAAAGATATTGGTTAGCATTGAAGCAATTGTGCTTAAAGATGAAATGACCAGGGACGATGCCTTAATTTTGACCGAAAAGTTAAATAATATCGACGCGGTGGCAGTGGTTCCAACCAGTATTCGGCAGTATAACAATCCAACAAATGGATTATCGTTTATTTTGGGATATGTGGGTAAAGCAAACAATGATGATATTATTAACGGCTCGTATCATCTAAATGATACGGTGGGCAAAAACGGTTTGGAATCGAGCTATGATATTCAAATGCGCGGAACAGACGGGGTAATCCAAGAGGTAGTAGATAGCCGTGGAAAAGTTTTACAGGCCCTGAACGATAGTAATTCCGCCCCGGTTTCTGGTAATAATTTGGTTTTAAAAATCGACAACAAATTGCAAAACATCATGTACACCGAACTGTCAAAAGGATTGCAGACAGCGGGGATTACCTCTGGCGTGGCAATTGCGATGGACCCGCGTGACGGCGGTATTTTGGGCATGGTGTCGTTGCCCGCGTACGATAATAATTTGTTTGCCAACGGTGTGTCTAGCGATGTCTATCAAAAATTATCCACCGATCCGACCAAGCCGTTATTTAGCCGGGCCACTCAGGGTACTTATCCTTCTGGATCAACCATTAAACCGTTTGTGGCCTCGGTTGGGCTAAATGACGGGGTAATTACCGAAAATACCAAAATTGATACTCCTCCCGAGATTACCATTGGTCCTTGGCGATTTCCAAACTGGCAGAATAAATTAATTACAGGTGTAGATGTTAAGAAAGCTATTGCAGAATCGAATGACATTTTCTTTTATGCTGTTGGGGGTGGATATGACAAGATTGGTGGGCTTGGTGTAGATCGGTTGTCTAAAGGATTAGGACTGTTTGGATTTGGCAAGAAGACCGGCGTAGATTTGCCATCGGAGTCGACCGGGTTAATTCCAAACGCCGCTTGGAAGAAAAGCTACAAAGGAGAAAGCTGGTATATTGGCGATACTTATCACATGGCCATCGGGCAAGGTGACCTGTTGGTAACGCCATTGCAGTTGGTTACGGCGTTGTCGGCTGTGGCAAATGGCGGCACGCTATATCAGCCCCATATCGTCGACAAAATTATGGATGATAATGATAAGGTGGTATCAACCATTAAGCCAACAGTTGCGTCAAGCAATTTTATTGATCCCAAAAATATTCAGATAGTACGCGAGGGGATGCTGCTGACCAACACCAGCGGATCTGGGCGGTCATTGGCTACTTTGCCTGTGCCATCCGGAGGAAAGACCGGTACGGCGCAGGTGGGGGCAAATAACGAGTATCTAAACGCTTGGTACGAGGTTTTTGCGCCGTATGACAACCCAACCATCGCATTAGTGGTATTGGGCGAAAAAGGCCCGCTAACCAACGAAGGTAACTCAACCGCTGTGCCAGTAGCCAAAGCGATTTTGCAGCAATATTTTAGTCCGGATTATAGTAAATAGGCTCCGCCCGTAGGCTGATTAGAAGTCGCGAAGGGGATCGAACGATGCAACGGAGGACAAATCAGCTATTTAATCGCGGCTTTGATGAACTGTTTGAATAACGGGTGGCCGGTTTCTGGGCGGGATTTAAATTCGGGATGAAACTGACAACCAACGTAAAATGGATGATTTTTTAGCTCGATAATCTCCACAATGCGATCGTCGGGCGAAGTGCCGGCAATCACCAACCCGGCCTCTTCCAGTTTTTGGCGATACAAATTATTAAATTCAAAACGATGGCGATGGCGCTCCGAAATCAACTCTTCCCCGTATGCCATTTTGGAAATCGATCCTTCCTTCAGCTGACACGGATATGCGCCCAGCCGCATGCTGCCGCCGTAATTATGTTCCAGCATCTTTTTTTCTTGGTCTGGCATAATGTGAATAACCGGATGAGCAGTTTTAGGATCAATTTCGGTGGTGTGGGCATCTTTTAGCTTAGCTACGTTTCGCGCGAATTCAATTACGGCAATTTGCATTCCATAGCATAAACCTAAATAGGGGATTTTGTGCTCGCGGGCATACTGTGCCACCGCGATTTTCCCTTCGACACCGCGGTTGCCGAATCCGCCCGGTACCACAATGCCATCAAATTGCCTTAACTCTGGCAGTTTGGATGGATTTTTCTCAAAATCTTCAGCATTAAGCCATGTTAATTTTGGTTTGCATTTGTTTGCCCAAGAGGCGTGTTTTAGTGCTTCAATAACTGAGATGTACACATCCGACAGCACAAAATCGCCGGTGGAAAAGTATTTGCCTAAAATGCCAATGTTTACTTCTTTGGTGTAGGTATTGATTTCTTTAACCCAGTTGCTCCACGACACCAGATCATCTTTTCGTACTCGCAGATGCAATTTACGTAGAATTTTTTCGCCCAGTTGCTGGTCGTTGTAAGTATCCGGTACGGCATAAACACTTGGCGCATCCGGAGACGAGATAATGTCTTCTTGCGACACATTACACATCATACTCATCTTGCGCTTTCGCGGCTCGTCTACCGGTTGCTCACTTCTGGCCAAGATAAAATCCGCCTGCAAACCGGCGGCATTTAACGAATGAGATGCGTATTGAGTTGGTTTGGTTTTCATTTCGCCAATACTCTTGGGGATCGGTAGGTAACTGACTAAAATACACAGAACATCTTTTGGGTGGGCCAATTTCATCATTCTAGCGGCTTCCAAAAATAAGATGTTTTGATATTCGCCCACAGTGCCACCAACTTCGATAATGACGATATCGGCTTTAGCTTTTTTGCCGGCATTTTTAATTCGTTTAATCACTTCCTCTGGAACGTGTGGCACCACTTCTACACAATGACCATTATATTCCAAGGCGCGTTCGCGCTCGATTACGGTTTTATACACCCGTCCGGTGGTCATGTAGTTATAGGATAAAATGTCTTCATCCAAAAAACGCTCGTACGAGCCGATGTCTTGGTCAGTTTCGTCACCATCGTCGGTGACAAAAACCTCGCCGTGTTCAATTGGGTTCATGGTACCGGCATCAACATTGACGTATGGGTCAATCTTTACTGCGGTAACGGCTAGCCCTTTGCTTTTGAGAATTTTGCCAATGGATGCAGCAGCTGTGCCTTTGCCTACTCCACTCATTACCCCGCCGGTCACAAAAATAAATTTGGCGATTTTGCACCTCCATTCTTAGTTTTGAGTATAGTCGAATTACTGTTTGCGTCAACTATTGACAAACCCTAAACCCATCCCTATATTACTAGAGTAAATAATGTCCTATTATAATTAAGGTATAATAATTTAGTTGACCTTGTATGGTCGCTTTTTAAGTTACGTAACGCGAAAGCGTTAGAAAGGTTGATATGGCGGATGCTGTATATTTAACCAAAGAGGGTTTGGAAAAAATCGAGGTTGAGCTGAAAGAGCTAAAGACAGTTAAGCGTAAAGAAGCAGTTAAACATATTCAAGAAGCAAAAGAATTTGGTGATTTGTCGGAAAACAGTGAATACGAAGACGCAAAAAATGAACAGGCGTTTGTTGAAGGCCGTATCTCTGAGCTAGAGGATGTGGTTCGTAAAGCAAAAATAATTGATTCTAGGGGAAAATCCGATCAAGTGGTAGGTTTGGGCTGCAAAGTGGTAGTAACCGTTGATGGTGGTGACGAAAGCTATACTTTGGTAGGCGCAACCGAAGCAAATCCACGCAAAGGCGCTATCTCGGTTGAAAGCCCAACCGGAAAAGCGTTGCTTGGTGCCAAAAAAGGCCAGAAAATTGTGGTGTCTGCTCCGGCGGGTAAAATTGAATATGTGATCAAATCTGTCGAGTCCATCTAATCTCTGTATTCCATTCTCCGTTACTTTTTGTTATTCTCGAAGATGAATGGCGGAGTTGATGGTAGAGAAAAAAGAAGAAAATGACCTAATTAAAGCACGGGCTGAACATCTTAAATCCCTAATTGATTTAGGGGTTGATCCTTTTGCTAGCCAGAGTGAAAAAACGCATAGTATTAAACAAGCGTTGGATTTGTGGCAAAAAAATCAGAAAGCTTGGGGGAAAGACGTTGGATCTCCGGTAGAGGACGCAGATAAATTAACGCTAGCGGGCCGCGTTACCGCGCTTAGAGGCCACGGCGGGGCTACTTTTGTGGATATTGAAGATGGTGTAGATAAAATCCAACTCCTAGCCAGTCAATCTGCGCTGGGGAAACAGTACAACTTGTGGGAGTTATTTGATTTAGGTGATTTTGTGGAAGTGTCTGGGCGATTATTTATTACCAAACGTGGCGAAGTCACGCTACACTTAGATCATTTTAAATTGCTAACCAAATCGCTCCGTCCGCTACCCGATAAATGGAGTGGGCTGGAAGACACCGAAAAACGCTATCGCGAACGCTACGCCGATTTAATTGCCAACCCAGAGGTTAGGCAAATCTTCCGTACGCGAAGCGCAATCGTCGCCAATCTGCGAGCGCAGCTGGAATCAAACAATTTTATGGAAGTAGAGACACCAATTTTGCAATCTTTAGCCGGTGGTGCCACCGCCAAGCCGTTTATCACGCATTACAACGCCTACGATGCCGATGTGTATTTGCGCATTGCTCCCGAGCTGTATCATAAGCGGTTAGTGGTGGGCGGGTTTGAGCGAGTTTACGAGTTCGCCAAATGTTTCCGAAACGAAGGGGTAGATCATTCTCATAATCCGGAATTTACCAACCTCGAGTTTTACGTGGCCTATTTTGACTATCAAAAACTGATGGCGTTTAGTGAAGAGATGATTCGTAAATTGGTAAAAGAGGTGATGCAGTCGGATACCACGCAATACAAAGATCACAAGATTAATTGGGCGAGACCGTTCGAACGGATTACCTTTAGAGATGCAGTAAAACATCATACCTCAATCGATATTTGGGCGGAAACAGAGGATAGTTTACGCGCCAAACTAAAATCACTCAAAATCGATACGCCACGGTCAGCTGACTTTGGCCGAATGTGTGATTTACTACTTAAACATATGGTGCGACCAAACATTATTCAGCCTACCTTTATTATCGATCACCCGACCGTCCTGTCGCCGTTGGCAAAAAGTAAAAACGATAAAGAGGTGCAGCGATTTCAACTTTTGGTGGCTGGGGAATTTGAGCTATGTAACGCGTTTTCAGAGCTAAACGATCCGAATGTGCAGAGAGAGCGCTTTGAAAATCAGCAAAAACTGCGTGAAAAAGGCGATGAAGAGGCGCAAAGTTATGACGATGATTTTGTGCGTGCATTAGAGTACGGCATGCCGCCGACAGCCGGGTTTGGAATGGGAATTGATCGCTTGTGCGCGTTGCTAACCAACTCGAACACACTTAGAGAGGTAATTTTATTCCCATTTATGAAACCGAAAGGGAAAAATGATTGATATTCAACTTATTCGCGAACATTTAGACTTGGTCAAAAAAGGACTGACAAAAAAGCAAAGCAATCCAGAGCTGGCCGTTGACGCTTTCAAACTAGACAAAGAAAAACGACGCTTGCAAACCGAAGTCGAAGCTTTTCAATCTAACTTGAATCAGGTGTCAAAAGAAATTGCCAAAGAGTTTGGTCAAAAAAAGGTTGATTTACTTAAGCAGGCGAACCAAATTTCGGAACAGATTGACAAGCATCGCCCGCATTTAGACGCGCTTGAAAAGGATTTGAATGAGGTGATGGCGCAAATTCCAAATATGCCCCTTGACGATGTTATTGCCGGACATTCCGATAAAGATAACAAAGTTGCCTACAAAAAAGGCGATGTACCAAAATTTGGGTTTACAGTTAAAGATCATATTCAGTTGGCGGCAGATTTAGATTTAATCGAATTTGATGCGGCGGCCAAGTCTATGGGTTCACGTTTTGCGTATCTTAAAAATGAACTAGTAGTGCTTGAATTTGCTTTAATGCGCTACGGGCTAGATCAGGCGATGAAAAGTGGGTTTAAGCCCATTCTGCCTCCAATTTTATTAAATCGAGCGGCAATGGATGCGGCGGGGTATTTGGGACAAGCCGAAGAAGAAATTTACAAAACTCAAGATGATTTATATTTAGCGGGCACCGCCGAACAGCCCCTGTTAGCTCTGCACGCTGGGCAAATGCTCAAAAAAGAAGATTTACCGTTAAGATACGTTGGATTTTCCAGCTGTTTTAGGCGTGAAGCTGGCAGCTATGGTAAAGATGTAAAAGGCATTTTACGTATGCATCAATTTCAAAAACTGGAACTATTTAGCTTTGTAGAGCCCGAAATGGCCGAACAGGAACACAAAAAGATTTTAGAGTTAGAAGAAAAACTAATGGCCAGTCTAGACATTCCGTATCAAGTAATCGACATTTGCGCGGGGGATTTAGGTTTTCCGGCCGCCAAAAAATGGGATATTGAGGCGTGGATGGCGGGGCAAAACACTTATCGCGAAACGCATAGTTGTAGCAACTGCACCGATTTTCAAGCTAGACGGATGAATATTCGGTATAAAGATGAAAAAGGCACGCGATTTGTTTATACCTTAAACGGCACTGTTTTTTCCGAACGCCCGCTAATTGCCATTTTAGAAAATAATCAACAAAAAGACGGTTCAATTAAGGTACCAAAAGTTCTAGCGCCTTACACCGGGTTTGATGTTATAAAAAAATAATTCCTCCTCGTCCGCCCGCTGGGCACCTTCTCCTCCACCCTCCTTCGCAATGCTTCGGAAGGGCAGGGAGGAGAAGGGCTTTTCTGGTATTTCCCTCTCCTCTCAGAGAAGAGGGTGACCGTAGGCCGGCCACCGGCTCGTAGACCCTCCGGGCGTAAGTCCTACGGGCTGGAGCCTACGGCTCGGAGAGGTGAGGAGTCTTGTATATAAAAGAACAGGACCGAGACGCGCGATGGCGTCCCGGTCCGAAAGCGGAGCTACTTCTCCAGCTCCTGCATGATGTGCTTGAAGTCGCCGTCGTCGAGACGTCGCGCTATTCGGTCGAATTTGCCAGCGACGTCCATTGGATCTGGGCCTTCATGTATAACAATATCTCTTCCGTCGACCATCTTGACCCTAATGTTGCTCAGGCCGGGTTGTGCTAGCGTCTGATCGGCATAAAACGGCTCGATGCAATCGACATAGTCAGAGTTGATAACGAGCCTCTTCACATGCGGGACGCCTTAGGCCTTGGGCTCGCGCACGTCCACAACCGTAAAGAACGCCATTTTGCTCACCCCCTCCTTGTCGCCACGCCTAATCTGGTGTATCTTTAAGGCGTAGGTGACAGTGATATTATTACACTATTTTACGATTTATGTCAATAATTTGTAGGGCGGACACACGGGTCCGCCCCTACACAGGTCGTGATGTAGCGAAAGGAAATATGATGTTTGGACTGTTTGGCGATCTAAATAAAAAAGAAGTTTCTAAAATTGAGCCGATTGTTGGGCAGATAAATCAGCATAGCTCGACCATCGAGGCATTAACCAAAGAGCAGATCCGTATTCGAGTAGAAGAACTAAAAACAAAGGTACAAGACGAAATTAAAGCCGTGGTGGGCGACGAATCCGAATCCGCATTAATTCAAAACGAAGACGAACGCGAAAAATGGCAAATTGATCGCCTAAAAAAAGTCGAACAAAGCGTACTAGATGAAATATTGCCAGAAGCGTTTGCCTTGGTTAGAGAAGCGGCAAAACGCACCATTAAAGAGCGCCATTTTGATGTGCAGCTAACCGGTGGGGTGGTTCTGCATCAAGGTAAAATTGCCGAAATGCGTACTGGAGAAGGTAAAACTTTAGTGGCAACACTGCCCGCTTTTCTGAATGCGCTAACCGGTAAAGGCGTGCACATCGTAACGGTTAACGACTATTTGGCTAAACGTGATGCGGCTTGGATGGGGCAGATTTTCGATTATTTAGGCGTTACTGTGGCGGCAATTGGGCACGAAACTTCGTTAATTTACGATACTAAAGCCAAAAAACAACAAGAAAAAGACGCGCAGTTAGCTGCCGAAGAGCAAGGTTTGGTTTATACTTCGGACGATTCGCCTTTAGCCGCGGTTAGCCGCAAGGCTGCCTATCAGGCCGACATCGTTTACGGCACCAATAACGAGTTTGGTTTTGATTATTTGCGCGATAATATGGCACAAGATCCGGAGCAGATGGTCCAACGTGAATTGCATTACGCTATCGTAGATGAAGTAGACTCCATTTTAATTGATGAAGCGCGAACGCCGCTGATTATCTCGGCACCGGCTGAGGAATCGGCTAGTGAATACCATCGCTTTGCCAAATTGGTGACCAATCTTGAAGCCGAAAAAGATTATACCGTTGATGAAAAGATGAAAGCCATCAGTTTAACCGATGCCGGCATCGCCAAAATGGAATCTTTGCTCGGTTTGAAAAACATTTACGAGCAGGGCGTGCATTTGGTGCACTATATGGAAGAATCACTTAAGGCCAACATTTTATTCACGAGAGACAAAGACTATGTGGTTAAAGATGGCGAGGTGGTAATAGTTGACGAATTTACCGGCCGTATGATGCCCGGGCGTCGATATTCCGAGGGCTTGCACCAAGCTATCGAAGCCAAAGAAGGCGTTGAAGTGCAAAAAGAGTCGTTAACGTTGGCCACCATTTCGTTTCAGAACTTATTCCGCATTTACCAGAAACTATCGGGTATGACCGGAACCGCGGCAACCGAGGCAGAGGAATTTCATAAAATCTATAAATTAGAGGTTGTTGAAATCCCGACAAATCGCCCGAACCAACGCCACGATTTTTCAGACCAGATTTATCAGACCGTTGACGAAAAGTTTAAGGCTGTGTGCAAAGACGTAGCTGAGCGGCATCAAAAAGGCCAGCCAATTTTGATTGGTACAATTTCGATCGAAAAAAACGAATACTTATCACAGCTTCTAACTAAAGCCGGGGTAAAACACGAGCTGTTAAACGCCAAAAACCACGAAAAAGAGGCGCATATTATTGCGCACGCAGGCGCGGTGGGCGCGGTTACGGTGGCTACAAACATGGCAGGGCGTGGTACGGATATTAAAATTACCAAAGAGGTGGCGGAGGTTGGCGGATTGCATGTGATCGGCACTGAACGCCACGAATCACGCCGCATTGACAATCAGTTGCGCGGACGTACCGGACGTCAGGGTGATGTTGGATCGAGCCAGTTTTTTGTATCGATGGATGACGATTTGATGCGCATTTTTGGTGGCGAGCGGTTAAAATCGATTATGACCACGCTGCGCCTTCCCGCTGATATGCCAATTGAAAATAAAATGATTAGCCGGGCTATCGAGAGCGCCCAGAAAAAGGTGGAAGGACACAACTTTGATACTCGTAAGCACTTGGTTGAATACGATGATGTAATGAACAAACATCGCGAAGTGATTTACAAACGTCGTCGTCGAATTTTGCACATGAACACCGCAGAAGCGCAAAACCACTACATTAAGAATCAATTTTTATCCACTGCCGAAGAGCGCATTCGCGCTACGTTAAATAGTTATTTAGAGACAAATCAAGACTTAACAAAAGCCAAGGACGAAATCCAGAGAATTATTGGCGTAGATTTGGCTGGGACCGAGGCGAACCTTGATTCCATATTATCGCAGGTCAAGCAGCAGTATGACGCGAGAGAGCAACGATTTGGGGCCGAAATTATGCGCCAAATTGAAAAAGCAATTTACTTGCGTGCCATTGATACGGCGTGGATTGATCATTTAACCGCGATGGATCATTTACGCGATGGGATTGGGCTTAGAGGCTATGGGCAATATGATCCGCTAGTTGCGTATAAACAAGAATCGTACAAAATGTTTCAGCGATTGTTACAGGTGATTGACAGCGCTGCGCTAGAGATGATCTTTAGAGTTGAAGTGGCACAGGCAGCAGCTCAGCCAAAGCCAGAGAAGGTGCAATTAAAGGGAGCGGATGAATCGGATAGCGGTGGCGGGTTTACCAAAGAAAAAACATTGGAAAAAACCAAGGTGCAAAAGTTGATGTCTAGCGAGGCAGACAGATCTAGTAATAAGCCAACCGGCGAGTCCAAAAAAGTCGGCCGAAATGATCCATGCCCATGCGGAGCGAAAAAAGCAGATGGAACACCGGTTAAATACAAACATTGTCATGGGCGATGACGTTGGGCATAAATCGAGCATAGCGGAGTCCTCCGTAGCTCGAAGAGCGTAAGAGGATGAAAATGGTAAGAAATACAAAAAATGCCATGGAAAATAAAGGATAACTAGGGATGGCGATGGGTTCCGTAGGGGCGGACCCATGTGTCCGCCCGCCAACAGAAAAAAAATGCCACGGGAGGTAGTATGGATGAGAAATCTCTAAAATTCTTAATTAATTCTAGACAAAGCACTTATGCCTCTGGGATGAAGGCGGATGAGATCAATGGTGGTAAAACGTACGTTATTAAATCAGGTAATTTAGAGTATCGCGATACGTATTTCGATCAGCACTTAATTTTTCAAGGTCAAGAAGTTTTGTTTGAAGATGGCCAGCCAGTTTGGTCAATGAGCTATAGGGGTGCGGCGGTCGAGGGAGTTGATGCTGGTGCGGTTTTTGCAGTTTTGCAAAAATTTATTAAAGAATATTCCGACAAGGTCAGATTCGGTAACAACTTTGAAAAAGATGAAGGCGAATATAAATATAGTTGCTCCGCAACGGGGGATCCAAGTGAGTTCAGTGGCCGCGAAGAGATTTATCAAAATGGAAAACTGGTTCATTGGATGAATTATTTTGGCGGATCTATCCAATAAATGTAATAAGGTAAACGAAGGATAGCTAAGGATTGCGAAGGATGGCAAGGGAGGTAGTGGCCGCGAGATCTATTTTTTAGCAGTAAGGCGGACGGAGAATTTGAAGCCGCGTTGCGAACCATCGGTAACCTCAATTACCTCGCTTTTTCTTTCTATGCGATATTCTATTAGCTCTTCCGAAAGCATCTCTTTTAAGGTCATAATTTCGTCGCGATTTTCTTTGATTTCAACTTGTAATTTATTATTTGCGGGTTGGTTGTAGATTTCGGACAGAATTTGTTTTTTCTTGCTGCTGGCTACTTTGGCTTCCTCGGCGGCGTCAGTGTAAGCTGAGTCGTTGGTTAAGGCCTCGTTAAGCATATCCTTCGCTATTTTGATTTCACCCTGTAGCTTCTCAATTAGTTCGATTCGCCTTTTTATCGTATCTGTATCCACGTTGCTCCTTTTCTTAATGCGTCTAGTGTAACGTGAATTTATTCTGTTGCCAAGCTAGAAAGAATTGGGACGATTGGAGATATTGGATAAATTGGGGAGTCCAAGCTTGATAATAATCACCAATTTATATATTCTTAATACGAAATAGGAGATCTAATGCATACAAAACTTGCTATTATTGGTTCGGGGCCGGCGGGATTAACCGCCGCCATTTATGCTGCCCGTGCCGAGTTAAAACCAATTGTTTTTGCCGGTGCCGTACCAGGCGGACAACTAACCGAAACAACCGAGGTAGAAAACTTTCCCGGGTTTGATGATGGCATAATGGGGCCGGATTTAATGGCCAAAATGCGTTTGCAAGCCGAGAAATTTGGTTCAGTTACTGTTGATGCCTCGGTGGACAAGGTAAACCTCAAAAAACAGCCATTTACAATTGAATCAGGGGATAAATCGTATTCGGCTGACGCAATTATTGTAGCTACCGGTGCCAGCGCGATGTGGTTAAACGTTAAAGGGGAAACGGAATTTAAGGGAAAAGGCGTTTCGGCTTGCGCCACTTGCGATGGTTTTTTCTTTAAGAATAAGGCAGTGGTCATTGTTGGCGGCGGTGACGCAGCCATGGAAGAATCAATGTTTTTGACTAAATTTGCTTCTAGCGTCACTATTGTTCATCGTCGAAATGAATTTAGAGCTAGCAAAATTATGCAGGAAAAGGTACTAAATAATCCTAAAATCAAAGTGGTTTGGGACTCTGCGGTGGTGGAGATAAAAGGTGGGGCAAAAGTTGAAGCAGTAGTGGTGGAAAATATTAAAGATCAATCAAAATCTGAAATTAAAACCGATGGAGTGTTTGTGGCGATCGGCCATAAACCAAATACAGATATTTTCAAAGATCAGCTTGAAATTGATGAAAAGGGCTACATCGTTTTGCACGGTGAAACAAAGTCAAACGTCGAAGGTGTATTTGTTGCGGGTGATGTGTATGACCACCGATATCGACAAGCTATTACCGCCGCCGGGTCTGGCTGTAAAGCGGCCATAGATGCAGAGAAATACTTGGCTGAGTAAAGCATCACGACTTGATACGCGGAACCCTTCTCCTCACGAGGAGAAGGTGCCCGTAGGGCGGATGAGGAGCTCCTCACCCGGCTTTCAGCCACCCTCTCATCAAGACAAAACTTTGCAGTTTTGTCTTGTAGTTCCTTTCCGACACGGATCTATCGGGAGGAGAGGGAACAAAGATCGAAATGACAGTTGCTGACGTTCTGTGTTAGAATAAACCTAGGTGGGTAATTTGATTGAGTTTATTCATGTCTCAAAAAAATATGGTAAAAAGACCGCGGTTGAAGACCTAAACTTCTTCATTGATCGCGATGAGTTCGTGACCTTAGTTGGGCCATCGGGCTCAGGGAAGTCCACGTTAATTAAGCTGCTCATTGCCGAAGAAAAACCAACCAGCGGACAAATAGTAGTCGCTGGGCGCGATATTACCACCTTAACCTCACGCGAACTGCCATTCTTTAGACGTAAAATTGGGGTGGTTTTTCAAGATTTTAAGATATTGCCTCATAAAAATGTTTATGAAAACATTGCGTTTGCTTTGGAAGTAAGTGACGCAGAACAAAGCGTAATCAAATTAAAGGTGCCAGAGATTTTGCAGCTGGTTAATTTGTCGGATAAAGCCAGAAGTATGCCTAACGAATTGTCTGGTGGGGAAAAACAGCGAGTCTCAATTGCCCGTGCCTTAGTTCACGAGCCAAAATTATTGATTGCCGATGAGCCCACCGGAAACTTGGATCCAATAAATAGTTGGGAAATTATTGATTTGTTATTCAAAATTAACAAAAAAGGCACCATTGTCCTCCTCGCCACGCATGATAAAGAAGTTGTAGATGCCTTAAAAAAACGAGTAATTACCTTACGTGAGGGCAAAATTGTAGCCGATCAAGCAAAAGGGAAATACATTTTATAGAATTTGAAAAAGGGTAAGGAATATTTGTAATGAAAATGGTGGCGTTAATCAGAATTTTGAAAATTGGGGTGGTGGATTTCTGGCGTAATCGCTGGCTGAGTTTGGCGGCCATTATGATGATGACGCTCACTATTTCGATTATTTCATTATTTGTCGCTTTGGATTTATCCATCAACCAAACTGCAAAAATGCTTGAAGACAAGATAGATATTTCGGTTTTCTTTAACGATAACGCTACAGACGCCAATATCACCGCTTTGCAAAATTCTTTGCTTGGGCGTTCGGACGTAAAATCAATCACCTATATTTCACGTGAGCAGGCACTGGCACGCTTTCGTGAACAATCTCAATACCGATCCACGGTGCTAAAGTTGTTAGATCAAGGGTATGGCTCGAAATTGCCGCGCAGCATCGAGATTAAAGCCAACGGACCGGAGAATTTACAGTCAATAGCCGATTACGTTAATCAATCGCAATATAAAACATCCATCGACAAAGTAAGCTATCAGGAAAACAAGCAGTTAATCGATAAATATATTAAATCGGCTCAATTTGTCAAAGAAGTTGGGCTGGTTTTGAGTGCGATATTCATTTTGATTGCCATTTTGGTTATTTATAACACCATTAGACTGACCATTTTTATGCGCAGAGAAGAGGTAGAGATTATGCAATTGGTTGGTGCTACTGGTTGGTACATTAAGTTCCCATTTGTGCTTGAGGGGATTTTGTATGGGGCTTTTGCTACGGTTATCACCACAATCTTGCTGATCATCGGGGCAAAATCAGCCTCACCATACATTACCAATTATGTCGGCAGCGCATCGTTTAATTTTGGTCAGTTCTTTACCGCGCATTTGTGGTTGATAATTCTGGTTGAGATATTCGTAGGAGTGGTCATTGGCGGATTGTGTAGCTACTTTGCCGTTAGAACGCATGTGAAGTAACCCATAAGCTTGTCATTTCGACTCCTCGAGCATTGTCTCGAGGGTGGAGAAATCTTAGAAAAGAATTTGAAATTTACAATTTGAAATTTGAAATTGCGGAAGATCTTTTGTAGACTGGATTCCCGCCTGCGCGGGAATGACAGAGTTCGCCGGGCTGAAATGACAAAAAATATAATATGCAAAGGATGTAATTCCTCAAACCAATTCATATAATAGACAGACTATGAAAAATAAATTGTATCAAAAAAGACTAATTCTAAAATCATCACTGGTTATTCTATCATCATTGGTGATGATGTTAGGTCTATTTGTTGTATCACCGCAAGCGGTCCAAGGGGCATGTAATAGCGTAGCCAGCTGTACGGCAGAAAAAGCGGCGTTGCAAAACTCAATCAATGCCCAAAAACAAGCCCAGGCCCAGGCTCAGGCCGTTCAGAGTCAGCTCCAGACCGAAGTAAATAGTATAAATACCACTATCCAACAGACTCAAAACACTATTACCAAAATTAACAATGACATTAATAACACGGCCAAAAGCATTGATGATGTTACAAATCAAATTAACACCAAAACCACCGAGATTGCTGCCGAGAAGATCAAGCTAGAAGAAGCCCTAAATAATATGTATATCGATAGTGAAACGTACTCACCCTTATTGGCATTAGCACAGGAAAGCATATCTGCCTCAATTTCTACCCAGCAAAATTATCAAGCCATTGAAAACAGTATTCAGTCCAAGGCTGACGAAATCGATGCACTCAAAAAACAGCTCGAACAGCAACGAACTGATTTGCAAACCAAACAGTCAAATCTACAGCAGATGCAAAGTTCTCAAATTCAGCAAAAAAATGCCCTCAGTGGCCAGATGAATCTAAAGAGCTCATTGCTAAGCAATACTATTTCGTCGATTTCGCAGTTGCAATCTACTATTACTCAATACAAAACGCAATTGAACGCTGTAGACGGCCGTATTAGTGATTTCATTGCGGCAATGAATTCCGCCGGAAAATACACCGCGGCGAGCGGCGATTTGGTTGTGCTGAATTCGCAACCGTGGCATTTTTTTCAAACTGATTCAAGGTGGGCAAACCGGTCACTGAACCCAAACTATAGTAACAGCGACACCTTTGCGGAGAGTGGGTGTTTGGTTACGTCAATTTCGATGGTTGCAAATTACTATGGAGTTGGCGGTACGCCGCCAGATATTCTAAGCAAACTTATTAGCGGCGGGGCAATGTACGGTGATTTAGTGTCGTGGGGCGGGGTTTCGGGTGCATTTGGTGGCAGATTAGGTTTTACGTATGGCAAAGAGCGGATTAGCTGGGGAGTGGTGGATAGCTATGTAAAGCTGGGTAAGCCGATTATTGTGCATGTTGCCGGGGGAAACTACGGGCACTGGATTGTGATAAGCGGAAAATCCGGAGACAAGTATTCCGTAGAAGATCCATATTTTAGTAGCGGTCAGGCATATCCATCTTCTAAGATTGATTACATGGCCAGGCTGCAACCATAACAAAGAATAATAAGGAACTGAATGTTACAAAAATTACGAACTAAATTATCGCTAAAAATTACCGTTTTAGTCCTGACATTGGTCGGGATGTTTTTGTTGGGATTTGGTACAGCTAGCAGTATGTCTGACGGTTGGATTGGCCAAGAACTAACCGCGTTGCGATATGGTGCAGACGCTCCAAATGACGTTGACTTTAAATTATTATGGGACGCGTGGAACAAAGTACATCAAAATTACGCCGGACCAATTGATGATCAGCAGTTGGTTTATGGGGCAGTAAAAGGGATGACAGATGGGCTTGGTGATCCGCATACCGTATTTTTTACTCCAACGGAATCTAAGCAATATAAAGAGAATGTTAATGGTGAGTTTGCCGGTATTGGGATTCAGCTTGGTATTACCGATGGCTATATTTCGGTGGTCGCACCTCTGGACGATACCCCAGCGTCTCGTGCCGGGATCAAAAGTGGTGATATTATCGCTAAAGTTGATGGAAAAGACACTCTAAATATGTCTATTGATGAAGCTATTACCAAAATGCGCGGCACCAAGGGTACCACTGTAAAACTAACTTTGTTACCAAAAGGGGCATCGGAGTTTAAAGAAGTAACACTAACCAGAGAAACCATCACAGTAAAATCGGTTAAATATGAAGTTAAAAATAGCAACATTGGCTATTTACGCATCACTCAATTTGCTCAGGATACGCCTTCAATGGTGCAATCAGCCATCACGGATTTGAAATCTAAAAATATCAATGGATTAGTGTTAGATTTACGCGACAACCCAGGTGGATATTTGACTGGCGCACAGCAAATTTCTAGCTTCTTTATCTCGCCTGGCGTGGTTGTGAGTGAGCAGTCAAAGGATGGTAGTAAAACGGATTTGCGTACAACCTCTGACCCAATGTTGCCAGATTTACCACTGGTGGTGTTGGTTAATAACGGTTCGGCATCGGCATCCGAAATAACCGCCGGGGCAATTCAAGATCGTGAACGCGGTAAACTAGTGGGCGAGAAAACGTATGGCAAGGGAAGCGTACAAAATATATTTGATATGGCGGGCGGGTCAGGTATCAAAATCACCATAGCCAAATGGCTTACTCCGAAAGGTCGTCAGATAAATGGAGTCGGGATTACGCCAGATGTGGTGGTAACGTTATCCGCAGATGATGCAAAAGCTGGAAAAGATCCACAATTAGATAAAGCGTTGGAGATATTAAAGTAAAACGTCAGCTCTTGTCATTTCGACTCCCTCCGGGCGTCGCCTACGGGCAGAGCCTCGAGCATTGTCTCGAGGGTGGAGAAATCTTAGAAAAGAATTTGAAATTTACAATTTGAAATTTGAAATTGCGGAAGATCTTTTGTAGACTGGATTCCCGCCTGCGCGGGAATGACAGAGTTCGCCGGGCTGAAATGATGGTTAAGAAAAGGATTGTTATGAAAGTAATTTTTATCAAGGATGTGCCGGGAATCGGTCGAAAAGGGGAAACTAAAGAAGTGAAAGACGGTTACGCTCTGAATTTTTTGATTCCGCGTGGGCTGGTGACCAATTTACATAACCCGACCGCTCAAAAAATCTTTGATGATCAAAAACGTCAGGTAGCGGAAAAAGATCGAGAACAAGATCAAGCAAAAGAACTGGCGCATAAGTGGCAAGGTCAGAAAATTGTGATCAAAGCTAAGGCCGGTGCTAACGGTAAGCTTTTTGGCGGGGTGACAAAAGATGATGTTGCAAAGGTTATGGGGATAGATAAAAAATTTATCAAATTAGACAAGCCAATAAAACAGCTTGGTGAAGTAGGTGTAGAAGTCGTATTCGGTGCCGATGCAAAAGCTAATGTCGCCGTAGTTGTTGAACCGATCGTATAAATTTCTTATTGGTCAAATTGGACAAATTATTTTTCTCGTTGTAGCATAAAGGAGTGGAGGGAAAATTGGACGACACTAAAATTGATAATTCTACTGACGCTGGTAGCGTCTCTCAGCCGGTGGCTGGCAATAGCGGTGTTGCACCGTCATCAGATCAGTGGCAGGTACCAGAAATTAAAACCGATACTTCATCGACAGACGCAAAAGTACCCCCGCCTCTGTCCGGCTTGAATTCGGGTTTATCAGGCGCGGCGACCCCTTCTGTTTCATCCGATTCAGACAGCGCGCATCCAACATCTTTAGATTCAGGTCAAATAACCGTTGATTCAGTTACAAATTTACCCGGGTCAAACTTATCTCCAACTCCACCTACAACCCCGTTTACGCCTCCTGCAAGTACGCTTGCTTCCACTCCATTACCTACTCCACCAGCGCCGCCAGCGGCTAGTCCAGACACAACTTCCCCTGCACCCGCCTTGTCTGACTCAATAATGCCACAGACAGCACCCGCAGTGCCAAAAAGTGGCCCTAAAATTGGAAAAATTATTTTCGGATTTGTGGCGGTAATCGTTTTATTGCTAGTTGTTGGTGTGGGATTGGTTTTTGCCGATGACAAAGGGTACCTGGAAACTGGCATCAGTTCAAAACTTAGTTTTCTGCCACTTTCGCCATTGTGGGGTGGATTATCAACTAATCCGGCCACTGCATCGGTTCAAATGGCAACCGCACTAAAAGACCAGAGTAGTTTAACTTATTCGGGAACATATGTTGGATATGGTGGGTCAGTTAGCACCGAGGATTTATCTAGCCAAACCGGTTCATTCAACTTAAACGTGGCAGGAGCTAACTATAGCTTGGTATTTACGACTACCGGCTCAACCAGCCAAGTTAAAAACGAATATCGAGTTGTTGACGGTAGCCTATACTACGGCGTGACTACGGTTGATTTGGCTGGCACAGCCACTACCAGTTCCACTGCGTCGCCAAGTCCAAGCGCGTCAGCGTCAGCTACAACCGTTACTAGTCCATCGCCATCAGTGTCATCCACAGTCGTAGCTAGTCCGTCACCATCAACTACTTCGACTGATAATACTGACTGGAGTCAACTAGGAAAGGCTCCAACCTATTCCGTTACATCAGTTAAAGATAAGTTTGGTACGATTTTGGGCAACACCACCTTTTCCGGAGCGGAAAAAATTGGTGAGGATAGTGTTTATCACTACACAACAACGTTATCCGGAACAGACGTGCCGTTCTTTTCTGGGATAAAAAGTTTATCAAAATGGGTAACAGCTAGTGGGTCAGCGGATGTTTGGATTTCTCGAACCACACATCTACCAATCAAAATTGTTAGTAATTTAAAAGATAGCTCCGGAAACGAAATGTCATTGACCGCAATATTATCTATTGCGGGTTCGTCCGTATCTAATCCAAAATCATTGGCAAGTAGTAGCACATCAGCCTCCCCATCCGCAGTTGCTTCCACATCTGCGACAACTTCAACCTCATCGCCAAGCGCCACCAGTTCCGCATCAACCTCAATAAGTACTGCGGACATTCAACGCAAGAGTGATTTGAAAGCTATTGAAACTGCTTTATTAAGGTACAAAACAGACCATTCCAACAGCTTGCCTGTTTCAGTGGCTATTGAACGATTAGATAGCTCGTCCTCGGTGCTGGTTCAGGCGCTGGTGCCATTGTATTTGAGCACGATGCCAAAAGACCCCAACACGTCTAAGTATTATGGGTATAAGTCCGACGGCACCACCTATCAATTAAGCGCGGTGTTGGACAATACTACCGACTCTGAGGGTACAAAATCAGGCTCATTGAATTTGTACATTCGCCCATAGTAAATTGACAGATGTAGTGTAAACTGATTACATTAAAGAAAAAGGAGCGTTTATGATTTGGTGGATTGTATTAGCTGTGGTTGTGGTTATTGTTTTATGGTTGGTTTCTGTTTACAACCGGTTGGTAACACTGCGTATTAGATCAGAAGAAGCGTGGAGTGATATTGATGTTCAATTAAAACGCCGATATGATTTAATCCCCAATTTAGTCGAAACGGTTAAGGGATACGCCAAACACGAAAAAGAGCTGTTCGAAAAAGTTACCGAAGCCAGAACAGCGGCGATGGGTGCAAAAGGGATGGCAGACAAAGCAAAATCTGAAAATATGCTAACCGAATCACTAAAAAGTGTGTTCGCGGTTGCAGAAGGTTACCCGGAATTAAAAGCCAGCGAAAACTTTTCCAAATTACAAGATGAAGTTACCGACACCGAAGACAAAATTGAAGCAGCGCGCCGATTTTACAACGCCAATGTGCGCGATCTGAATATTAGCATAGACACATTCCCATCCAGTTTTGTGGCTAATATGTTTAAATTTGTGAAAAAAGAGCTATTTGAAGCCTCGGCGTCCGAAAAAGAACCAGTGGCAGTCAAATTTTAAGGTAAAATACCGTCAATTGTGCTATAATTGTATCGTAAATCAGTCTCAAGAAAAGAGATACAATGTACAATCAAATTGATTCAAATAAGCGTAAAACCGTACTAATAATGGCAATCTTTTTTGCCGTAATGATTGGTATCGGTTACGTTTTTAGCTACGTATACAACAACTCATTTTTTATGGTCATTGCTGTTGGTATCGCATTAGTCCAGGCATGGGTTAGCTATTATCATGGTGATGCCGTCGCACTGGCGGTTTCGCAAGCTCAGCCGCTTAAACGCGAACAAGCATTGCCGTTGTTTCGTATTGTCGAAAATCTGACAATTTCGGGTGGTTTGCCAATGCCGAAATTGTATTTGATTCAAGATAGTGCGCCAAACGCTTTTGCCACCGGGCGCGATCCCAAAAACGCATCGTTAGCGGTAACATCCGGACTATTAGATAAGTTAGACAAACAAGAGCTAGAGGGCGTAATTGCTCACGAGCTATCACACATTGGCAACCGCGATATTTTGGTAATGTGTGTGGTGATGGTATTAGTTGGCGCCATCGCCATGATTTCCGATTTCTTTATGCGCAGTCTATGGTTTAGAGGGCGTGATAATAGAGAAGGCGGAAACATTTTGATGATCGTAGGAATTGCACTGGCGATTATTGCCCCAATTGTGGCTACATTAATGCAACTTGCCGTCTCACGTAAACGCGAATATCTTGCCGATGCCAGTGGCGCGCTATTAACTCGTTATCCGGAAGGATTGGCCAGTGCTTTAGAAAAAATCGCCGCCGACAAAGAACCATTAGAAGTGGCAAACAAAGCCACCGCAATGCTATATATTGAAAATCCGTTAAAAGATCACGCTGGGGCGTTAAATAATCTGTTTTCAACTCACCCGCCCGTAGCCGACCGCATCAAAAAACTTCGCCAGATGGCGTAACAGTCAGGGAACTGAATGAACAAAAGTGAAGCTAAAGACAGAATTGACAAGCTAAAAGCGAGTATTAACCAATACCGCTACGATTATCATGTGCTAAATAAATCGACCATTCCGGATGCGGCGCTAGATTCATTAAAACATGAGCTGTCGCAACTAGAGTCGCAATTTCCAGATTTAATCACTTCAGATTCGCCTACTCAACGGGTGGCGGGCCAACCTCTAAAGCAATTCAAAAAAGTGGCGCATCAGAAACGAATGATGTCATTAAACGATGTTTTTTCGTCCGAAGAATTGGGCGATTGGACGGTGCGGATTTCGAAATTAGTTTCGCACGCTAATTGGGATTATCTGGTAGAACCAAAGCTAGATGGCTTAGCGGTGTCGTTGATTTATCAAGAAGGCCAGATGGTGCTAGGGGCAACCAGGGGTGATGGGCGAGTTGGTGAAGATGTGACTCAGAATTTACGCACTATTGAGGCTGTGCCACTGTCTCTTTATAGACTGGATTCCCGCCTTCGCGGGAATGACATTGCTCGCGGGAGGTTTGAGGTGCGGGGTGAAGTGGTGATTAGCCGCAAAAACTTTGCCAAGATTAATGCCGAGCAAACGAAAAAAGGTTTGCCCGTTTACGCTAACCCGCGCAATTTAGCCGCCGGTTCAATTCGCCAACTTGATCCAAAACTAGCCGCCTCGCGTCATTTGGATTTTGTGGCGTATCAGGTGATGGCCGATTTTGACATCTTAACTCATGCAGAAGAGCATCAGTTACTTCGAAATCTCGGGTTCAAGAGTTTAGACGTTGGGGAATGTCGGGATGTAAGGGAGATTAGGGATTTTCTAGACGATTTGCAACAAAAACGGGAACATCTGCCATATCAAACCGATGGCGCCGTTATTTCTGTTAACCAAAAATCTTATTGGGAGCCACTTGGATTTGTGGGCAAGGCACCACGTTATGCCGTAGCGTATAAATTTGCGGCTGAAGAGGTAACTACCAAAATAATCGATATTCAGGTGCAGGTGGGGCGTACCGGGGCACTGACGCCGGTTGCTATTATGGAGCCGGTGGTGGTGGCGGGCACCACGGTTAGCCGCGCCACTTTGCATAATCAAGACGAGATTGCCCGAAAAGATGTGCGCATTGGCGATACGGTAATTTTGCGCAAGGCCGGAGATGTTATTCCCGAAGTGGTGCAAGTTTTGACTGAGCTACGCACTGGTAAAGAGAAAAAATTTGTGATGCCCGAAAAATGTCCGCTTTGTGAATCCAAGGTTGTTCGTCCCGAGGGTGAAGCAGTAGCAAGGTGTGCTAACAAAAATTGTTTTGGTCAGGAAAAAGAGCAGTTGGTTCATTTTGTATCGCGCGCCGCGTTTGATGTTGATGGTGCGGGCGAAGCAGTAATTGATCAGTTGTTAGACAACGATTTGATTGGCGATGCGGCCGATTTATTTTTCTTAAAAGTTGGTGATGTTGAAGCGCTCGATCGGTTTGCGCAGAAGTCGGCCGATAATTTAATTACCGCTATTGCAGCGCGTAAAACCATTGCTTTGAACCGATTTTTGTACAGTTTAGGCATCCGTCATGTGGGCGAGCAGACTGCGTTTGCATTGGCACAATTTTTGTCGAATAAGGTTTCGGGTGAGATAACTCCAACTGATTTATGGCATCACTTACAAAAAATTGATCTTGAAACGTGGCAAGAAATCGATGATGTTGGTGTAGTGGTTGGCCAAAGCATTTTTGATTACGCTAGCTCATCGATCGGTCAAAACCTAATGCAGAAATTCACTAAAGCCGGCATCAAAATTACCATACCTAGCCCATCAACCCATACCTTGCCGTTAACCGGAAAAACTTTTGTTTTTACCGGAGAGATGGCAAGCCTAACGCGTGAAGAAGCCGAATCAAAAGTGCGTGAGTTAGGCGGCAAAGCGTCTAGTTCAGTTAGTGCCAAGACAGATTACGTGGTGGTGGGTGAAAATCCCGGTTCCAAAGCCGACAAGGCCAGAGAACTTCATGTTAAAATAATCTATGAAAAAGAAGCTAAAAATCTATTAAATATGGTGTAGGGGCTTAACTCTGTGTCCGCCCGCGGGAGGACACACGGGTCCTCCCCTACGGAGGTCATGATAAATACCAATACCAAAACCATTTTTGAGGCTCTAAAATTAAGCGAAATGCTTAAGTTAGTTGTCAGATACAAAGAATCTGCTGACGATGCTGAAAGAGAATCCGTGGCCGACCACTGTTGGCGGATGGTCTTTATGTTAATGGTGGTGACGGAAGAATTAAATCTAAAAATTGATGAATTGCATGCCATCAAAATGGTGCTTGTTCACGACATTATTGAGGTAGTTACTGATGATATCGATGCAGTTTTGGTAGCAGAAGGAAAGGTTTTGGCAGAGGATAAGCAACGTGGCGAGGTTGAGGCGATAAAATATATCGAAACAAAAATTGGTGGCAAAGCAGGAAAAACAATTCGAGCGCTTTGGGAAGAATTTGAGACAGCGAAAACCCCAGAAGCTAAGTTGGTTAAGGCGTTAGATAGAATTGAAGCGATGAGCCATTTATCCTTAGTTGGGCTTAAAAATTGCAATCATGCAGATCATATTCCAAATTATGCTGACAGAGCGGTAAAAAACGTGCCAGAACTGTCTGGATTATTAATTGAATTGAAAAAAGAACTCAAGATTGAGTTTGAGAAAAATAATATTCCTTGGGTAAATAAATACGATTAAAAATTGAAGAGGCGGGACATCGTTGTCCCGCCTGGTTCGGCAACACGCTTAGTTCGCGTGGGGTGTGCTCTCGGTCATCATGTCTGGCGTCTGCCATGGTGTGGCGAATCGCGGATGCTTCGGGTTAGAGCCCGATTGGAGCTGCTTGAGCAGCTTCGCTATCCGCTTTGAAGCCGGAAGATGGTAATCTCGCTTCGGCCTTCGTTCACGACCAGGACGATGTCCAGATAGCATGGTGTGTTGACTCCTTGAGTCTTGACTCCGACCAGAGATGCGAGCTATAACGTAGAAGGCGTGATTGGAACTGGCTAGGCGGATCCCCAGCCGATGGCGAGGATGATGTTCTGTACTCGGCGCTCATCGCGACGAAGGGGGGAGCGCGCTTGCACAGCGCTGGCCTTGTACTTTGGGCCGGCTACTAGGAAGGAGGGGTTCTTGCTGCGTCGAGACGACTCAGACCGCGAACGATTTCTACGCACCGTTGTTCCTCCGAGATGTGGCCTAAAGCCACGGGGTATAGTAATGATTATACTCGAGCAAGCGTCTTTTTACAATAGACTTTTTATGCTACACTTTGCCTATGGATAAAATAGACAAAACCGAAGTCAAACACATCGCCGAGTTGGCGAGTTTGAGTTTAACTGAAAAAGAAGTTGATCGGTTTTCGGTTGATCTAACCAATATACTTAAATACATCAATCAGCTTGATGAAGTAAAGGTTGATTCGGGAGCAATCGACAATGAATCGCTTTACAATATTTGGCGCGAAGACGAAATTACCAATATTAATATGCGCGATCAGCTGTTACAAAACACCCCAGACCAGAAAGATGGTTTTATTCGAGTAAAGGCGGTGTTTGGTGACTCTTGATTTTTTAACCATTATCGACGCCGTAAAAATGTTGGACGAGGGAAAAATTACCTCTGTTGAGCTAACCAAACATTATTTAGATAAGATTAACAAGTTAGACCGAAAAATTAATGCGTTGATTTCCGTTACGCCTGATTTGGCGTTGAAAGAAGCGGCCAAGAGTGATGATCGTCGGGCGAAAAATAATTTGCGATCTGCTATCGATGGCGTTCCTGGCACGCTGAAAGACGTTTTGGTAACACAGAGCGTGCGAACTACCGCAGCGTCAAAAATGCTAAATGATTTTATTCCGCCTTACGAGGCTCATGTTGTATCGTTACTCAAAAATGCCGGTATGGTGGTTTTGGGAAAAACAAACCTAGATGAATATGCCATGGGCACCACCACTGTGAATTCGGCTTATTTTATTACCAAAAACCCGTGGGATACCACGCGGGTTGTTGGTGGGTCGTCCGGTGGTTCGGCGGCGGCAGTGGCGGCTGATTTTGGTGTTTTCTCACTGGGCACCGATACTGGCGGCAGCATTCGCTTGCCCGCGTCTTGGACCAACACAGTGGGCGTGCGCCCAACTTACGGTCGGGTATCGCGCAATGGAGTAATTGCGATGGCGTCGTCTTTGGATCAGGTTGGGCTATTTACACGATCAGTTGTAGATGCGGCGCTGTTATTATCAATCATCGCCGAACCAGATAAAGGTGATAGCACTTCGGTGCGAAAAACAGTGCCAGACTATCAATCGTTATTAAAATCTGACTTACACGGGATTACGGTCGGCTTAGTGAAACAGTTTATGTCGGACGGCGTCGATGAAAATATTAAAAAAAGCGTGCTGGAAGCGGTGGCGCAACTAAAATCGCTTGGCGCTGAAGTTAAAGAAGTCTCTATCCCGCTTTCCGAGATGTCGTTGGCAGTGTATATGATTTTGGTGCCGTCCGAAGTATCAACCAACTTAGAGCGGTACGATGGCATTCGGTATGGGTATTCGGGCGCGAACCACGCCAAAAATCTTAAAGACGTTTATTTACAGTCGCGCACCCATTTTGGCGATGAGGCTAAGCGACGCATTATGCTTGGTAGTTTTGCGTTGTCGAGTGGCTATTACGATGCGTATTATAATAAAGCTAAACGAGTGCGGGCAATGATTTCGCATCAGTTCGATCAAGTTTTTCAGAATGTTGATGTGCTGGTGGGCCCGGTGGCGCCAAGTTTGCCGTTTAAGATTGGCGATGATTTGTCAGATCCATTAAAATTATGGATGGCAGATTTGCTGGCGGTGCCGGTTAATGTGGCCGGTTTGTGCGGAGTTTCGGTGCCGTGTGGCTTTAGTGAAAACTTGCCGGTTGGATTGCAGATAATGGGTAAGGCATTTGACGACGAAACCATTTTAGCCGTGGCTAACGCATATCAAAAATCAACAAATTGGCTAGACAGCCACCCAAACTTATAGGAGTGAAAATGGGAAAACGAGCGCAAGTCAAAAGACTTGAGAAACAACAAGAGAAGCCGCCAAAGCGTAAAATCATCGATTTTTCGGTCATTAAGCATCCTTATTTATGGATTATGGTAATTGCATTTGCGTTAGTCGTCGCATATCCAATTGCCACAAACACCACTTGGTATAAACAACACATAGCAAAATTAACACCGGAGCAACTAATGGTAGAAACAGCAAACACCGCCACAATTACTACAGATAAAGGTGAAATCGTCTTTGATTTTTACAAAAAAGATGCACCAAAAACGAGCGAAAACTTTATCAGGTTAGCTTTTAAGGGATATTATAATGGGTTAAATTTTCATCGAGTAGAAGCGGGATTTGTGATTCAGGGAGGCGATCCCAAGGGTGATGGCACCGGTGGCGAAAGTATTTGGGGCGGCACATTTGCCGATGAAATTAACACCTCTTCACCTTTATATCAACGGGGGTATGTTGAAGGCACGGTAGCGATGGCAAACTCGGGCGCCAATACAAATGGTAGTCAGTTCTTTATTACCTTAGCCGATCAGCCAAACTTGCCAAAAAGTTATACTATTTTTGGGCATGTAACTAGCGGTATGGACGTAGTTAAAAAAATCGCCAAAGGGGATAAAATGATTAAGGTTGAGGTTAAATAATGACCAGACGGGAAACAGTCGAGGAAAAGCTGGTGATGGGGCTACTGCGGGCAATCGCGTGGCCGTTTAAGACGTTATTTGGTTCAATATCACCATCAAAATCGACCAATCGCTCGTCTCTTGACTATCAATTTGTAGCTAGTAGTTGGAATGATATTGAGCAACTGATGCAACTAAGTGGATCTGCTCATTTTCATCAAGCCGTTACCAAAGCGGATACATTATTCGACTTTGTGTTAAAAAGTGTCGTGAGCGGCGGCGCAACGATGGGCGAGCGACTAAAACTGGCCGAAGGCAAGATGTCAAAACCGGCTTATAATCAAGTTTGGGAAGCCCACAAACTGCGCAATCGTTTGGTACACGAAGCTGATGCCGAGGTGATGGTGTGGGAGGCTAAGCAAGCAATTCAGAGTTTCAAAAACGGTTTAATCGAATTAAAAGCACTGTGAGATAAAATGTCAGATAAGTACGAACCGATTATTGGCCTAGAGGTTCATATCCAATTAAATACAAAATCCAAAATGTTTTGTGGTTGCGATAATAACGCCGAGGGTAAGGAACCAAACACCACTGTTTGCCCGGTTTGTTTTGGTATGCCCGGAACGTTGCCGGTGATGAACAGATTGGCGGTTGAGAAAACATTGCTTTTGGGGCTAGCATTGGGCGGGAAGATTAGTGAAAAGTGGAATTTTGAGCGCAAAAACTACTTTTACCCCGATTTGCCCAAAGGTTATCAGATCACCTCTTCTACAAATCCGCCGGTTATTGGCGGTACGGCAGAAGTGGTAGATTTAGAAAACGGGACAACATTTAACGTCAAAATAAATCATTTACACTTGGAAGAAGATGCTGGTAAATTGGTGCATAAAAATGATGGTTATACCTATGTCGATTTGAATCGTGCCGGCACTCCGCTGATTGAGTTGGTAACCGAGCCAGATATCCATAGCGCTTCAGACGCCAAAGCGTTTTTGCAGGAGCTACAAGCATTGGCGCGCCGAACTGGAGTAAGTGATGCCGATATGGAAAAAGGGCATTTAAGATGTGACGCAAATATCTCGATTAAAAAAGTTGGTGCTGATAAACTTGGCACAAAAGTAGAAGTTAAAAATCTGAATTCGTTTAGAATGGTAGAGCGGGCAATTAAATATGAAATCGACCGTCAAGCGTCTATTTTAACGTCTAATGGCAAAATAGAACAGGAAACACGCGGGTGGGATGATGCTAGGGGGGTAACTACCGGACAGCGTAGCAAAGAAGATGTGCAAGATTATCGCTACATGCCTGAGCCAGATTTACCGCCAATTATCGCCGAAAAAGCAGATGAACTCTCTGCTAGCCACCTGAAAAAACAACTCTCAGAGCTGCCGTCCGATTTACGTGCTCGCTTAAGCGCCGAATACGGTTTGACTTTAGACCAAGCGCAAACTTGCGTTCTTGACCCCGGTTTTTGTCATTACATTGAGCAAGTGTACAGCCAATTTGATCAAAAAGAGTTAGTAAGTGGCGCCACCCGTATTTTGTTTGGTGATGTAAAACGAGTTGCCTCGCAGAATGGACTAAATTTTACTGATATCGTATTGTCTCCAAAAGAGTTGAGCCACATAATTACTTTGATTATTAACGATACCTTGGGGCACAATGTATTCAAAAATAATTTGATGGATTTGCTATCTGGCAAAGTTAAAGTCGCCGAGTTTTTGAAAACGTCAGTCAGCACAGAAGCCAAAGACTACACCGATATAATTTTGTCCGTGTTAGTGCATAACTCAAAGGCGGTTGAGCAGTACAAGAACGGCGATACCAAGGTGCTTGGATTCTTGGTGGGGCAAGTGATGAAAGAAGTCGGCGGCTCCGCCGATCCAAAATTAGTTAATAAACAGCTCGTAGAACATATTAACGCATCAAAATAGTGCTATAATAAAACCATGGATTACGGAATAAATTCATTAGTAAGCGGTTTTGTTAGTTTTGTGCCGAAATTGCCTACCGTGGCGGTTGATTTTTTGGTTGGTTATTTAATCATTTACATTTCTGTGGCGATATTCGGGCGAACATTAAAAATTGCCGGAGTGCAAAAATCGCTTATCGATATTCTTAAATCACTATTATCTTTTATTTTCTGGGTGGTCTTAATTGCTCATATTTTACGCAACCTTGGATTATCTCAGATTGCTGTGACACTTTCCGGGTCATTATTGGTAGTAGGTTTGGCAGTCGCTAATGGTGCCGGAGCAATGGTTTCTGATATTATTTCCGGTTTGTTTTTAGCCCGCGATAAAGATTTTGATTTAGGATATCGGGTAAAAGTGGGCGATACCGAAGGGTTTATTGAAACGATGGATTTTCGCAAAACCAGAATCAGAACAGATGACGGCAGGTTGGTGGTATTACCAAACTCAATGATCGACAAAGATCGCTGGTATGTAATTTCTCGCAGCGAGCATCATACATTATTATCTAAAGTTAAAAATAAATTTCATACTAAAAAAGAGGTAACATGACAAGCGCGTTAATTTTCTTATATTTAGTTCTGGCGATTGCAATAATTTTTATTGCGGTTTATCTTTGCATTTTAATGAATCAAGCAACCAAAGTGCTAAAAAACACCGAATCAATCACTAAAAGGGTGGATAATGTAGCGGCCTCGGTAGAATCGGTGACCAAGAATGGGCTTTTGCCGATTATATCTAGCATTGGTACCATTTTAAGTAAAACCACAGGATATTTTAGCAATCTATTATCAGAGAACAAAAAATCTAAAAAATAGTTTTTAAGGAGTGGCGTGGAAGACGAAAAAAGTGATCAAACCGAGGATGTGGCTAGGCCTCAAATTCATCCGACTTTGGTAGCAATGAATCGTTCGGTGCTGGTTTTTACAATTTTGATGTGTTTGATAATGGGTGGGGTTGGCGGCGCTGGCACAGTTTATGTAATGTCTGGGCTAAACCAAAATAGCAGCACGGGCGGATTGATTTTGCCGGTTAAACAAAAGATTTCGTTAGAAGAGAGTTCTAAGTTTGTGGATGTGGCTAAAGCGGTTAGCCCGTCTGTGGTGGCGATTAGCGTTACCTCTAGCACCACCAACTTTTTTGGCCAGACTGTTTCTTCGTCTGGTGGCGGGACCGGTTTTGTAATCTCGTCAGACGGTCTTATAGCCACAAATAAGCATGTTGTATCCGATGCGAACGGTAAGTACACCGTTAAATTGGCCGATGGCTCAGAATACAGCGCCACGGTTAAAGATTTAGATCCAATTTTTGATTTTGCCATCATTAAAATTGATGCCAAAAATTTGAAGCCGGTTGATTTTGGCGATTCCGACGCCTTGCAGGTTGGCCAGTGGGTAATGGCTATCGGCAACGCCTTGGCCGAATTCCAAAACACGGTTACGGTGGGAGTAGTTTCTGCTAAAGAACGCACCATTACCGCCAGTGATAGCTCTGGGGTAAGCTCGGAAAACTTAGAAGGGGTTATCCAAACAGATGCTGCCATTAACTCGGGCAACTCGGGCGGAACCTTGGTTACGCTGGACGGAAAAGTGGTAGGAGTCACTACCGCCATGGCAGATGCGCAGAGTATCGCTTTTGCTATACCAAGCAATGTGTTAGAGCCGGCAGTTAATAGCGTGATCAAAACCGGTCATATTGAGCGGGTTGCGTTAGGGGTGCGTTACACGATTGTGGATAAAGAAACGGCCACTGCCGACAAATTACCGGTTGATCATGGCGCTAAAATTACTAATGATACCAAAGGAAATGCGGGCGTAATCTCGGGCGGATCGGCAGATAAAGCTGGCTTAAAAGTAGGTGATATAATTACGGCAATTAATGATCAGGTGGTTGATACCAATCATGGTTTAGTCAATTTAGTGCAAAAATACTCCGTGGGGCAAAAGATCAAAGTAACCTACTGGCGTGACGGTAAAGAGCAGTCAGTTGACGTAACGTTGCAGCTATATAAGAGTTAGAGTTTGAAAGAATGTAGGGGAGGACCCATGCCTGCCCCTCGTAGCTAGGAGAGCGTAGTGGGGTGTCCTCCCGCGGGCGGAACGCTGAGCGTCCCATTGCCCCGCTCAGCGGGGCGGACATGCAAGTCCGCCCCTACGATGGTCATGATATTTTTCTCAACACCGCAAAACGGGTCCGGCCAAACGAGTCGGGTAGTATTTTAGTCTCAAAATCAGTAAATTTCTTGAAATGATCAATATTGTGCTCGTCGTAAATTTCTAAAAAGATTACGCCGTTTGGTGTTAGTTTTTGCTTAGTTTGTTCTAGCAACTTATCGATCAAAAAATACCCGTCTTTTCCGCCGTCTAACGCTAACAGTGGTTCATATTTGGTGACAGACAAATCTAACTTTTCCAAATCTTTACTTGGGATGTAAGGCAGGTTTGCAACAATAATATCAACCGGTTCGGTAATTGGGTCAAGTAAATTTCCGCATCTAAAATCTATTTGGCTAGATTGGATTAATTGGGCGGAATTGGATTTTGCTATGTCGAGTGCTTTTGGCGAAATGTCAGTGACGATAATTTTGAGATTGATTTTGTTCAGATTTGCCCATTTTTTTAGTGAGATGGCTATTACACCAGATCCGGTCCCAACATCAACAAGAGTCAGCGGGTGGCTTACCTCTGTTAAATGTTTTTTTATTAATTCGATCAACTCGGCGGTTTCGGGACGGGGGATTAAAACATCGTGGTTGACCGCCAGCTTTAATCCATCAAACAAAATGGAACCGACAATATATTCGATCGGTTCACCATTATGCCAGCGTTTTACCATTGCGTCGATCTTTTTGTGGTCACCCTCAGAAATTTCAACATCACCACAAGATATCGTCCATGCTTTGTAATCTAGCGTGGTCTGTGGTTTGAGTACCGCAAAAACAATCTGTGCGATTTCAGAAGATGGGGGGTTGAGGATGGAGGATAGAGTCCGTCTCATATTATAGATTTTGAGAATCTGACAACTGAGGAGTCTCGGTCTGTAATTTAGCTGTTTGGTCTGCTTGAGCCAGTGCAGCGATAACCGGTTCTAAATTTCCGTTCAAAATGGTAACCATATTATGCCAAGATTGATTGATGCGATGGTCGGTAATACGATCTTGAGGGTAGTTGTAGGTGCGTATTTTTTCACTTCTGTCTCCACTGCCAATTTGATTGCGACGCATTTGCCCACGTTCTTTGGCGGCTTTTTCTTCCTCAAACGCCAGTAATCGAGAACGCAACACCACCATCGCTTTATCGCGGTTTTTAAGTTGTGATTTTTCATCTTGGCATGTTACCACCAAACCCGAAGGAAGGTGAGTGATGCGCACCGCTGAATCGGTGGTGTTAACGCTTTGACCGCCGTGCCCGGTGGAGCGATAGACATCAATCCGCAAATCGTTTGGATTGATCACAATGTCGGTTTCTTTGGCTTCCGGCAAAATGGCTACAGTTGCTGCTGACGTGTGAATACGCCCCGATTTTTCGGTTTCCGGTACGCGTTGAACGCGATGCACGCCGCTTTCATATTTTAGTTTGGCATAGACATTTTCACCACTAATTTGACCGGTAACCTCTTTAATGCCACCGATTGAGGACATGTTTTGGTCAATAATAGACAAAGACCAGCCCAGTGATGCAATATAGTTGGCGTACATTCGAAACAGCTCAGCCGCGAATAATTCGGCTTCATCTCCGCCCGTACCGGCGCGAATTTCCAGAATAATATCATCAGTGTCATGCGGATCTTTGGGTAATAAGGCTACAGTTAAGTCGGATTTTAGTTGTGATTCAGCCTCAATTAACGCCGCAAGCTCACTTTCGGCCATATCTCGCATTTCGCCATCGGTTTCACTGATCAATTCTTTAGTTTGATCTATCTGATCTGTTACAGATTTGTATTGATCGTAAAGATCGACCGTTTTGTTGATCTCTTTTAGTTCTGCCAACGCCTTGTTTATTGTTTCAGCTGAAGCAGAATCGTACGAATTGACAATCTTATCTAACTCGCCTTTGCGTACAATAAGCGGGTTAACAATTTCAATAAAGTTTAGATCGGATTGCATATAACATGCCCCTAGTCTTAAAATCTAAGCTTCGACAGGTGTTTGGTTTGTGTCTTCGGCTTTAGTTTCAACTTTGGGGGCGCGTTTGGTCACTTTTTTTAGTTGAGCTTGTTCTACTCGAGCTTTGAAGCGATCTACTCGGCCAGCGGTGTCAATAAACTTCTGTTGTCCGGTGAAGAACGGATGGCACAGGTTGCAAATTTCTACTTTAATTTCCGGCATGGTAGAACCAACGCTAAATTTGTTACCGCAGGCGCAGGTAACTGAAGCTTGATGATAAGTTGGGTGAATGTTTGCTTTCATAGCTATAATTTAGCACAAGTTTTAGCATATGTCAAAGGTTTTTTCTCGCTGACATTCCCGCGAAGGCGGGAATCCAGTCTATAAACAACTTTTTTATATATATTCCGGGTCGAGCCCGGAATGACAAAGAAGAATTTTTACCTGAGATGGAATGACGAAGGAAAAAATACAGGCCGCGGGGATGTTCTCCCGCGGCCTTTTGCCGGTGTTACGCTGGCTTCCCCAATGGTGTGAGTTCGACAGCGATCTGCATGGGGAAATCGAACAGAATGTGGCTAACGGTGATCTCCCAGAGCGCGAGGTCCAACACATAGCCGGTGATAGCGGTGTACGTCTGTTGGACCGCGTCTCGCCACGAGATACAGTCGATGTTCGGGAACACCGTCCGTTTTCCGAGCCCGACAATAGCAACCTCCATTCCTGTTTGAGGAATAAGGTTGTCAAGCACAGGGATAGTGTTGTCGACCTGATCCATCACTCTCCTCCCCTCGCTAGCGTGCAGCTGCCAAAGCAGCCTGGCGCGTCATCGTGACCTTGATCCGAAGTACCTCGCCCTCCTCAATTGCCGCTTCGAGAGGAACAATGAGGTCAGAATAGACGACCTGAAGCGTCTTGCTGGCGCAGGCGCCGGCCACGAAGACGATGAGTGGCATTCCTGCGCTGGTAGATGCAACCTTGTATGGCTTTTTGTCGTCGTACCCCTCGACTTCGATGATTGCTCCACCGTTTGGAACAGAAACTTGGTCCAAACGGACGTCCTTTGGCCACGGGTCCATCTGGGTTCTCCCTTCGCTAGTGTGCGGCTGCCAAAGCAGCCTGGCGCGTCATCGTGACAGTAATACGAAGCGGGTTCTTCTTCGCCTCAAGCAGGACGATGTCCCACTCGCTGTCGTTGAAAGGTGCTTGGCACAGAACCATATAGGCTGTGCCCACCACACTCTGGAGCGTTTCGCCCTTACTACCGTTGACGATATGCCTGCCGATATCCTCGATTACCACAGTCACAGATTGCGCTCCATGCAGCTTGGTCTTGAGGCTGATTTCGTCCATTCAACGTCCTCCTAGAACCCTGGGATGTACTCGCGAGCGAATTCGACGAACTGATCTTCCTGTGCCCGAATCCACGCCGGCCACTCGCGTTCCAACACGCCGATGACCACACCGCCGCCGGATTTGCGCGTTACTTCTTGCCATCCACATTCGTTACAGACGCGCTCCATTAGCGTTGTGTCGGGTTGCGGGTCTGTTCCGGTCACGTTGTATTCGTCGTACGTGTTGTAGTCAACGTGCTTGCAATACGCCCATATAGCGATCATCGAGTGTATTTCGTCCTCGGTAACCCGCACGACAGGGCGACTCGAGATGATCGATTCGTGACGACTGTCGCGAACCATAGACTCCAGATCGTCGAAGAACAGCTGAACGGCACGCGGCTGGCGCTTGTGCCAGCCATAGTATCTTGCCCACGTCCGTCTTGGCAGTGGCATGTTCGTATCCCCCTAATGCCCATCATTATAGCGATTTGTCAAATAGTTGTAAAGATCGTCATTTTGTGGTACAAATAGAATAACATTAATTTTTAAGGAGTTTATGTCTAATCCAACACTACGCGAAATGATGGAAAACGGGGTTCATTTTGGTCATGTAAAATCTCGGTGGCATCCAAAAATGAAGCCGTTTATTTTTACCGAACGAGACAAAGTTCACATTATCGATTTAGAGCAAACGAAATCTCAGCTAGACAAAGGTTTGGCGTATTTGTCAGAACTTGTTGCCAAAGGTGGGATTGTGCTTTTTGTCGGTACCAAAAAACAAGCCAAAGATTTGGTTAAAAAAGCGGCTAACACTTGCGAAATGCCTTACATTTCTGAGCGTTGGTTTGGTGGCGCGTTGACCAATTTTGACGTTTTGCGTAAAAACGTTAAAGTTTTGGAACAAATGGAACAAGATGAAAAAGATGGGGGATACGCCCATTTGACCAAAAAAGAAGTTTTGCATTTGACCGATAAAAAAGCCAAATTATTGCTCACACTTGAAGGCGTACGTAACATGACTAAACGTCCAGATGCATTATTTGTGGTTGATGCCGGTAAAGAAGACATCGCAATTAAAGAAGCTACTTTATTGAAACTGCCGGTAGTGGCCTTGGTTGATACAAACACAAATCCAGATGTGGTTGAATACCCAATACCTGCCAACGATGACGCAACTAAGTCATTAACTCTAATTATGGATTACGTTGGTCAGACCTTAAAGACAGCAAGACAAGGTTATGTTAAAACCGCTGCTGCGACAGACGAAAAAGTGACTGAAACAAAGGCTTAATATGAGTTCACTAGAGAAAATTCAAAAATTACGAGAAGCTACCGGTTTAGGGGTAATGGAGCTTAAAAAAGCATTAGAAGAGACCGGCGGCGACGAGGCAAAAACACTTGAGATTCTAAAAGAAAAGGGTGTGGCGATGGCCGAAAAACGAGCCGAACGTGCAACGTCTAACGGTGTGGTGGTGTCGTACGTGCACGCTGGGCGAATTGGCGCTTTGGTAGAGTTAAACTGTGAAACCGATTTTGTAGCTCGAACCGATGATTTTCAGGCCTTTGCTAAAGAATTGGCTATGCAAATTGCCTCAATGAATCCGCTTGATTTGAACACTTTGCTCGATCAGGCTTACATTAAAGACGCAAACACAACCATTCAAGATTTATTAACTCAAATAATCGCTAAAACCGGTGAAAACATTCGCATTGGTCAGTTTTCCCGTATCGAACTCGGCGGGAATTAAGTATCAGGTATCGCTTGTAGATTGTCATTTCGACCCCTCGAGCCTTGTCGAGAGGTTGGAGAAATCTATGCAAATGAGAATTATAAATTTTTAATTTTTAATTTCAAATGAAAGGTAGCCAATTTTTAAATGACTAAATAAGGAACCTTTTAAAAATTTAAGCATTCGGCACTTATTCATTTAAAATTTAGCCTTTAAAATTTAAAATTATGGAT